>NZ_JBRJGQ010000003.1:0-407727 GCF_053628575.1 Roseovarius sp. MBR-51
CGAAATCCGAAAGGGCAAAAGTGGACGACTTTTACGCCGCCCGCGACAACACTATGCCGTCGCTACCGTGGCCGAGTATTGCTCCGCCGTTCACAGCATTTAACGGCCTTCTCAAGGTCTACCGGGGGGACACCCTCGCATTCATCCCGACGCCGCTCAAAACAGCCTTTTTGCCCAACCCAGCGCGGCAACCCAAACACCTGCAAAGGAAACCCCAATGCTGAAATCTCTCTACATCCGCCCGACCAAGACTGACGCCTCGAAGCTCGGAGAGCGCCGCCGCCACTACTGGTCCCGCCTCCTTCGCCAGAAGGCCCTATGGTTCCTGCCCATACTCGACATGATGGCAGCCGAGGAGACCCACGCCAATATCGCGCGCTCTCGCCGGGGTCAGAACAAGTCGGCATGGATCAACATCAGCCTTCGCATTGACCAGATCGCCGTGGTGGGGGTTCTCCAGAAGTTGCACCTCAAGAACACCGGCAAGGAAATCTCTAGGGCAGAGGTCGTCGCAGCCCTCATGGCCGCTGGTCTGGAAGCTGTTCTGGCCTCCGATGACTTCAAGACGGGAAACGATACCCGCGCAGCATCCTCCTCCAGCCAAGCGTCACACGCCTAACGGCAGTTCAACTCACACTCCACCAGAACCAAGACAGGAATACATCATGAGCGATTGGTACACCGCATCCGGCAAAGCCGAAAGCACCAGCAACCTTGTGCCCGCAGACATGCCCCGAGGCCCCAAGGTCGAAACCTCGGCACACATGGAAATCACCTATCGGGATGGTCAATCCACCATCGTGGATAACAGCAGCCGCGAATATCAGGCAGACCAAGGGGTCAACGCATCGGATGGTATCTTGGCCTCGGCCCGTACCGAAGGCGGGGGCCTCATTCACAACCGCTCTCTGACCGGCAAGGACCGAGTCACGCTTCCCGGCGGCATGGCCACCCGAGTAGAGGTCGCGGTCTCTCTCGGCTACCTTCAGCGAAACCCTGATGGCAGCTATTCGGAGACCCCGATGGCAGCAGCAAAGGCAGCGGGGGGAAGTGGCAACGGTGACGACGGCAACGATGACAAGGGGTCTACCCCCGCACCGTTCACCATCGGAGACGAAGGCGAGAAGATCATGACCGACATTGTTCAGAGCTTTCAGCCGGGGGCCACGATCAGGGCCATGGATGAGATCATCAATCGGGGCGAGGTCTCTGCCCAGCACCTCGCCACTATGGCTTCCCAAGCTGGTCTCGAACCCCATCAGGTTGCCGAAATGCTCAACACCGCCCACGTCGCATTCTATGATGCAGCGACTAGCCACATGGAGGCCCTCGGGGTCACCGACGAGGATGCCTTTGAGGCCTTCGTGAAGGACCACCCGCAGCACTACCAAGCACTAGCCAAGGGTGCCCGTGATCTTGCCATGAGCAACAGCACCAAGGGTCTAGACACCGTGGCAGACGCCTTTCTAGAGCGGGCAGACCGCTACATGGCCGACGACGTGATGGACGCCTTGGAGACGGCAGGCTATGGTCACAAGCCCGATGGCCGGGGCGGTCTTTTGGTGGTCCTGAACGGTGGCGCAGAGGTGCCATTTCAGGTGGCCGTGCGGCAGAAGATCATCACCTTCTCGCGGTGACCAACAGCCCCCTTAGATTGGCCCCAATGGTCAGCCTGAGGGGGCAACCTTCTCCTCGCCCATGATGTAGCCTCCGTCCTTGCGGATGGCAGGCAGGACGTCGCGGGTCACCCAATCTTGGAACGCCTTGGCCTCGGCCTTGTCGCTGCGCATGATGATCTTGTAGAGGCCACTCTCGGAGACCATCTTGTTGGGCCGCCCACCTTTGGTTTCGCGGAGGCGATAATCTTGAACGTCAATCGGATTGATGTTCATGAGGGCCATTGAGACATTGGGGAGGAGGACTGCGTTGCAGATGTCCTTAGCCGCGAACCACGGCTGCCCGTCTATCTCGACGCAGCGGAGGTCGAAGCCACGGAAGTTGAAGGTGGACACAGTTGCGGCTTGCCATGTCGATCAACGACAGGCACCGCGAAGTGATGCGCCTCGGGCGCACCGCCAAGGACATCGCTGCCGAGATCGGAGACATGCTGATGGCGGTGAAAGCAGAGAAACCCCATGGGGAGTTCATGCCGTGGGTCGCGGCGAACTGCGCGTTCACTGATCGACACGCCCGCCGCTACATGCTGGTAGCCGAGGCAAAACGGACACGCATGTCCGATTTCAAACAGTGCGACAGTATCGCAGACGTCCTCGCCCTCGGGAAACCCAAGCCGGAACCCAAGCCGGTCCACCGAGCGGCCACCCTCGACGATCTCCGCAAGGTGGAACGTCTGCGGGCACTGAGGGATGACCCGGTTACCACCCCCCGCTCCCTCTAAGGTGCCTCCTCCATTGCCCTCTCCATTGACTCATGGGTGGCCTTCAACCGCGCCTCACTGCCCCCATAGACGCTATCCCCAATGCCCCCCTGAGAGTGCCCTAGGATGCGGTGTTCATCCCGCTCTGGCACCTTGGCCAGCAAGAACCAATCCTTCATATTGTGGCGCAGGGAATGCAGCACATGCCGCTTGTCCTTCGTGATCACCCGAAGGTGTTTCATGAGAGCCTGAGAGACAGCCTCAGGGCCGCCTGTGTGATCATACTTAGGGAATAGCATGGTCTCCCTCTCTGCCAGCTTGAGGGCCTCCTTGGCGGCTTCCAGAGCGTCACCCACGAGGGGAACGTCACGGATAGACACCTTGGTCTTGACCCTGCGCCCCTCATGCCAGCGGATGCGAAGGTGGGGATAGGTGTGGTCTATATCGACGTCTTCGACGCGAAGGCCTACCACTTCGGCCACCCTGCACCCGGTACCCTCCAAGAGACGCCAAATCAGGGCCAGAGCGGGTTCCTTGGCGTTGTCCCTAACGCGCGCCCTCATAGCCCTGATTACATCATCAGGGAGAGACTCGCGCACGGACCCGTCAGGCACTGGTGGTGCATCCCTACGGGTCAAATCCATGCCTTTAAACGGGTTCGACGCCTTGCCCTCAAGATCAAACTCCGTGATTGCTAGAGAGACCATCGCCACCAGAGTCTTATGCTCACGTTCGAGAGAAGAGGTGGACAGAGGGGACCCATCGGCTTTGGTCTCCGCTAAAAGGGAGTCCCGCAGTTTTCGCTTATGTTCCTGTTTTAGGTCCACCAAGGGGAGTTTGCTAAGGGGGCCGAGCGCTTTCTCGACGCGACTACACACCCGCTCAAGCTGGTCCCGCTTGTACCTGCCCTTCTCGCCCTCGACACGTTCGGCGAAGTACATCTTCTTGGCGTCGAGCATTGTCACGGGAGGTTCCTCGGCCTCAGGCTGCATCACCGCCTTGACCAAGATCGGGTCAGCCCCACGCTGGTGGAGATCATCAGCCAAGATTTCCCGCCGTTCATCCTCTTCAAGGCTACCCTTGATCGCTGCCACCATGGCCTTGGCCTCGGCAGTTGCTTCCCTCCAATGCTCAAGCGGTGATAGCTGCCCCCGCCCCGCAGCCTTGCGCTTAGCCTTGGCAACAATCTTCTCATACTCGGCCAAGAGCGATTCCTGCTCGGCCACTAGGGCAGCACCCTCACGCGCCTTCATGGGTACCTGAAAGTACTTCTCGCCAAGAACCTGAAAAACGGCATGAGGCCAACGCTTACGGAATCGCTTGCGACCCCCCGGCAGTTCATCCACGTACTTGAGTTTCATCATCATCACCATCGCATGTGTCCCATAAGTGTCCCGATTTGTGTCTCGGGATGGGAGCGAAGTGCCTGATATACTTGAAAAACAGGGCCATCAAGAGGCCAAGGTGGTGCCCAAGGTGGGATTCGAACCCACACACCCGTAAAGGCGGCGGATTTTGAATCCGCTGCGTCTACCGTTCCGCCACTTGGGCCCGCTGTGGTAATTAGCGAAGCCCGCAGGCCTCGTCCAGTGGCGAAACAGCATTTTCGCCGGAATCTGTGGCTTAATCCTCTCTGCCCTTGACCCCGGCATGTGGGCATGATGTGTCGCGATAGATCAACAAAGAGATCCAAAATGATCCGTGCTCTCTATGACTGGACGATCCGCATGGCCGAACACCGGCATGCAATATGGGCGTTGGCCGCAGTTTCCTTTGTTGAAAGCTCGGTATTTCCGATCCCACCCGATGTGCTCATGATCCCAATGATCCTGGCCCGCCCCAATCGGGCATGGCTTATTGCGGCGGTCGCACTCGTATCTTCAGTTCTAGGTGGTCTCTTGGGATACGCCATCGGAGCGTTCGCCTTTCAGGAAATCGGTCAACCCATTCTTGATGCTTTGGGGAAAGGTGACGCTATGACGGCCTTCAGTGAGCGGTTTAACGATTTTGGCTTTTGGGCCGTGCTGACGGCCGGGGTCACTCCCTTTCCCTACAAGGTGATCACCATCATGTCAGGCTGGACCGGTATGCCACTTGGGGTGTTCATCGCCACCTCTATACTAGCGCGCGGTATCCGATTCTGTTTGGTCGCAGCGCTTCTATGGAAATATGGCGCTCCGATACGGGATTTCATCGAACGACGCCTAGGATTGATGACCATCGTCTTTGTGGTTTTGCTCTTTGGCGGGTTCTACGCAACGAGGTTCCTGTGATGCTCCTTTCTCAAAAACGCCTCATACTAATAGCTGCCGGAGGTTCCCTCGCGCTCATGCTGGGCGCGCTCGGGTTTCAGCATCTTGGTGGGATGGCACCTTGCAAACTCTGCATCTGGCAGCGATGGCCCCATGGGATCGCAATCGGCTTTGGGGTATTGGCACTCGTCGCTCTGCCGCGGTTTATGGCAGTTGGTGGCGCTGCCGCAGCCCTCACAACCGCCGCAATCGGCGGTTATCACACCGGCGTCGAGCGCGGCTGGTGGCAGGGGCCAACCAGTTGCTCGTCGTCTGGCGCGAGCGGCATCAGCACTGACGACCTGTTCGATCAAATCATGTCGGCACCACTTGTGCGCTGCGACGAGGTTCCGTGGGAGATGTTTGGCCTCTCGATGGCAAGCTGGAACATGCTGGCGTCACTCGGGCTTGCGGCGGTTTGGCTTATGGCATTTCGCGTGCGCTGAATCGTCGTCAGCCCCCTGATTTCCATGTATTGAGCAACAGGCTGGTCTCGGATTGCGCAATCCCGTCGAACCGTCGGATTTGCGCGAGAATCTTGTCCAATTCCTCAAGTGTCGCTGTGCCAATCTCGACGATCACATCCCATCTACCATTCGTTGTATGGGTTGCGCGTACTGCACTCAAACCGTTGAGCTGACGAATGATCCGATCCGTACCGCGCCCCTCGATCCCCAACATCATGAGGCCACGTACCGGATCGCGACCAGCATCGCCCCTCAACACGACCGAGAACCCGACAATTTCACCGCCAGCACGTAACCGCTCGATGCGCGCCCGCACCGTGGTGCGTGATATCCCGAGATCAATTGCCAGATCCGACAGCGAGGCGCGTGCATCGTGACGCAATATAGAAATCAATTTGTGATCAGTATCATCCATTTCGAAACTATCTGGGTCCACTTTGTACAAAATATCCCCTATTTGTGCAAATATCACCCTTCAGTTCAACTCAATTCGGCAGCACACTAAAAGTCAGCGTAGTTTGGAGACTATTCCATGACTTCTCAAACCATACTTCTGATCGGTGCCCCGGTGGATAGCGGCAAGGACCGGCGCGGCTGCCTGATGGGTCCCGATGCCTATCGCACCGCAGGGCTGGCCGAGGCGCTTGGTGATCTCGGGCATAGCTTGCGCGACCTTGGCAATCTCTGCCCTGCCCCGGCTACGGTCGATCCCGCCCTGCCCCTGCATGTGCATGCACCTGCGGAAACGGCCGGCTGGACGTCAATCTTGATGCAAACGGCCGAGGACGCGATGCACGAGGGGCTGCCGATTTTTCTGGGTGGTGATCACAGCCTCTCGCTCGGGTCTGTGGCAGGTGTGGCCAATCATGCCGCCGCCACGGGGCGCCCGCAATTCGTGCTCTGGCTTGATGCCCATAGCGATTTTCATACGCCGCAAACCACCGCTTCGGGCAATTTGCACGGCACGCCGCTTGGTTATGTCACGGGTCGCGCCGGGTTTCACGGCTTTCCCCCGGTGGCCCATCCGGTGCCCGAGGAAAACATCTGCATTCTCGGTCTGCGCTCCGTGGACCGGGCAGAACGCGAGGCGCTTCAGGCCAGCCGCATCCGCTACCACGACATGCGGGTGATCGACGAAGAGGGTATTTCCCGCCCGCTTGCCGCGTTTCTTGACCGCGTGGCGAGCGTGGGTGGCGCGCTGCATGTCAGCCTTGATGTCGATTTCATCGACCCGGTCTTTGCCCCCGCCGTGGGCACCACGGTGCCGGGCGGCGTAACGATCCGCGAGGCGCATCTGACGATGGAGATGATCTGCGACAGCGGGCTCCTGACCTCGCTCGATCTGGTGGAACTCAACCCCTTTCTCGATGAACGCGGGCGCACGGCGCAGGTGATGGTTGACCTCGCGGCCTCGGCCTTTGGTCGCCGCGTCTTTGACCGCCCGACCCAGGCCTATAGCTAAGGACCCAAGGATGACGCTTTCCCCCTCCCACAAGGCTCTGGTGCCTTTTGTCTCTGTCGACAACATGATGAAGCTGGTGCATCACATCGGGATCGAGCCGATGCTGCGCGGTCTGGCCGACTATATCGAGGCCGATTTCCGCCGGTGGGAACTGTTCGACAAGACCCCCCGCATCGCCAGCCATTCCGAAGAAGGCGTGATCGAGCTCATGCCCACCTCGGATGGCGAGGTTTACGGCTTCAAATATGTGAACGGCCACCCCAAGAATACCCGTGAGGGGTTGCAAACCGTCACCGCCTTTGGCCTCTTGGCCAATGTGGGCAACGGCTATCCGGTGCTCTTGTCCGAGATGACCGTGCTCACGGCGCTGCGCACGGCGGCCACCTCGGCAATGGTGGCCAAGTATCTGGCCCCCAAGGGGGCCGAGATCATGGCGATGATCGGCAATGGTGCACAGTCCGAGTTCCAGACGCTGGCAATGAAGGCAATCTGCGGCCTCAAATCCGTGCGCCTTTATGACATCGACCCCGCCGCCACCGCCAAGGCCGCCCGCAACCTGCGCGGTCTCGGGCTAGAGGTGGTCAGTTGCTCTACCCCCGAGCAAAGCATGGAAGGCGCGCAGATCATCACCACCTGCACGGCGGACAAGCAATATGCCACGATCCTGACCGACAACATGGTGGGGGCGGGTGTGCATATCAACGCCATCGGCGGCGACTGTCCGGGCAAGACGGAACTGGCCCCCGGCGTGCTGCGCCGCTCGACCATCTATGTCGAATATCCCGAACAGACCCGGATCGAGGGCGAAATCCAGCAGCTTGCCCTGGACCACCCCGTGACCGAGATGTGGCAGGTGATCAACGGGACCGCCAAGGGGCGCAGCAGCGCCGATGAGATCACGCTTTTTGACAGCGTGGGCTTTGCCATCGAGGATTTCTCAGCCCTACGCTATGTGCGCGACCATATCGCGGGAACCGAGCTCTTCCTGGAACTCGACCTTCTGGCAGACCCGGACGATCCCCGCGACCTCTTTGGCATGCTGCAACGCGCGGCCAAACCCTGAGAGGGCGCGCCCTCAGCGCCCCTTGAAGAGCCCGCCGAGGATGCCCCGCACGATGCGGCGTCCCGTGGTGCCGGTCAATTCCTTCATCACCGCCGAGGCAAGCGCCCCCCCGAGACTGTCGGGTTCGCGCACGCGGCGGCTCTGACCGGTCGAGGCACCGGGGGAATAGCGCCGCGCGGCCTTGAACTCGCGCTCGCGCGCGGCCTCTGCCTCTTCGGCGGCGGCCTCTGCGGCAATCTTCGCCTCGGCCTCTTCTGCCTCTTGCGCTGCGGCCTCGGCCCGTGCCGCCAATATCTCATGGGCGGACTGGCGATCAATCGCTACCTCGTATTTGCCCGCCACGGGTGATCCCGCGATCACCGCGCGGCGCGTGGCAGCATCGCAAGGCCCAAGCTGTGTCGCCGGCGGGCGAATGAGCGTGCGTTCGACCACGCCCGGCACGCCTTTGTTTTGCAGCATCGAGGTCACGGCCTCGCCCACGCCCACATCCCGGATCGCCTCGACCGTGTCAAAGCGCGGATTGGGCCGATAGGTCTCGGCGGCGCGACTCAATGCCTTTTGATCCCGCGCAGTAAAGGCGCGCAGCGCGTGCTGAAACCGGTTGCCAAGCTGGCCAAGAATATCCTCGGGCACGTCATCGGGGTTCTGGGTGATGAAATAAACGCCCACCCCCTTGGACCGAATGAGCCGCGCCACCTGCTCGACCTTGTCCACAAGTGCCTTCGGTGCGTCTTCAAACAGCAGATGTGCCTCGTCAAAGAAAAACACGAGCTTTGGCTTCTCTACATCGCCCACCTCGGGCAGTGTCTCGAATAACTCGCTCAAGAGCCAGAGCAGGAATGTCGCGTAGAGGCGGGGCGAATTGATCAGCCGATCCGCAGCGAGTATATTGACATAGCCACGCCCCTCCGGGGTCACGCGCATCAGGTCTTCAAGCGCCAGAGCAGGCTCGCCAAAGAAATGCGCCCCCCCCTGATTTTCCAGCACCAAGAGCGCGCGCTGAATTGCCCCGACCGAGGACACCCCGACATTGCCATAGCGCAGCGACAGATCGGCGCTGTTCTGGCCCACCCATGTCAGCAGCGCCTGCAGGTCCTTGAGGTCAAGAAGCGGCAGCCCCTCTTCGTCGGCCACGCGAAACGCGATGTTGAGCACGCCCTCTTGCGCGTCCGAGAGGCCCATCAACCGCGACAGCAAGAGCGGCCCCATTTCGGACAGCGTGGTGCGCACCGGATGCCCCTGCTCGCCGAAAAGGTCCCAGAAGATCACCGGGAAGGCATCATAGCGAAACCCGTCAAAGCCGATTTTCTGCGCGCGTTCCATGAACGGCCCGTGCAATTTGGTGTCCGGGCTGCCCGCCACCGCCATGCCCGACACATCGCCCTTGATGTCCGATAGGATCACCGGCACGCCCGCATCCGAGAACCCTTCGGCCAAAACTTGCAGCGTCACCGTCTTGCCAGTGCCCGTGGCCCCCGCGACAAGCCCATGTCGATTGCCGTACTTCAGTAAGAGTTCCTGAGGCTCGGCATATTCCGCGCCACCGCCGCCCACGAATATTGAAGTCTGCACCTTCACACCCCCTGTCCAGAAAGGATCACGGGCTGACCATACTTAATTAACCCTTCCATGCCAGTCTGAATTCATGCCCGGAGCCAATTGTCCTCTGGTTGCGGGTGACTTCCTTCCTGTCAGACTGGCCGCGCCTTACGGGTGCGGCCTTTTTTCGCATTTTTACGACCTTCCCTGTTGACGGGTGATCGCATCTGTCCTAGCGTCCTGTTCAATAACTAAGTCGGCCAGTCCGACGGGGAGAAACGTAGGAAGAGGCCGAAAGGCCTCTTTCTTTTTGCTGCTAGCCGATAAGGCAACGCGCTTTCCGCTCGCACTTCTATCTGATCAGGCATCCTTGTGCTGGCATAAACCTGCTGGCCATGTCGTGATTTTTCCGTTTTGATCCTGACACTTTCTGCGCGCCATGCTAGAGCACAGCAGAGATTCAGAGCTAGATGGGGAAACGATGCCTAAACTTCTGACCAGCCTTTCGATTATGGCGTTTCTGGCGATGGGGAGTGCCCTCAGCGCACAAGAGGCGACACAACCCGCTCCCGCACCCGAGGCGGCGGCAGAACCTGGGGCAACACCCGCTCCCGAGGCAGACGCAGCCCAAGCGGAAAACGATACCTCTGGTGTTGGACTCGACACTGGACGCCCGGTACAAGAGGACCCCGCTTATATCAAAGCCACCCACGATGACTGGCAGTTAAAATGCTTCCGAACTGGCGCAGAGGGACAAGAAGACCTGTGCCAGATGTATCAGTTGTTGAAAGAGAGCGGTGGCAATCCAGTCGCAGAATTCAGCATTTACAAATTACCTGAGGGTGCACCCGTTGTCGCAGGGGCAACTATTGCTGCACCACTGGGCACTTTGCTGACTGAGGAGATCAAGCTGTCTGTTGATGGAGGCAATGCCAAGAGTTATGCCTATTCATTTTGCACGATGGCAGGATGTTTCGCACGTATTGGCCTGACACAAGAAGACATCAATGCGATGAAACGCGGCGTCAAGGTCACCATCGAAATCGTTCCGGCACAGGCTCCGGATCAAAAGGTCCGTATCGAAGCTTCGCTGAAAGGCTTTACCGCTGCATTTGACGAGGCATCCGTGCTCCAGAATTGATGTAAGTTAATAGTGCTTAAGAAAACGCCGCCCGTTTGGGCGGCGTTTTGCTTGGATTGGTTCAATTGAACCGCTTCAGCGCCAGCACAGCATTGAGACCTCCAAAAGCGAAGGCGTTGCTCAATGCGACGTCAACCCGCGCTTCTCGCGCCACGTTAGGCACCACATCAAGTGCGCATTCAGGGTCCGGCTCTTCATAACCAATAGTAGGCGCAATGATCCCGTCGCGCAGCGCCATGATACACGCCAACAGCTCTACGGCACCGGTGCCGCCTATCAGGTGGGCATGCATGGATTTGGTAGACGAAATCATCAGCCGATCCGCATGATGGCCAAAGACATCCGCAACGGCAGCACATTCGGTCTTGTCATTGGCCGCCGTGCCAGTTCCATGTGCGTTGATATACCCGACCTCTTCACGGTTGACCCTCGCATCGTTGAGCGCACCAGTTATCGCGCGCGCAGCGCCCTGCTTGGAGGGCATGACGATATCGGTTGCATCCGAAGTCATTGCAAAACCGGCCACTTCAGCGAGGATTTGCGCGCCACGTTTGCGTGCATGCTCCAACTCTTCAAAGACAAAAATCGCAGCCCCCTCGCCCTGCACCATGCCATTTCGATTGGCCGAGAACGGGCGGCAGGCGTCGCGCGACATCACACGCAACCCTTCCCACGCTTTGACCCCGCCAAAGCAGAGCATCGACTCGGAGCCGCCGGTAATCATCACGGGCGTGATGCCGCCATGCACCATCTGAAACGCCTGCGCCATCGCATGATTGGAAGAGGCGCAAGCGGTGGAGACGGTAAATGTCGGACCCTTGAGGTTGAACTCCATCGACAGATGCGATGCGGCGGCGTTATTCATCAATTTGGGCACCACAAAGGGATGCACCCGGTTCTTGCCCTCTTCATAAACAGAGCGGTAATTTTCATCGAGTGTGGTCATGCCTCCACCCGAATTGCCAAGAATGACCCCGGCCTTTGCTGCCAATTCTCCCGAGAACTCTAATCCGGCCTGTGCCATCGCCTGACGTGCGGCTATCAGCGTGAACTGGGTGAAACGGTCAAAGAGAGCCAATTGCTGGCGATTGAATTGTGCCTCTGGATCGTAATTTTTGACCTGCCCTCCGATACGGATCGAAAGCCGCTCCACATCCTGAAACTCAAGATCAGAAATACCACAGCGCCCTTCTCGCATCGCCTCGAGCGTGCTTGCAACATTTGCACCAAGCGCGTTGATCGTGCCCGCGCCGGTAATCACAACCCGTTTCACGATTGCTCCGCGACCAGTCGCTCGATACCCGCGATGATCGTGCGGACAGAGGAAATGTCAAAATCACTCTCCGAGGGATTGTTCGCATTAAAGGGAACGGAGATATCGAACGCCTCTTCAATTGCAAAAATACTCTCGACCAACCCAAGGCTATCAATCCCCAGATCTTCAGGCGTGCTGTCGAGGGTCACATCCGCAGGTTCCAGCACAGCCTGTTCGGCGATAATTGCTATGACACGGTCCTGAATGCTGCTCATGGCAAGGTCTCTCATTCTGTCGCCCTATATCGGGCCGGTTGTCGGAGTTGTGCGTCGGCTTTGTAACCGTTTTTTATGATCGGTGACACTGTCGAGCAATATTATCAGTCAAACATAACCCCTGAAACGCTCGACAATCATGGTCATCATTATCGCACGTCGAACATCACGGCGCGAACCATCGGAACACAGCGCCTCTGGATGCCCGAACTATCGGCGATCAAACGGACAACAACAAAGACACCCCCACTGAACCCGATTTCGTCTACGAGGCCAACTGTGTTTCCAAGTTGCTTACTTCTGGGAACACCAAAGACACGCCGAAAAGGGCCGCGCTCACAACACTCTCGTCATCGTTCTAGAGCATGTGGAGCCCCTTGCGATCAAAGGCTAACTAGCCCTGAACTGCCTCCAGCAAAACCCCTGCTTTTTGAAGCGCGTCCCAAATCCGACCATCTCGCCCATAAACGTCACCACGATACTGTGGCCGACCCTGCGCCTGAGTGAACGCCGTCCGATAAATGATATGAACAGGCACGTGCTGCTCAAGTTGGACATATGTTTCACGCCGCGTGTTAAGCACCGACTGGAAATAAGCTTGAGGGTCACTTTCCTGCTTGGCCAAGAGCGCATACGCAAAATCGAAAGGTTGATGCAAACGGATGCAGCCATGGCTGAAATCGCGCTTTTCGAGATCGAACAATGCCTTCTGCGGCGTATCGTGCAGATAGATATTGTATTTGTTTGGAAACATGAATTTTACCAATCCAAGCGCGTTTCGCTCAGATGGCGGTTGCTTGATGGCAAAGGGAAAATTACGCGCATTGTATGCGCCAAAATTGACAGCCCCCCGGCTTACCTCGCGACCGTTCCGATTATACAGCTTGAGATGTGATGCCGCTCCGGGATTGCGTTGCATCTGTGGAAGGTACTCATTGACTGCAATCGAGTAGGGAACATGCCAAGTCGGATTGACCACCATATGCTCCATCTCGTCCGAGAACTCCGGGCTGCGTCGGCCAGCGTCGTTCTTACCGATCACCGCACGAGTCGCGAATGTAACCTGATCGTTGTCTAGGATGCGCGCGCTGAAGTCTGTGAGATTCACAAGAATGTGCCGCGTCCCACGATCTTCTGTCAACCACCGCTCCCGCTCCATCGCGACAATCACGGATTTTAGACGTTCAGACGCAGGTGTATTCAAAGCAGCCATGGTGGAGCCCCCTGCCACGCCATCTGCGTCAAGCCCGTGATCTGTCTGAAATGCCTGCACAGCCTGTTGGAGACGAGCGTCGTAGGTCTGTGATGCACTGCGGGTGACATATCCCATCGCAATCAAACGGTTGCGCAGAGCAACGACGGATTGCCCGGTGTCTCCTGGACGAAGCGTTTCAGCGGGTACGGGCACCCCCCATCCTCCTTGGGCGATCAATCGTTCAAGTCGTAGCTTTTCCTTGAGCAAACGCGCGTATTCGTTGCTATGCGGCGGAAAACTCCGCATAACCTTGAAAGCATCTCCCGACACGATCTGCGACATCAGCGCGGAGGCGTCGCGATAGACGATGTCTCGTTTAATATCGCTGTCGACGCGGGACGGTATCAGCACACCAGACTGAACGTCCCTTGCATATTGCAGGTAAGTCCGGCTCAATGCGACCTCGACAGCGCCTAGATCCCGCAACGACCGTGCCTCTGCCATCATCGTCATCAACCCGGCAAGGTCGTAGCGCACTGCGGGCAATCCGTGAACCTCCGCCTGCGACAGCGCCCGAACGAGAGCCTGCCTGCGGGTGCGATCTTCTTCGCCCTCGCCGATCCAAACGGAGCGATACTCAGTGCTCTGATAGAAGGCAGCGAGGTCGCGGTCTTCGGATGCCGCTTCTGCCACAGCCTGTCGAAAAGCGGTTACCTGAGCCGCGGCTGGCACGGTAGATGCACTCAACAGGAAGACTATCATAAATGCAACAAAGGCGATCCCGACCAAATGTCCATCACGCCAGCGGCTGAGCGCCAAATTCATAGTTCTACCCCTAGGTCGCGGATTTCGTTCACTCTTAACTATAATCCGGAAATCATGCCGCTCTCAATTTTTTACTAAGGAATCCATGTCACCGTTGACAACAACCGCGCGACTGCGGCGAAAATACAGCGGGGTTTGCGCATTGTAGTCACAGGGGAAAAATAATGCGCGAAAACCCGCCGAAATAACTTGAAGGTTCTTTGAACGGTGAAAACAGGTCTTGGTCATTGATTCCCAGTGTGCAATAAACTCCCACATCTGGGGATGATACGAAAAGGTCGCGGGACAGCGACCACAGGTAGGCTACGGGACAGGCGATTGAAAATATGACAAAATTCAGTTCAACTGGCATCTCGCGTCGTGGCGTGTTGATGGCTTTTGCCGCTACGGCGGTTGCAGCAGCACCAACGTTCTCAAATGCTGCAGGGTTCCTTCGCGGGGCGGGTGATATTCGCCGCATCCGTCTGGTATCTCCAAGAACCGGTGAGCGACTCGATACGATTTATTGGATCGAGGGCGATTATCTCAAGGAAGCGGTGCGAGAAATTTCACTCTTCATGCGTGATTGGCGGACAAATCAAGTGCGAAACATTGACATTCGCACGATCGACATAATGGCGGCCAGCCACAATCTGTTAGACGCGACCGAACCCTATACCTTGTTAAGCGGGTATCGCAGCGCTCAAACCAATGCCATGTTGCGAAGCCGTTCCGGGGGGGTTGCGAAGAATTCTCTCCATATGGTTGGCGAGGCCGCCGACCTTCGACTTGGAAGCCGCTCAGTCAGCCAAATCTATCGCGCAGGCGTTGCCTGCGGAGGTGGCGGAGTCGGACGCTATTCCGGTAGCAATTTTGTGCATATGGATTGTGGTCCCGTACGCACCTGGGGTCGCTGAATACCGATCAGAGATAGAGCGTCCTGAAAGGCTATCCATTAGATTGGCGCATAATACAGGCGAAAGAAACGCACGTGGCTTTACTGTTGACGCAGTGAATATTCCCAAAGTGCTGCTCAGGCCACAGCGCCAGCCTTTCATCAAAGATAAAAAATGCGCTTCGACATCACATAAATACCCTCTCAGGCGAATTTAGAGTTTCGCGCAACCTGCAAACGGGCAAAATCGTCACCCGCATGATAGCTCGACCTCGTCAGCGGCGAGGCGGATACCATGAGAAACCCTTTCCCATAAGCGGCCTTTTCATAGGCTGCGAACTCATCAGGATGCACAAAGCGGTCCACCGCGTGATGCTTGGGTGTCGGTTGCAGATATTGACCAATGGTCAAGAAATCAATCTCGGCGGCACGCATATCGTCCATCACCTGATGCACAGACTGCCGATCCTCTCCGAGACCCACCATGATGCCGGACTTGGTGAACATTGTGGGGTCCATTTCCTTGACCCTTTGCAACAGGCGTAGCGAGTGAAAATAGCGCGCACCGGGACGAACCGTAAGATAAAGGCCGGGCACGGTTTCCAGATTGTGATTGAACACATCCGGCTTGGCTGCAACCACAGTTTCCAGAACACTGTCAGCACAATGCAAAAAATCGGGTGTTAGAATTTCAATAGTGGTGCCGGGCGCCCGGTGGCGAATTGCCCGGATCGTTTGTGCGAAATGCTCTGCTCCACCATCTTCGAGGTCGTCACGATCGACACTTGTTATGACGACATGTTTGAGGCCCAGCTTTGAAACAGCGTCGGCCACCCGTCCCGGCTCAAATGCGTCAAGCGTCTGTGGTTTTCCGGTGGCCACATTGCAGAAGGTGCAGCCGCGGGTGCAAATCTCACCCATAATCATCATGGTCGCATGCCCTTGGCTCCAACACTCGCCAGCATTGGGGCATCCTGCCTCTTCGCATACAGTCACCAGCTTGTGCTCGCGCATGATCCGGTGGGTTTCGAAATAGGCTTTACTCGTCGGCGCCTTGACCCGTATCCAATCTGGCTTGCGCGGCTGAGCATTATCGGGGCGATGCGCCTTTTCAGGATGACGTTGGTCGGGCAGTTTGAGATCGCGCACGTTTTTTTCCCCGCGAATGGTTTGGTAACGCTTGTCTAGTATAGGTCATAGCGATGGAGAGTGCCAGTCAAGCAACGCCGCATTTTGGCGTCTGTCATCAAGGTAACGAGTGACCATCGCGCTTAGTGAGTGTCCCTGTAATGTCGGCCTGCGCTGTTTCTGGCGCAGGCCGTGTATCTGACATATCCGACCTTTCCGGCTGATCGACGCGCGCATGACTTATCATGCTCTGCCCTACAGCCTGTAATACCTCGGCCAGTTTCTCAAACCAGACCTCGTCATGAGTGCTATGGCGACGGACGAGAACAATCTGGCGTGCAGGTTCGGGCGGGGTAAATCGGCGCAAATATATCCCTGGGGCCGCGCGCACTTCGGTCGCTGCGGCAATCTCGGGCATGAGCGTCAGCCCAAATCCTGCGGCCACCAGTCGCGACAAGGTGCCTAGCGACGAGGCACCCATGTCAATTTGGGCATGCCCGCGACCGCGCCCACAAACTTCAAGCGCCTGATCGGTCAGGCAATGACCATCTTCAAGAAGCAAAAGCGGACTGTGAGCCAACGACGTGGGTCGCAGCGCATCTACCCCCTGCCCCAAGGCCGAGAGCCGCACCGCCGTTCCCGCCAAAAGAAACCGGTCTTCGAAAAGCAGCCGTTCACTCAACCCTTCGGATGCCACGGGCCTAGCCATGATCGCGGCATCCAACTGTCCGCTTTGGATATCCGCAATCAACTGATCGGTTTTCGCTTCGCGCACTTGGACATCCAGCGAGATGTCGCGACTGCGCAACGCCTCAAGCACACCAGGAAGGATATACGGCGCAATTGTGGGGATGATTCCCAACGAAAGCCGCCCTGCCAAGCCTCCTTGCCAACGGGCGGCCTCGGTCAACCCCTGGATCTCGTCAAGAACCCGGATAGCGTGCGCGAGGATCAAACGGCCAAACGGGGTCAGAACAACATCGCGCGCGCGCCGTTCCACGAGCTTCTGACCCAAGGTGCTCTCCAACTCCTTGATCTGAACCGAGAGTGCAGGTTGAGAGATATTGACCACCTCAGCCGCACGACCAAAATTACGCTGCTCCGCGAGCGCCTTAAAGTAACCGAGCTGCCGCAGCGTTATATTCATAGTGTAAAGCTATAGCTGTCGGCCAATTCTGCAAGGATGAATTATCAATTTAAGGGTACGCAGGCGGCCAGATACAAACTCTTTGTTTGATCATGACCGCCTGCAGGGAACGGGCGGGCCTCAAAGCCCCAAACGTGAACCAGCAGGCTCCGCCCGATGTACCCGGCACGCTTGAATCCTTTAACCGATCATGCCACCGGCATCACCCAACCCCTCGTAATGCCGCCTAAGCCTTTGCAGAGCGATGCGAAGCACGATCTTTCCTGAACGTGCTGACCAACCCATTCTCTTTTCTGCACGCTCCAATCCTTCCATGTAGCAGCAACACCGCAGCACCACATCACCCAGTCCCGGACCCAACTCGCGCAAGGCCGACATAACACGCGCACGCGCGGCGTCTGCCCCATATCCTCCCAGAAAATGGGAACGGTCTGACTGATCGACGTGGCTGAGGAAAACATCCCAATTTTGCGTGACACGGGGCACCATCTGAGCCAATTCGAAATCCTCTCGCAGACGCTCGCCAGCGCGTACCAAATCTGGGGACAGAAAGCGGCTCCCGTCCCTGTCCCGGCGACGCGCCAAGGCGACCAGCGGCGAATCCACAATGCCGTAGCGGACCCGTCGTCCCGAATCCTCTGAATACGCCTGCGAAATTCTGTGAGCTACAAGTGCGATGGTTCCATCACCAAGGCCACTCGCTTGGTTCTCAGCTTCTGCCAGCATAAGGCTCAACGCACTACGTCCCATGGCGGTCACATGATAGCGCGAGATCCGGCCCGGTCTATCGCAGGAAATCCATCCTTTGAGTGCCATGGCCTCGGCCACTTCGCGTTCAACCACGGCCGTTCGTGACGGCTGATCACTACCTGCGTCACGGACCACGACCGCCTTGTCCATCTCGGCCGACACCGCCAAGAGCGCATCCGTCTCACAGAGGCGGCGCAGAACACGCCGAGCCTCTGATTTCAGACGTAGTTCTGTCAATTCTTGCGTATCGTAGGGCATCGGGATGGTTTGGGATGTCATCGTGGCCTCCTTGAGGGGAGAACCGGGCGTCCTGTCGTGGATTACGCGTTGACCAAGCCGCCTCAGCGCCTCGTCAACCAGCAGATCGTCGCGCCGTGTTTCATAGGCACGTATCTGGCGCATGACGGTCGAGGCATGCCGCCCTGCCCGCCGCGCCAACGCCCGAATGGGCGTACCTGTTTCAGTGTGGACCAAATAGTGCAGCGCGGCTTCGGGTACCCAACTCGGCATCTCCTGCAAATTGCATTTGAATGCATAACCCTCGCGCATCGTCGTCCCCCAGAATTAGGCCATACGGCACCGGATAGCGGCCAAGCAACTTACCCACAGAGTTATCCACAACTTAGGCGTGCAAAGATTACCGGTTCGTTAATCGTTTCCAGAAATGCAACCTTCGTTGACAAATCGTAAACAAATCCAATGACCTGCGTGCGGCGTATCGAGCTTGGACGCAACGGGCCTCCGACCCATGCAACTAAGGAATCGCACGATAACAGGAGGCCCTCATGCAAGATGTCCTTGGAACACTCAGAACATTACGCCGTCCACCCCTATTAATCCGCGCAGCGCGGATCGGTCTCTCGACCTACCGGCGTGAGACACATCTAGGCCGGCATATCGGCAACGGTGTCCTGCCGCGCAGTTCACAGGCGCTTGCCCATCTGATCGAAACCGAAGCGCGGTTGGAACACTATCGGAAAGCCCATGCGACGGGATATTCACCCGTGCAGCATGTCGACATTTTGATCGCCATGATGGGTGAGGCACAGTTGATCTGCACAGCACCCATGCTGGTTGACCTGTCAAACAAGTACGCGCCGCAATCGAATTGCGACGCGCCTTGACGTCTTCAAGAGCGACCGCCTTAGCTGAAGGCGTCAGGCATCTCTGCCTTACGTTTCGCGACATAAGCCGCAAGCGCCTCGGCGATGCTCGGATCAAGTTCAGGCTGTTGATAGTCAGCCAGCATCTTCTTGACCCGCGCGTTGGCCAGAACCATCGTATCGCGCTCGCCCTCATCCGCCCATGTCTCGAAAGGCTTGTAGTCGAACAGGTCAGACCGCCAGAAGGCGGATTTGAAATTCGCCTGCGTGTGTGCGCAGCCGAGGTAATGCCCCCCCGGACCCACTTCGCGGATTGCGTCCATGGCTTGTGCCTCTTCGTCCATCTGCACGCCGCGCGCCAGATGGTGCAATGTGCCCAACTGATCGGCGTCCATGACAAATTTTTCAAAGGAGGACACAAGCCCGCCTTCGAGCCAGCCGCAGGAATGCAGCATGAAATTGACACCGGCCAAGAGGCCCACGTTGAGGCTGTTCGCCGTCTCATATGCGGCTTGCGCATCCGGCAGCTTCGAACCGTTGAACGACCCAGAGGATCGGAACGGCAACCCCAGACGCCGCGCCAATTGCCCCGCGCCATATGTGATATGCGCGGCCTCCGGTGTGCCAAAAGTCGGCGCGCCCGAGTTCATGTCGATCGAGGTGACAAACGCGCCAAAGATCATCGGCGCACCGGGGCGCACGAGCTGGCTATAGGCGATGCCCGCCAGAACCTCGGCCAACACTTGCGTCAGCGTGCCCGCCACCGAAACCGGTGCCATGGCCCCGCCCACGATAAAGGGCGACAGGATGCAGGCCTGATTGTTGGCGGCATAGATCTCCAGCGAGCCCATCATCACATCGTCAAACGTCATCGGCGAGTTGACGTTGATGAGCGAAGTCATAACGGTGTTGTTCTGCACGAACTCCTCTCCAAAGAGGATGTTGCACATATCCACACTGTCCTGCGCGCGGCTTGGTTCTGTCACCGACCCCATGAAGGGCTTGTCCGACAGGGTCATATGCGCCAGCAGCATGTCGAGATGGCGCTTGTTCACCGGAATGTCGGTCGGCTCACACACTGTGCCACCAGAATGGTGCAGCCATTTCGACATATAGCCCAGCTTCACGAATTTGCGGAAATCCTCCATCGTTGCATAGCGGCGCCCGCCTTCCATGTCGCGCACGAAGGGAGGGCCATAGACCGGAGCCAAAACGAGGGACTTGCCCCCGATTTCCACCGTACGTTCGGGATTGCGGGCATGTTGAATGATCCGCGACGGGGCCGTAGCGCAGAGTTGCCGCGCAAGGCCGCGCGGGATGCGCACCCGTTCACCCTGAACGTCCGCACCCGCATTGCGCCACCGCTCAAGTGCCGCCGGATTCTGAACGAAATTCACCCCAATTTCTTCAAGAACAATCTCGGCGTTGGCTTCGATGATCTCGAGCGCCTCTTCGGTCAGAACTTCGTAATTGGGGATGTTGCGTTCGATATAACGCGCGGTTTCAACGCTGACGGCGGTGCGTTCGGCGCGACGTGCGGCACCACCGCCACCCCGGGACCGTCTGCTGCTAACTGCTGCTTCTGACATGGATGCACCCTTTTTATGGTCAATTGCGATAGCCAATGCGCCCGCCACGCGGCAGGTCTCGGCCCGTCATACCTCTTTGCCGGGGCGTATCAGGCGAAGATTCCGGCGATTGCGGGGAAAAAGCGACACATTCCGCAGATCAATTCCGCCCTCAAAGAGTGGCGTTTTCGGAACACAAAAAAGTGAATGACAAATTACATTCATAAATCATCATGTTTGAGTGTGATCCACATCTTTCGACCAACCTGAATGGCTCTGGAAAAACAAAAGTCAAACCGACAGATGCGGGCGAACCGCACTGCATTGGGAGGGATACAAAGAGCAAACAGCGTTTTGGCCTCATGGCCAAGGTGTGCGCCCTGATGGGTGTTGCTGTACTCGCCAGTCCCGCCACGGCTACCAATGGCTATTTCGCCAATGGCTATGGCGGTCAGTCCAAGGGCATGGCCGGTGCGGGCGTTGCGGTGCCCACAGGCGTTCTGGGCATGGCGCAGAACCCGGCCACGGGGGTCAAGGTGGGCAATCAGGCCGGGTTTTGCCTCACCACCTTTGCCCCCAACCGTGACGTGGAGATCGCCCCCGGCGGCCCGCTGACCCCCGGCACACACAAGAGCCAGAATGATGTCTTCTTCATCCCCTGCGGCGGTGCCAACTGGAAACTGGATGACCGCTCGTCTCTTGGTGCCTTTGTCTTTGGCAATGGCGGCATGAGCACCGAATTCGACACCGATTTCTTTGCCGGTCTCGGCGCAGGGTCCGCCCCCCTCGGGGTCAATCTCGAACCGGCCTTCATCACCTTGAACTATGCCCGCAAGGTGAATGACCGTCTGAGCCTCGGCGTCTCGCCCATTCTTGCGGTGCAAAGGTTCAAGGCGCAGGGGCTACAGGCCTTCTCCGGCCTCTCGATCAGCCCCGGCGAAGTCACCAACCGGGGCCATGACTGGTCCACCGGGTTCGGCGTGAACCTCGGTCTGCTCTACGAGGTCAACCCGCAATGGTCCTTTGGCGCGGCCTATCGCAACGAAATCCAGATGTCCAAGTTCAGCCGATACCAGGGCCTCTTTGCAGGGGGTGAATTTGACGTGCCCGCTATGCTGACCCTTGGCGCGGCCTATACACCCGCCTCAGCGCCGCAATGGACGATCACAGGCGAATATCAGCACATTTTCTATGGCGATGTAAAATCCATCTCCAACCCGAGCGCGCCTCCGAACGGGCCGCTGGGCGCACCCAACGGCGTGGGCTTTGGCTGGGACGATGTCGATGTCTGGCGCTTGGCCGCCATCTGGCGCAAGTCGGACAAGCTGACGCTGCGCACCGGGGTCAGCTATTCGACCGAATTCATCAAGAACGATGGGGACGTGGTGATTAACACCATCGCCCCCGCCACGCCGCAATGGCATCTCTCGGCGGGCGGCACCTATCGGATCAACGAGCGTTGGGCCGTTACCTTTTCCTACACCCATGCGTTCTCCAATAGTTTCTCCGGGGCCAACCCGGCACTTACAGGTGTGGCGCAACCGGTGAAAATTCGCATGCGCCAGCACGAGATCGCAACCGGCATCAGCTATCGCTGGTAAGGCGCGCTGCTTTCTCTTGCGCAGGGGCGGGACGCCAATTACTAGGCAGAACATGAGCCAGATATCCCATGACCGCCTCCTGATCATCGACTTTGGCAGCCAAGTGACGCAGTTGATTGCGCGTCGCCTGCGTGAGCTGAATGTCTATTGCGAAATTCACCCGTATCAAAAGGTGACGAACGCCTTTCTGCAAGAGATGGCGCCGCGGGCGATCATCTTTTCGGGGGGGCCCGACAGCGTGATGCGCGAGGGCAGCCCAAGGCCGCCTCAGGCCGTCTATGATCTGGGTGTGCCGATCCTTGGTATCTGCTATGGGCAACAAGTGATGATGCAGGATCTTGGCGGCAAGGTTGAGGCGGGAGAACACGCCACAGCCGAGTTTGGCCGTGCCTATGTGACCGGTGCCCGGATCGAGAGTGACTTCGTCAACGGCTGGTTCGCGGATGACTCCGGTCGCGAGCAGGTTTGGATGAGCCACGGCGACCATGTCTCTGAAATCGCTCCAGGATTTGAAGTTCTCGGCACCTCGCCGGGAGCGCCGTTTGCGATCACGGCCGACCGCTCGCGGCGGTTTTATGCGGTGCAGTTTCATCCTGAGGTACATCACACGCCCAATGGGGCGCGGCTCTATGAGAATTTCATCAAGCTCGCAGGTTTTGCAGGCGATTGGACCATGGGCGCGTACCGGGAAGAGGCGATTGCCAAGATCCGTGCGCAGGTCGGCGACAAACAGGTGATCTGCGGGCTTTCGGGCGGGGTTGATAGCTCCGTGGCCGCTGTTTTGATCCATGAGGCGATTGGCGATCAGCTCACCTGCGTCTTTGTCGATCACGGGCTCTTGCGGTTGAACGAGGCGCAAGACGTCGTGACGATGTTCCGGGACAATTACAATATCCCCCTCATTCACGCGGATGAATCAGACCTTTTTCTAGGTGATCTTGATGGCGTAAGTGACCCGGAAACAAAGAGAAAAATAATCGGACGTCTGTTCATTGACGTGTTCCAGAAACACGCCAATGAAATTGAAGGGGCTGAGTTCTTGGCTCAGGGCACGCTCTATCCGGATGTGATCGAGAGCGTTTCCTTCTCGGGTGGTCCCTCGGTGACGATCAAATCCCACCACAATGTTGGCGGCTTGCCGGAGAAGATGGGGCTCAAGCTGGTCGAGCCGTTGCGCGAGTTGTTCAAGGACGAAGTGCGTGCCTTGGGGCGTGAGTTGGGGCTGCCGGAGAGTTTCATTGGGCGTCATCCGTTCCCCGGTCCGGGGCTTGCGATCCGCTGTCCGGGGGAGATTACCCGCGAAAAGCTGGAGATCCTGCGCAAGGCGGATGCGGTATATATAGATCAAATCCGCAAACATGGACTATATGATGCGATCTGGCAGGCGTTTGTGGCCATTTTGCCGGTGCGGACGGTGGGTGTGATGGGCGATGGGCGAACCTATGATTTTGCCTGTGCGCTCCGCGCCGTGACGAGCGTCGATGGGATGACGGCGGATTACTATCCCTTTACCCATGAGTTTCTTGGCGAAACCGCCACGCGAATTATCAATGAAGTCAAAGGCATAAACCGAGTGACCTATGACATCACCTCCAAACCACCGGGAACGATCGAGTGGGAATGACCGCTTTCGGGCGCAAACGCTGACCCGGCGACGTCTTTTGCAGGTTCGCCTGAGATCGAGTGCTGACTGTGTACAGGATGTGCATTTTCGGGCTTGAATTGTACACAGGGGCATCGCTCGAATGCAGCGGTGGACTGACACGAGACCAAGCCTGCCACGCTGGCTATGAAATAGGGTCAATGGGGGCAGAGATGGATCAACCGGACGACGCGCAAAGACCGTCTGTGATTCGAACAGAGCCTGGTCGGCGGCACAGGATGGGTGGCACGCACGATCTGCGTCACCCTGTTTGCCACGGCATTCATCGCGCAAGTCACAGGGCCCATGGGCACGAGTTGGCGGCGGCACGATCACAACAGCGGCGGCGCGGCTGAATGGGGACTGGTGTCACCCCGCCCCGTGATCCGGGCGTAGTACTTCGTGCGGGGCTTTGGATGCTGGGCGCGGTGGTGTCGTTTTCGTCGATGGCAGTTGCGGGACGGGCGGTCAGCTTTGAGCTCGATACGTTCGAGATCATGATGTACCGCAGCATCGTGGGTTTTGTCATCGTCATCATCTTGGCGCGACTGACAGGCCACGCCGCCACAATCACCACGCGCAGTCCCGGCACGCATCTGATTCGCAATCTGTGCCATTTCGCCGGACAGAACCTCTGGTTCTATGCGATCACGGTCATTCCGCTCGCGCAGGTCTTTGCCCTGGAGTTCACCGCGCCGCTTTGGGTGCTGGTCCTGTCGCCCCTGATTCTGGGTGAGCGGCTGACGCGGACCCGCGCCCTTGCGGCGGTGATCGGGTTCATTGGTATTTTGATCGTGGCACGGCCAAGTCCTGAGACATTCAGTCTGGGCACTCTGGCGGCTGCGGCGGCGGCCATCGGCTTTGCCGGGTCGATCCTGATGACCAAGCGGCTCACCCGGACAGAGAGCCTGACCTGTATCCTGTTCTGGATGACATTGGTTCAGATCATCCTCGGTGTCCTCTGCGCCGGGGTGGATGGCGACATAGCGCTGCCGTCGCTGACCTCTGCCCCTTGGCTGATTCTGATTGGATGTGCGGGGCTGCTTGCACATTTCTGTTTGACCACGGCTTTGTCCCTCGCGCCCGCTACTTTGATCACGCCGGTAGATTTTTTGCGACTGCCCGTGATCGCAATCATCGGTCTTTTGGTGTATGCTGAACCTGTTGACGCATTTGTGATCCTGGGCGCGATGGTGATCTTTGGCGCGAATTACCTGAATATATGGCGCGAAACGCGCAAAAGCGCCTGAATTTGCTCTTTTTTCACCTTTAGGGTGTGTCCACAGCGCAACCCGTGTCGCCGTCGCAATCCGTGACGCCGCGTCAAAGATTGACCGGTTTCAGCGTAACGGTAATGTGACGCCAATAACTCTGGAGGAGGGACACATGAAGACAACTTGGCTCGCGGCGACATTGATCACCGCAACAGCATCCACAGCCTTTGGTGGAGAGATAGAGCGCCGCGGCGATCCGTCGATGATCCTGTTCGAGAAGGGCAAGAATTATCTTGAGTTCTCGGCAGCGACGGTTGATCCGTCTGTTTCCGGCACTCCGCGTCCGGGCGTGCCGACCCCGGCAACCGGCAATATTCAAGAGCGCTATCAGTCTTTTGCAGGTGGCTACAAACACGAGTTGAATGACCGTGTAGCGCTGGCCTTCGTCATCGACGAGCCGGTTGGCGCCTCGGTCGATTATGGCGCTCTGCCCGCCGCGTTGGGCGGATCGTTCTTTGGTGGGTCGAACGCCGAAGTCAGTTCCGTTGCCTTCACGGCCCTTGCAAAATACAAGGCAACCGAGCGTTTCAGCATCTATGGTGGCCTGCGTTATGTCGGTCTCTCGGGGAACCTCACCGTGATCTCTCCCGCCACCCTTGGCAGCGCGGTTCCCGCCCCCAACTCACCCTATACGCTGAGCGTGAGCAAGGATTTTCAGGTGGGTTACCTGCTTGGTGCCGCCTATGAAATCCCGGACATCGCCCTGCGCGTTGCCCTGACCTACGAATCCAAGACCGAGCACGATTTCAAGGACAACACCGGCGCAGGTTTCAAAGTGGAACTCCCACAGGCGTTCACCCTGCATGCGCAGTCTGGCATTGCCAAAGACACGCTGCTCTTCGGCTCTGTCAAATGGCGGGAATGGTCGAAATTTGCCGTGCAGCCGGGTGACTTCTTCTCGGTGGCCACGGGCGTTCCGGTCAACGTTCCCATCGCAAGCGGCCCGAGCGATATCTGGACCTATGAGTTGGGTATCGGTCGCCGGTTCACCGAAAACTGGAGCGGCGCGCTCATCCTTGGCTATGAAAAGGACGAGGGCGACGTTGTGGGCAACCTCTCGGGCAAGGACGGCTATTTCAGCTACGGTCTGGCCGCCACATACGAAACCGAAGCATGGGAAATCACCGCTGGCATCAAGTATTTCGAAATCGGCGACGCGAATTCCAACGTGACCGCCTTCTCGAACAGCGATGCCATCGCGATTGGCACCAAGGTCGCCTTCCGCTTCTAATCGATCCAAGCTACAAAATCAGGCCCCGCCCCTCATCCGGGCGGGGCTTTTGCATGATTGCATTTGACCCCGCGCCGCGCGCTTTGTACCAAGCCCGCGAGAGGGAGCAGCGATGATCTATAGTTCGGCACAAGACTGGCGCGAGGCCACACATAAACGGGTGCTGTTTTATGGCATGTCGGGTCTGGGCAAGACGCATCTGTCGAACATGCTGCGCGATGCCGGGGACTGGTTTCACTATTCGATAGATTATCGCATTGGCACCCGCTACATGGGCGAGCTGATTGCCGACAACGCCAAGGCACATGCGATGCAGGTGCCCTTCCTGCGTGATCTGCTGCTCTCGGATTCGATCTATATCGGCTCCAACATCACCTTTCACAATCTCACCCCGGTCTCGACCTATCTGGGCAAGCCGGGCAATCCGGCCAAGGGCGGCTTGCCGATCGCCGAATACCGCATTCGGCAGGAGCAGTTCCGGCAGGCCGAAATTCACGCGCTGATGGATACGGCGTATTTCATCCGCCGTGCGGGTGCGCTCTATGGCTATCCGCATTTCATCTGCGACACGGGCGGGTCGATCTGTGAATGGGTGGATGGCAACAATCCCGAAGATCCGATCCTGACAGAGCTGTCGGCGCAGTGCCTCTTGATCTACATCGAAGGTTCCGAGGCGCATACGGCAGAGCTCATCCGCCGCTTTGATCGCGCCCCCAAGCCGATGGCGTACCAGCCCGCGTTCCTTGATGCGGCCTGGGCGGAATATCTGCGCGAAAACAAGTGCGAAGAGGGTGATGTTAATCCAGATAGCTTTATCCGCTGGACCTATGCGCGCGCTTTGGCGCACCGGCAACCACGCTATGAGGCGATGGTGAAATGGGGGGTGAGCGTCAGTGCCAATGAGGTGGCGGGGGTCAAGACTGCGCCGGATTTCGAGGCGCTGATTGCCACCGCACTTGAGCGCCGCGCCGCCACGCCTATCTAAGGCCAGACAGTCAAGGAACCCCTGCCCCATGCCCATCAAGATGCCCGCCAATCTGCCCGCCTATGCCGTGCTGACGCGCGAAGGGGTGTCGGTGATGGACCCGGATCAGGCGGCGCGGCAGGATATTCGGCCGCTGCGCATCGGCCTGCTCAATCTCATGCCAAAGAAGATCCAGACCGAGAACCAGTTTGCCCGGCTCATCGGGGCGACACCGTTGCAGATCGAGTTTGACCTGATCCGCATGAGCGAGCATCAGGCCAAGAACACCGCTGCCGAGCACATGGAGAGCTTTTACCGGCCTTTTGAGGAGGTGGTGGTGTCGGGGGACAAATATGATGGGTTGATCATCACCGGCGCACCGATCGAGCATCTGGAGTTTGACGCGGTCACCTATTGGGAAGAGTTGGAGCGCGTGTTCGCGTGGACGCAAAGCCATGTGCATTCGACCTTTGGCGTCTGCTGGGGCGGGATGGCGATGATCAACCATTTCCATGGTGTCAGGAAACATATGCTGCCTGCCAAGGCGTTCGGCTGCTTCCGGCATCGCAACATGGCCCCCGCCTCGCCCTATTTGCGTGGGTTTTCCGACGATTGCGTGATCCCGGTCAGCCGGTGGACCGAGATGAAGAGGGACGAGATCGAAGCGGTCGCGGGGCTGAAAATCCTCTTGGATAGTGACGAGGTTGGCCCCTGTCTGGTCGAGGATGAGCGGCGCAACGCGCTCTATATCTTCAACCATTTTGAGTATGACAGCGACACGCTCAAGCAGGAATATGACCGGGATGTTGCGGCAGGCACGCCGATCAATGTGCCGGGAAACTACTATCCCGGCGACGATCCTGCGCGTGCGCCGCAGAACCGTTGGCGCAGTCACGCGCATCTTCTCTATGGCAACTGGATCAACCAGATCTATCAGACGACTCCGTTCGATATGAATGCCATTGGCTCTTAAAACCCTGATCCTCTTTCTGTTTTTTCTGGCTTCTGTCTGGGGCTGGAGCCAGATGCGTGCGCGGGCGCATGAGGCGCGGGCCGAGGTGGCATTTCCCCCTGAGGGGCAGTTTGTCGAGGTGAGAGGCCACCGTGTGCATGCGGTGGTGATGGGCAAGGGCCCTGATCTGGTGCTGATACACGGGGCTTCGGGAAGCACCCGCGACATGACCTTTGATCTGGCGCCGAGTCTGGCGCAGCGCTACCGGGTCATAGTGATGGATCGCCCCGGGCTGGGTTATACGCCTCGGATCAATCGCACCGGAGCGACGATCACGCAGCAAGCCGCGCTGTTGCAAGAAGCGGCGGCGCTGTTGGGGGCAGAGCGGCCTGTCGTGCTTGGGCATAGCTATGGCGGGGCGGTGGCGCTTGCCTGGGGGGTGACGCGGCCTGATCATATTGCCGCGTTGGTGGATGTGGCGGGTGCTGCCAAGCCATGGGACAGCGGTCTATCAACCTATTACCGGGTTCTGTCGCATCCGGTGTTGGGGCCGCTGACGATCCCGCTGCTGAGCGCCTTTGTGCCCGACAGCCGCGTCGAAGAGGCCGTGCAAGAGATTTTCACGCCACAAGACCCGCCGGCAGGATACCTCGATCATATCGGCGCGGGTCTCACGTTGCGCCGCGAATCCCTGCGTGCCAACGCTCTGCAACGCGCAAATCTCTTGGGTGAGATCAAGGCACTGCATCCCCGATTTGGCGAGATCGCGGTGCCGGTCGAGATCGTGCATGGCAGCGCGGATACGACGGTGGGTCTTTCCATCCATTCTGAACCGCTGGCGGCACAGATCAACGGGGCCAATCTGACGGTTCTTCCCGGCGTCGGCCATATGCCGCATCACAGCGATCCAGAGGCGGTGATTGCCGCCATTGACCGCGCGGCGGCGCGCGCCGGATTGCGCCCTGCCGATTGAGCGGCCATACTGGCCAAAACAGGAGCGAGAGGCCGCATGGACCTGCCCTTTGACGGCGCAATCAGCGCCTTTTTCGAGACCGAAGCCCCGGACCCAATCCGCAAGGAAATCCGCCGCGCCGACAAGGATGACATTCTGGGCGGTGATTTCCCCTATTCCGAGGAAATGTCGAAAAAGACCTATGAGAAAGATCTCGCAAAGCTGCAAATCGAACTGGTCAAGCTCCAGCATTGGGCCAAGGAAAGCGGCGCGCGGATTGCCATCGTCTTTGAGGGGCGCGATGCGGCGGGCAAGGGCAGCACGATCAAACGGTTCCGCGAGTATCTCAATCCGCGCGGCGCGCGCGTCGTGGCCCTCGGCAAACCCTCGGATGTCGAGGCGACACAGTGGTATTTCCAACGCTATATCGACCATCTGCCCGCCGGAGGCGAAATCGTATTCTACGACCGGAGTTGGTATAACCGCGCCGTTGTGGAAAAGGTCTTTGGCTTTTGCACCGACGCGCAGCGCGAACTTTTCTTTGCCCAGGTGCCGGATTTCGAGCGGATGATCGTCGATGAGGGCATCCATCTCTTCAAGATCTGGCTCAACGTTGGCCGCGCCGAACAACTCCGCCGCTTTCTCGCGCGCGAGCAAGACCCGCTCAAGCAATGGAAACTGAGCTGGATCGACGTCGAGGGTCTCAAGAAATGGGACAGTTACACGGCCGCCATCGCCGAGACCCTGACCCGCAGCCATAGCGACCATGCGCCCTGGACCGTGGTGCGTTCGGATGACAAGCGGCGGGCGCGGCTGGGCGCCATCCGGAGCGTTCTGAGCCGGTTGGACTATGCCCGCAAGGATGTACGCGCGGTGGGGGAGTGTGATCCATCCATCACCGGCGGGCCTGAAATCTGGAATGGGTAAACAGGGGTATCATCACGGCAATCTGCGGCAAGCCTTGGTTGACGCTACCTTGCGGCTGATTGCCGAGAAGGGACCGCAGGGCTTTACCATGGCAGAGGCGGCCAAGCTGGCCGAGGTTTCGACCGCCGCCCCTTACCGGCATTTTCCGGGCCGCGAGGCGCTGATTGCAGAGGCCGCGCGCCAGGGGTTTGAAATCTTTGTCGAGCGGATGGAGGCGGCGTTTGATGACGCGCGTCCGAATCCGCTGGCGGCGTTCATGGCCACCGGGCGGGCCTATCTGGCGTTTGCGCGCTCGAATGCGGGGCATTATGTGGCGATGTTCGAATCCGGCCTCTCGGTAAACTCCAACCCGGAACTGGCCGATGCGGCGGGGCGCGCCCAAGCGATTCTCACTCGTGCCGCCGCAGCACTCTCGGCGCATTTGCCCCCCGACCGCAGGCCCCCTGCAGCGATGTTTGCCGCCCATGTCTGGGCGATGAGCCACGGGGTGGTTGAGCTATATGCGCGCGGCGCGCCGGGGGCACGGTCGCCCTACCCGCCCGAAGACCTGCTGGAATCCGGCATCGGCGTCTATCTGCGGGGGCTGGGGCTGATTCCGCCCGACACCGAGGTCTGACTCAAAAAATCCGCGCATATCTCTTGCATGGGGGATTTTGGATCTTACCTATGTAAATGTAAGTAACATTTACACCGCAAAGGAGACCTCATGTCCGCCATCGCCACTTGGCCTGCACAGGCCGAATCCTGGCTTGACCGCCAAGGCAGACCCGCCTGGATCATCGCCATGGTCCTTGGCTTTATCGTTTTCTGGCCCGTCGGCCTAGCCATTTTGGGCTATATGATCTGGAGCAACCGTATGACCTGTCGCAGCAAACTCTCGCGTTTTCAGGGCCGTCATGCCTCAAAGGGCACCGGCAATGCCGCCTTTGACGCCTATAAGGCCGACACGCTGCGCCGCTTGGAAGAGGAACAGGAACAATTCGAGGCGTTTTTGCAGCGGCTGCGCGATGCCCGCGACAAGGCGGAGTTTGACCAGTTCATTGATGAACGCCGCAAGCCCAGCCCTGATCAGGCCACCGCCTGACGCCCCTCCATAGGAAAGGGCCGCCCATTGGGCGGCCCTTTGACTGTGATATCCGTAAAGCGATCAGCGCTTGGAGAACTGGAAGCTCTTGCGCGCCTTGGCCCGGCCATATTTCTTGCGTTCCACGACGCGGCTGTCGCGGGTCAGGAACCCGGCGGCCTTGAGTGCGCCACGCAGGGTGGGATCATAAAGCTGCAGCGCCTTGGACACGCCGTGCTTGACAGCACCGGCCTGACCCGAGAGGCCGCCACCGGCGACCGTCGCCATCACGTCGAACTGACCTTCGGTGCCCGACACGGTGAAGGGCTGCTTGAGGATCATCTGAAGCACGGGGCGCGCGAAATACTCTTTCATCGGCTTGCCGTTGACCACGACCTTGCCCGAACCGGGCTTGATCCAGACGCGAGCGACCGCGTCCTTGCGCTTGCCGGTCGCATAAGAGCGGCCGAGCGAATCGCGCTGCGGCTCACGCGGGGCTTTGATCTCCATCGGGGCCGCGCTGACGGTGCCAGCGACGGCTTCGAGACCTTCGAGGGATTTGATTTCGTCAGCCATCAGTATGCCACCCGCGTGTTCTTGGAGTTCATGGATTTGACGTCCAGCACCTCGGGGCTCTGGGCCTCGTGGGGGTGTTCGCCGCCCGCATAGACGCGCAGGTTGGTCATCTGCGTGCGCGCAAGGGTGTTGCCCGGCAGCATACGCTTGACCGCCTGCATCACGACGCGCTCGGGGTATTTACCCTCGAGGATCTCGCCGGTGGTGCGGGATTTGATGCCGCCCGGATGGCCGGTGTGCCAGTAATTGGGCTTGTTGCGCTTGTTGCCGGTCAGCTGCACCTTGTCGGCATTGATGACGATCACGTTGTCACCCATGTCCATGTGAGGGGTAAAGCTGGCCTTGTGCTTGCCGCGCAGGCGCATGGCGATGATCGAGGCGAGACGGCCCAGAACAACGCCTTCGGCGTCGATCAGGATCCATTTCTTGTCGATATCTGCCGGGGTAGCAGAGAATGTTTTCATGTCAGGCAGAACCTTGTGCTTGGTCTTTGGTCTTGATCAGTTTCGGCCACCCTTCGGACAGCGCTGATGCGATGGGCGGGTTATAATCGGTTCGATGCGCAGGTCAACCGCCATATGTTCAAATTAGATGTTCAAAAACAATGGCTTGAAAAATAGGTATTATATTACCCCAACATATTTCACCCCTCACCTTCGCAAAATACTCTCGGGGGGTCCGGGGGGGGACGGATAGCCCCCTGGCTCTGGCTCAGTTCGGGGGGATCGAATAGGTCAGGCTGGCGCGTGCCACGGGGACTGTCATACCGTCGGAAAAAATCAAAACCTCTCCCACTGCCAGAACCCGGCCCAGTTTCAGCAGGCGGCACTCGGCGATAAGGTCGACGCCCGCCGCCGGTTTGCGCATGAAATCAACGCTGCAATTGGTGGTCACCGCCAACCCCTGTGGCCCGATCATCGCCAAAATCGCCAGATAGACCGACACATCCGCCAAGGCAAAGATCGACGGTCCCGACACCGTGCCACCGGGGCGCAAATGGCGATCCGCCACCAGAAGGCGGGTTCTGATGCGCATGTCGCCCACCTCGTCGATCGCGAAGTCGCCAGTCACTTGCGGAAATTCCCGATCGAGGAACTCCATCAATTCCGTAGCGGTCATCTTGACGCTCATGCTTTGCTCCCTGCCCTGTTCCGGGCTAGAATGGCCCCAAGGCACAAGGGGTACAAGATGACAATTCTCGACCGCATCGATGAGGGTGCAATCGCGCGGCTCACGCTGAATTCGCCCGGCAATCTCAACGCGCTCTCGGATGCGATGCTGGCGGCGCTTCAGGTCGAATTCGACCGGCTGGCGCAGGATCGCACCATCCGCGTGGTCGTGATCATGGGCGCGGGCAAGGCGTTTTGCGCCGGGCATGATCTCAAGGAAATGACCGCCGGGCGGCAGGCAGAGGATGGGGGGCGCGCCTATTTCGCCGATCTCTTTGCGCGCTGCACCGCAGTTATGACCGCAATTCGCTCCTTGCCCCAGCCGGTCATTGCCGCGCCCCATGGCATCGCCACGGCAGCGGGCTGCCAGTTGGTGGCAAGCTGCGACATGGCCGTGGCCGCCCATGGCACGCGGTTTGGGGTGAATGGTGTCAATATCGGCCTCTTTTGTTCCACCCCGATGGTGGCGCTCAGCCGCAATATCCCACGCAAACAGGCGTTCGAGATGCTGACGACGGGGGCCTTTATCGACACCGCCCGCGCCGCGGAGTTGGGGTTGATAAACCGCGCCGTGCCGCCCGAGGATCTGGAGTCTGAGACCACAGCCCTCGCTGAAACTGTCGCGACAAAGCTGGGGTCTGCCGTGCGAATCGGCAAGCGTGCGTTCTATGAGCAGTTGGAAATGGGACTGGATGCCGCCTATGCCCATACCGGCGCGGTGATGGTCGAGAACATGCTCGACCGCGACACCGCCGAAGGCATCGCCGCCTTCATCGACAAACGCACGCCCAATTGGGATCAGTGACGCCCCTTTCCAAACGCCCCGCAATGGCCTAGATCGCAGCCCATGGACAAGGTATTGCATATCATCGGCGGCGGCATGGCCGGATCAGAGGCGGCGTGGCAGGCGGCCAATATGGGCGTGGACGTGGTCATCCACGAAATGCGCCCCAAGGTCAAAACCTTTGCGCATCGCACCGGCGATCTGGCGGAAATGGTTTGCTCCAACTCCTTTCGCTCGGATGATGACGAACAGAATGCGGTGGGTTTGTTGCATTGGGAAATGCGCGCGGCGGATGGGCTTATCATGGCCATGGCCCATGAAAACCGCCTGCCTGCCGGTGGCGCGTTGGCGGTGGACCGGGATCGCTTTGCCCAATCCGTCACGGCGCGACTGTTAGATCACCCGAAGATCACCGTGCAACATGATGAAATCACGGAACTTCCTGAGAGTGGGTATTGGATCATCGCAACCGGCCCGCTGACATCTGCGGGGCTGGGCCGCGCAATTGCCGCAGAGACCGGCACCGAAGCGCTGGCGTTTTTCGACGCCATCGCGCCGATTGTCTATCACGAGAGCATCGACATGTCGCGCGCCTGGATGCAGTCGCGCTATGACAAGGGCGAGACCGAGGCAGAGCGCACCGCCTACCTCAACTGCCCGATGGACCGCGACCAATACGAGGTGTTCATCGACGCGCTGCTGGCCGCTGACAAAACCGAATTCCATGAAGGTGAAACCGCCGGCTATTTCGACGGCTGCCTGCCCATCGAGGTTATGGCCGAACGTGGCCGCGAGACGCTGCGCCATGGCCCGATGAAGCCCGTTGGCCTGACCAATCCACATGCGCCGGACGTGAAGCCGCATGCCGTGGTGCAACTGCGCCGCGACAACGCGCTTGGCACGCTCTACAATATCGTGGGATTTCAGACCAAGATGAAGTATGGCGCGCAAACTGCTGTTTTCAAAATGATTCCCGGCCTTGAGAACGCGCAGTTCGCGCGTCTTGGCGGCATTCACCGCAACACATTTCTCAATTCCCCCACGCTGCTTGATGCGCAAATGCGCATGCGCTCGCGCCCGCATATCCGCTTTGCCGGGCAGATCACCGGGGTGGAGGGCTATGTCGAATCCGCCGCGATGGGCCTCTTGGGGGGCCGCTTGGCGGCGGCGGAAATTCTGGGGCTTAGCCTGCCCCCCGTGCCGCAGGATAGCGCCATGGGCGCCCTCATCCACCACATCACCGGCGGGGCGGAGGCCAAGACCTTTCAACCGATGAACGTGAATTTCGGCCTGTTTCGTCCGATCGACGGGTTCAAGGGCGGGCGGCGTGGGCGCATGAATCGCTACAAGGGCTATACCGACCGCGCCAAGGCGGCCTGGGGCGAATGGCTGGCCGCGCAGAACATGAGCATTGCCTCATAACCCATTGTATAGATGTTCATAACGCGATTTGCCCCCTCGCCGACCGGCCCGCTGCATCTGGGGCATGCCTATTCCGCGATACTGGCCTATGATCGGGCGCAGGCCGAGGGTGGAACCTTTCTCCTGCGCATCGACGATCTGGATCAGACCCGCTGTCGCCCGGAGTGGGAGGCGCAGATTCTCGACGATCTGGCGTGGCTTGGTCTCGATTGGCCCCGCCCCGTGCTGCGCCAGTCCTCCCGCCTACCCCGCTATCGTGCGGCGCTGAAATCGCTTTGGGATCAGGGCCTTCTCTACCAATGCTCCTGCAGCCGTGCCGATATTCGCGCCGCCGCATCTGCCCCGCAAGAGGGCGCGCCGCTCTTGGGGCCCGATGGCGTGATCTATCCCGGCACCTGCCGTCCCGCGACCCCGCCGCAGGGCCCGATGCCCGAGGATTGCGCCCTGCGCCTTGATATGGCGCGCGCATGTAGAACGCTTGATAACCCTTTGTCTTACAGTGAAAAAGACCAAATCATGACACCGCATGACCTGCCTCACACCGTCGGTGACGTGGTGCTGGCGCGGCGCGAGATGGGCGCGTCATATCATCTCTCGGTGGTGGTGGACGATGCCGATCAGGGCATTACCCATGTGATCCGGGGTGAAGACCTGCAAGAGGCCACGCAAATCCATGTGCTCTTGCAGCGCCTGCTGGGCCTGCCCACGCCTGCCTATTACCACCACGCGCTAATCCGCGATGACGCGGGCAAACGTCTAGCCAAACGCGACGACGCGCGCGCCATCGCCACCTACCGCGCCCAAGGGGCCAGCCCCAGCGACATTCGCGCGATGGTCGGGATTTAACCTTTCAGCGTTCCGGAAATACTCATTCTGCGCCCGCCATAGGCGCCATGATCTCGATCTCATCCCCCTCCCGCACCGCCGTGTAGAAACACGAGCGCCGGTTGGTGTGACAGGCGGGGCCACTCTGGCGCACCTGCACCAACAGGCAATCGCGGTCACAATCGACGCGCATCTCGACCAGCTCCTGCACATGCCCCGAGGTTTCGCCCTTGATCCAGAACGCCTGCCGTGAGCGGCTCCAATAGGTCACGCTCCCGGTCTCCAGCGTGCGCGCCACGGCGTCCGCGTTCATCCACGCCATCATCAGCACTTCGCCGGTCTCGGCCTCTTGGGCGATGGCGGGGATCAACCCGTTCGCGTCATACTTTAGTGTCGCCGGATCGAAGAGCATGGCGGATTTCCTTTTGCATCTGCGCGTCACGCGCTTATTTATGGGGCAACACACGAAAGGGAAAGCCATGAGCGGCGAAACCGACCTGATCAAGCTCTATTCCGCGCGGATACTGGAACTGGCCTCCGACATCCCGCATCACGGGCGGCTTGCCGATGCGCAGGCCAGCGTCAAGCGCCGCGCGCCGCTCTGTGGTTCGACCGTGACCGTGGATATTCGCTGCGAGGATGGGCGCATCAGCGACTATGCCGCCGAGGTCAAGGCCTGCGCGCTTGGTCAGGCGGCGGCGAGTGTCGTGGGGCGCGGGATCATCGGCTGCGATTTGGCTCAGGTAACGGCGGCACGCGACGCGCTGCGCGACATGTTGAAATCCGACGGCCCGACCCCGCCCGCGCCGTTTGACGGGCTCGAGGTGCTGCGGCCTGCACGGGATTACAAGAATCGCCATGCCTCGATACTTTTGACGCTCGAAGCGGTGGTCGAGGCGATGGAGACCGTGCGCGCGCAAACCTCCTGCGCCTGACACTCCCGTCGCGCCAAAGCGATCCTTTGTGAACAGGCCGCCCCTTACCTTTCGGAAAATACGCTCTAACTCCTCGGGATAAACCCCGGGGACAGCGCCATGACAGGGCAGAAACTCGACCAGAACAGTCCGTTGATCGGGCGATTTGATCAGTCTTTCCTGATCCATATGATCCGCGATTTCTTTGTCATCCTGTTGATGGTGACGGTGTTGGAATTCGCGCTCAAGGCCGGGATGGTCTATTACAAATTCCGTGTGCATGGTCCCTCTGATGCCGCCGACGTGGCGCAGGATCTGGCCGATAACGTCCGCTCGATCATGCGCAACGAAGGCGGGCCGGTGGCCGCGCGCACGGTCTATCCGATCCTCAAGGACAATTGGGACGGGCTGGGCTATCGCATCGCGATCATTCCCTCAGAGGTCACGATCCGCTCCATCGAACAGGGGTTCGAGTTCACGCCCGAGGGGCTGCCGCGCGGCGATTGGCCCGACACCGCCCATGCAAGCGCCACCCTGCCCATCACCGCAGAGCCCTTTTGCCTCGCCTGCCATACTGAGGCGGCAGTCGGCGACGTTCTGGGCGAAGTGACGGTGCGGCGCGATCTGGCGACGGATTTCGCGCAATGGGTCGAGGACATGCGCCTCACCGGCCTTTTGGCGCTTGCCAAGATCCTGCTGCATTCGGTGCTGTTGTTCCTCATTCTGCGCGCGCGGTTGGAGCCGCTCTTGGGTCTGCGGGCTGTGGTGAGCAATCTGGCGCGGGCCTATGGCGGGCTGAACCATCGCGCCGACATCCGCAGCGCCGATGAGTTTGGCGTTTTGGCGCGTGATCTCAATCTCTTTCTCGACCGAATCACGCGGTTGATGGGCGAGCTTGACGAGGTGCTGCAACGGGTGGTCAAGGTGAATGACGATATTGTCACGATCCAAGGCGACCTGCGGGACCGGATTGATACGCTCACCGGGCGCATCCGGCGGTTGGAGCGCGCCGCAATGGTGAGCGCCAAATCGGAGCCGCGCCTGTCACAGGCGTGGTTTGATACCGCACGGCGAGCGGTTGCGGACTTGCGTGATCAAACCGGCGGAGAGGATGCGGCGGGACTGGTCGAGGACCTGCGCGCCGTGGTTGCCAATGCCGAGGCTCAGATCGCGGGCAGCGAGGCGCTGTTTGCCGATCTGGGCGCCTTGGGGGATGAGAGCGAACATCTGCGCCATGTCATGTCCGAAATGATACGTCTGGAAGAGCGGATGAAGGGCATCGTGCAGACCGGCACCGTGCTGGTGCAGCGCCTCCGCCCCGCCACCGAGCCGGTGGCGTAAAAAAACCGCCGCACGCTCGGGTGAGCGGCGGCGGCAGAGTTGAGCGGGCCACAGGCCCCGGACATATTTCGGGAGGAATGAGGCAAACCCCGAAAACCGGTTGGGACAGGTGGGTGTGGCGCATCCCCGACGTTGGGACAGAGGGGATGCAGCCAAGGTCAAGGACGGACCCGCAGGCAGAAACTCAGGCAGAAAACGCAAAGGACGGTCAGAGAACACCCGGCAGATAGAGCGCACCGACCAGCGTGACCATCAACGCAAGCGCGCCAATCGCATCGCCGATAATCGTATCCTGCGCACGGGTCGCAGTCGTCTTGATCTGGTGCAACATCTGGGGGCTCCTTCTGAAAACCTCTGTGTTGCTACTTTGTTCTCATATTGCCTTAACCAAGTAAAGAACTTTTTAAGAACAAATGTGAACAAAATATCTAACCCACTGAAATCAAACGGATCGCTTGATCCTGTTCCATCAGCCACAACAGCACCCGCGCCGCCCGCCCCCGGTCAGACACGAGGTCAGGATCGTCATGCAAAAGCTTGCGGGCATCCGATTGCGCCACCGCCATCAGCGCTGATTGTGATTCGAGATCGGCGATGCGGAACCGCGGCATCCCAGATTGCGCCGTGCCGATGAGATCGCCCGCGCCGCGCATCTTGAGATCGACCTCGCTGATCCGAAACCCATCCTCGGTGTCGCGCATCGTGGTGAGCCGCCGCTCGCCGCCCTCGCTGAGCGGGGCCTGATACATCAAGAGACAGGTCGAGGCCGCCTGCCCCCGCCCCACACGTCCGCGCAACTGATGCAACTGCGCCAGCCCAAAGCTCTCGGCACGCTCGATCACCATGATCGACGCATTGGGCACATCCACGCCCACCTCAATCACCGTGGTGGACACCAGCACGCTTGTCTCGCCACGTTGAAAGGCGGCCATACCAGCATCCTTGTCCTCGGGTGGCATCTGGCCATGCACAAGCCCCACGACCCCCTCACCAAGTGCTGCGCGCAACCGTTTGAACCGCTCCTCGGCGCTGCTGAGGTCCACCACCTCGCTTTCCTCGACCAAGGGGCAGACCCAATAGGCCTGCCGCCCCTCGGCAATGGCGCGGCGCAGGTGATCCACCACCTCGTCAATCCGCCCCATGCTGATCAGGGCGGTCTTGATCGGCTGGCGTCCGGGCGGTTTTTCGTCCAGCACGCTGACATCCATATCGCCATATTGCGCAAGGGCCAGAGAGCGTGGGATCGGCGTGGCGGTCATCACCAGCACATCCGCCTGCGCGCCCTTCTTGCCCAGCTCCAGCCTCTGCCGCACACCAAAGCGGTGTTGCTCATCGACAATCGCCAGACGCAGATCGGCGAATTCGACGTCCTTTTGGAACACCGCATGGGTGCCCACGAGGATCTGAATATCGCCCCGCGCAAGGGCTGCCAGCTTGGCGCGGCGCTCGGCCCCCTTGTCGCGACCCGTGAGGATTTCGAGCACCACGCCCGCACTCTCGGCCAAGGGTCGCAACCCCTGCAAATGCTGCCGCGCGAGGATTTCGGTGGGGGCCATCATCACCCCCTGCCCGCCTGCCTCAACCGCAATCAAGAGCGCCTTGAACGCCACCAGCGTCTTGCCCGCGCCGACATCGCCCTGAAGCAGCCGGTTCATCCGCTGCGGGGCGGCCATATCGGCGGCAATCTCGGCAATCGCCCGCGTCTGCGCGCCGGTCAGCGCATAGGGCAGCGCCGCCAAGACCTTGGCCTGCAACCGCCCAGTGCCAACCGTCGCGCGCCCCTTGGCGCGGCGCAGCTTTGAGCGCGCGAGTGCCAGCGTCATCTGATGCGCCATCAATTCGTCATAGGCGAGACGTTCGCGCGCCGGATGGGCGGGTGACAGATCTTGGGGCGTCTGCGGCCCATGGGCGGCGCGCATGGCGTGCGACCAATCGGGCCAGCCCGCTTGCGCCTTTTGCACCGGATCAATCCATTCGGCGAGGTCTGGCAGGCGCATCAGCGCCGACTGCACCCCCTTGGCCATCACCCGCTGCGTGACTCCTGCGGTCAGCGGATAGACCGGTTCGAAATCAGGTATCTCGCCCGCGTCCTCCACGGGCAGCATATGATCGGGATGCACCATCTGTGCGATCCCATCAAAAAGCTCGGCCTTGCCCGAAACGATACGGCGCGCGCCGGTGGGCAACATCTTGCGCAGATATTCATCGCGGGCATGAAAGAAAATAAGGTGAAAACTGGTCGCGGCATCCTCGACCACCACGCGATACGGCCCCCCCTTGCGCGAAGGCGGCTTGTGCTGGCCGACCGTCACCTCGACCGTGACGATGCCGGGAAGGTCAGCCCCCTGCACCGTGGCGCGGCGGCGGCGATCCACACCGGAATGCGGTAGGGTCAGGATCAGGTCACGCGGGCGCGTGATCTCAAGCGCGGCAAGGGTCTGCGCGGTCTTGGGGCCGATCCCCTCCAGCGTTTCCAGCCCGGCAAAGAGCGGAAAGAGGATTTCCGGCCGCCCGCTCATGCGTCCCCGATGAGGGCGAGCCAGCCATCCTCGTCAATCGTCTCGATCCCCAGTTCCTCGGCCTTCTTCGCCTTGGACCCGGCCCCCGGACCGGCCACCAGGAGGTCGGTCTTGGCACTGACCGAGCCTGCAACCTTGGCCCCGAGGCTTTCGGCCCGCGCCTTGGCCTCGGCGCGGGTCATTTTCTCAAGCGTGCCGGTAAAGACCACGGTTTTGCCCGCCACCGGGCTGCCATCGGTTCTAGGGCGCGCGGCCTCTTCGACCGTCAGATGTGCAGTCAGGCGGTCAATGCTGTCACGTTCATGCGGCTCGGCAAAGGCCCCGACAAGGGCGCGCGCCATGACCGTGCCCACCCCGTCTATGCCCAAGAGGCGCTCCCATTCCGGCCCGTCAAAATCCTTGGCCGCATCCATCGCCGCGATGAACTCATCCCAAGTGCCATAGTTGCGCGCGATGAGGGTGCTGGCCTGCTCGCCCACATGCCGGATTCCAAGCGCAAAGAGCAACCGAGCAAACGGAATTTTTCTTTTTTCTTCAATTGCTTCAAAGACGTTCTTCGCGCTCTTTTCGCCCCAGCCCTCGCGGTTCTTCAACTGCTGCATGCCAGAGCCGTAGCGCTCTTGCAGGGTAAAGATATCCGCCGGTTCCTTGATCCAGCCATCGCGGTAGAATTGCTCCACCTGCTTGGCCCCCAGCCCCTCGATGTCAAACGCTGCGCGGGACACGAAATGCTTGAGCTTTTCCACCGCCTGCGCGGGGCAAATAAGGCCGCCCATACAGCGGCGCACGGCGTCCCCCTCTTCGCGCACCGCATCCGATCCACATTCGGGGCATGTGGTGGGAAAGACGAACGGCACGGCATCCTCTGCGCGCTTCGTCAGGTCCACATCAGCCACCTTGGGGATCACGTCGCCGGCGCGGTAGACCTGCACCCAATCGCCCACGCGAATGTCCTTGCCGCCGCGGATGACCTCGCCTTTGCTGTCACGCCCGGCGATGTAATCCTCATTATGCAGCGTGGCATTGCTGACCACGACCCCACCCACCGTGACCGGCGTGAGGCGCGCCACGGGGCTCAGCGCCCCGGTGCGCCCCACCTGAATGTCGATCGCTTCCAGACGAGTCCAGGCCAGTTCAGCCGGGAATTTATGCGCAATCGCCCAACGTGGCGTGGTCGAGCGAAAGCCAAGCCGCGCTTGCAGGCCCAGATCATCGACCTTGTAGACCACACCGTCGATGTCATAGCCCAAGGTCGCGCGCGCCTGCTCGATCCGCGCATACTGCGCCAGCAGCGCCTCTGTCCCATCGCAGAGCACCGTCAGCGGATTGGTCTGAAACCCGAGTGACGCCAGCCGTTCAATCGCGCCCATCTGCGTCACGGCCAAGGGTGCGCTCACCTCGCCCCAGCTATAGGCAAAGAACCTGAGCGGCCGCGCCGCGGTGATGGTGGCATCCAATTGCCGCAATGATCCGGCGGCGGCATTGCGCGGATTGGCAAAGACCTTGTCGGATTTGGCGGCCTGTCGCGCGTTCAGCGCTGTGAAGTCGGCATGGCTCATGTAGACTTCGCCGCGCACTTCGAGAACCTCGGGTGCGCCGGTCAGGGTCTCGGGGATATCGGAGATGGTCCGGGCGTTGGCGGTCACGTTCTCGCCCACCTCGCCATCGCCGCGCGTCGCGGCCTGCACCAGTTTACCGTCCTCATATCGCAAGCTCAGGCTCAACCCGTCGATCTTGGGCTCGGCGGTGTAGGCCAGTGGTGCGTCATCCGCCAGACCCAGATAGCGGCGGATACGGGTGTCGAACTCGGCCACATCGCCCGCCTCGAAGGCATTGCCAAGGCTGAGCATGCGGAGGCTATGCGCCACCTTGGCAAAGCCATCCGACGGCGCGGCCCCCACCTGTTCCGAAGCGCTGTCCGCACGTTTGAGCGCAGGAAACCGTGCCTCAATGGCCGCGTTGCGCGCCTTGAGTGCGTCATAGGCGGCATCCGTGATCTCGGGCGCATCCTCGGTGTGATAGGCACGATTGGCCTCAGCCAAGAGCGCTGCAAGGCGCGCCAATTCCGTCCGCGCCTCGTCTTCGGTCAGATCCTCAACGGCAATCCTGTCGGTCATCGGCCCCTCTCTGATCCGGGATGAGGCGGCAACGCCTTGCCCACCTCATACCTGACCAGAGTGATACTGCCCGACCCGCCCAGCGTCCAGAGGCCGCGCAGCCCTCAGGCACCAACCGCCAGAGACCGCCCGTCCAATTCGCCCAGTTCGGGATCACGCAGCACATAGCCGCGCCCCCAGACCGTCTCGATGTAATTGGCACCATCGGTGGCCTCAGAGAGTTTCTTGCGCAGTTTGCAAATGAACACGTCGATAATCTTGAGTTCCGGCTCGTCCATGCCGCCGTAGAGATGGTTGAGGAACATTTCCTTGGTCAGGGTCGTGCCCTTGCGCAGCGACAAAAGCTCGAGCATCTGGTATTCCTTGCCGGTCAGATGCACCGCCTTGCCGCCCGCATCTACCGTCTTGGCGTCGAGATTGACATTGACCATGCCAGTGCGGATCACCGATTGGGAATGACCTTTGGAGCGGCGGATGATCGCATGGATGCGTGCCACCAATTCGTCGCGGTGAAACGGCTTGGTCAGGTAATCATCGGCCCCAAAGCCGAACCCCCTGATCTTGCTGTCGGTGTCACCGGCCCCGGAGAGGATGAGGATGGGCGTGGCGACCCGTGCCAGCCGCAGTTGGCGCAGCACCTCATGCCCGTTCATATCCGGCAGCCCAAGATCCAGCAGGATCAGATCGTAATCGTAAAGTTTGGCCAGGTCGATGCCCTCTTCCCCGAGATCGGTGGTATAGACATTGAGATTGGCATGGGTCAGCATCAGTTCGATGCTTCTCGAGGTTGTCGGATCGTCCTCGACCAAAAGTACTCGCATTGGGGGCTCCAAGGTAATTGCTTCGATACCGGACACACTGGTCAAAAATGGTTAACTACCCGTTACCAGTGTTATGACCTCCGCCGAACTCAACTTACGGTTACCGATAGACCTTGAGAGAGGTCACTTTGAGCGCGCCCTCCCCATGCCGCGCGACGGCAGCGATCCAGCAGTCAAACTCTTCGTCACTGAGCCCATAGGTCTCGAGTGCGTCGTGCCGCGCAATCAGCCCATAGGCGACCCCGCGCACCACGGCGAGCTTGCGCGAGGCGACCCATCGCCGTGTGTTCGGGGGCGGCAAATCCGCCCGGCTGAGAACGGTGCCATCGGGCAGGTTAACGGCCCTTGGCCCTTCGACTTTCTTGAGATACATCACGCTCACCCTTTGTCTTGATAGGGTGAGAATGCCCATCTCAGGCTTAATGGGGCGTGAAACCGGGTCTTGAGAGTGTTTAGGATTTTCCTATATTCTGAAAGACCCGAGCGGAGGCCACCATGGCACTGGATACAAACAAACCACTGAATTCGCTTGGATTTCCCAAGCCCCCAGCCGAGACCCGCGTGGTCGTGGCGATGTCAGGCGGCGTCGACAGCTCGGTTGTGGCGGCACATCTGGCCTCTGAGGGCTACGATGTGGTGGGCGTCACGCTGCAACTTTATGATCATGGGGCCGCTCTGGCCAAGAAAGGCGCCTGCTGTGCCGGGGTGGATATTCACGACGCACGTCGCGTGGCCGAACAGATGGGGTTTCCGCATTATGTGCTGGATTACGAGAACATCTTTCGCGATGCGGTGATCGACGAATTCGCCGACAGCTATCTGGCGGGGGCCACGCCCGTGCCGTGCATCCGCTGCAATGAGCGGGTCAAGTTCAAGGACCTCTTGGAAACCGCCCGCGATCTGGAGGCCGATTGCATGGCGACCGGACACTATATTCAGCGCAAATTGGGCGAACAGGGGCCGGAATTGCATTGCGCAAGCGATTCGGCGCGCGATCAGTCGTATTTCCTCTTTTCCACCACGCCCGAGCAACTCGACTATCTGCGGTTTCCGCTGGGACATCTGCCGTCCAAGGCGGCGACGCGGGAACTGGCCGCGCAATACGGGCTTCAGGTCGCGGACAAGCCCGACAGTCAGGACATCTGTTTCGTGCCCAACGGCAATTATGCCAGCGTGATCGAAAAACTGCGCCCCGGTGCCGCGGAACCGGGAGAGATCGTGCATGCCGATGGCCGGGTTCTGGGGACGCATGACGGGGTCATTCACTACACCATCGGTCAGCGCCGGGGCTTGGGCATCGGCGGGCTGGAAGAGCCGCTCTATGTCGTGCGTCTTGACGTGGACACGCGCCGGGTGATTGTCGGGCCCAAAGAGATGCTGTCGACCCGCACCGTGCCGCTGCGCGAAATCAACTGGCTGGGCGATGTGCCGATGACATCACAGGCGGAATGGCATGTCTCGGTCAAGGTGCGCTCAACCCGCCCGCCGCGCGAGGCTGTGTTGCGGCCCATTTCAGCGACCGAGGCGACGGTCGAATTGCTCACCCCCGAAGAAGGTGTGTCGCCCGGTCAGGCCTGCGTGTTCTATGAGACGGACGGCAGCCGCGTGCTGGGCGGTGGCTGGATCTGGCGGGGCGCATCTGCATGAGCCGCAGGCAGGGCGCGCCCTGCCCCGCTCAGGTGTTGAAGAGGAAGTGTAGAACGTCGCCGTCCTTGACGACGTAGCTCTTACCCTCAGAGCGCATTTTGCCCGCATCCTTGGCCTTTTGCTCGCCGCCCAAGCCCACGAAATCGTCATAGGCAATCGTCTCGGCGCGGATGAAACCGCGCTCAAAATCGCCGTGGATCACGCCTGCGGCCTTGGGCGCCGGGGTGCCTGCGGGAATGGTCCAGGCGCGGGCCTCTTTCGGGCCGACGGTGAAATAGGTTTCCAGATGCAAGAGGCCATAGCCTGCACGGATCAGCCGGTCGAGACCGGCCTCGTCGAGCCCCATTTCGGTGAGGAACATCTCGGCTTCCTCCGGCTCCAGCTTGGAGATTTCCTCCTCGATCTGGGCAGAGATCACGACCGAGGCCGCGCCCTGTTCGGCGGCCATCTTTGCCACCGCCTCGGAATGGGCATTGCCGGTGGCGGCATTCGCCTCATCGACATTGCAGACGTAGAGGATTGGCTTGGCGGTCAGCAGTTGCAACATTTTCCAGGCTTTAGCATCCTCGGCATCGACAGACACGGTGCGTGCGGGGCGACCCGCCTCAAGCGCGGCCTGCGCGAGACCAAGCAGCCGCTCGGCCTGCGCTGCGTCCTTGTCACCGCCCTTGAGCTTGCGTTGCAGCCCGGCGCGGCGTTTCTCGACCGACTCGAGATCGGCAAGCATCAGTTCGGTTTCAATCGTATCGGCATCGGCCACCGGATCGACGCGCCCCTCGACATGGGTCACATCGCCATCCTCAAAACAGCGCAGCACATGGGCGATGGCATCCGTCTCGCGGATATTCGCGAGAAACTGATTGCCCAACCCCTCGCCTTTGGACGCGCCTTTGACGAGGCCTGCGATATCGACAAAGGTCATCCGGGTTGGGATGATCTGTTTTGATCCGGCGATCTCGGCCAATTTGTCCAGCCGCGCATCGGGCACCGCCACTTCGCCAACATTCGGCTCGATGGTGCAAAAAGGGAAATTCGCGGCCTGTGCGGCAGCCGTGCGGGTGAGCGCGTTAAAGAGCGTGGATTTGCCCACATTGGGCAGCCCCACGATTCCCATTTTAAAGCCCATCTCAGACCCTCCATGCGGTGAATTGCGCGCATCTACGGGTTTGCGCGGGCCAAGGTCAAGCCGGGCATTGATTTCCCGCGCGCTTTGGGCCAAACCCGCACGGACCCATTCAGAGGACAGAGCCGCATGACACGCATCGACGCCAAATTCGCTGAGCTGAAGGCCGCCGGAAAGAAGGCCTTCGTTTCCTACATCATGGCTGGCGATCCGGATTACGATCACTCGCTCAAAGTGATGAAGGGCTTGCCGGAGGCGGGCGTCGATGTGATCGAACTGGGCGTGCCCTTTACCGATCCGATGGCGGATGGGCCGACAATCCAACTGGCGGGGCAACGGGCGCTGGCGGCGGGCATGACGCTGGAAAAGACGCTGGCGATGGCGACCGAGTTTCGCAAGGGCGATGACACCACGCCCATCGTGCTGATGGGCTATTACAACCCCATCTACAATCGCGGCGTGGAGAAGTTTCTGGTCGATGCCAAGGCCGCCGGGATCGACGGGCTGATCGTGGTCGATCTGCCGCCCGAAGAGGATGACGAGCTGTGCATTCCGGCGAGCAAGGCGGGCATGAACTTTATCCGCCTCGCCACCCCCACCACCGATGACAAGCGACTGCCCAAGGTTTTGGAGAACACATCCGGCTTTGTCTATTACGTCTCGATCACCGGCATCACCGGGGCTGCGGCGGCTGAGGCGGCGGATGTGGCCCCCGAAGTGGCACGGATCAAGGCGCAGACCGATCTGCCGGTGATCGTGGGCTTTGGCATCCGCACGCCCGAGACTGCGCAGACGATTGCCAGTGTGGCCGATGGCTGCGTTGTGGGCTCGGCTATAGTGGGCGAGATTGCCAAGGGCAAATCCGTGGAGGATGTCCTGACGTTCGTGCGTGGGCTGGCCGAAGGTGCGCATCGGGCCTGAACGCAGAGGTAACCGAGCGCCTCCGGCGGGGCTACTTGGGCCAACAAAAACCCGGTCGCGCGGCGGCACATAGTTAAGAAAAGGTAAATATACCGTAGGCTTAGCCGACGATCTCGAGGCGCGCGTGCTTGACTCGGCGCACGCTTTCATCTATAGGTTGTGACATGCTGGACGAATTGGGCAAGCGGCCCCGGGGGAAACCCCGGCGGCCGTTTTTTCGTGTCGGCAGGATGGAGGGGGTTTCCGAAACACACCAATCATGAGGCAAGAGCACGCATGGTTTTGATCACCCCCGATGTGGGGCCCACGGGCCTGACGACCTCGATCGATGCGCTGGAGCGCCAATTGGCGGATATGCGCGAAGACCTCGCAGAGATCTATCTGCGGATCAGGGCCGGAGACCTGGATGAGTTGAAAAATGCGACCAAGGCCACTGCCGAAATCCGGCAATGGCTGAAAATCGCCATAGAAGCGGAGGCACAACTTGAAAAACGCAGACGAGAAGACCGTGGCATTGTCCACGGATACGCGCTCGATTTCGACGATGCCCGGCATCAGATCGGGTGCCGACTGGATCGCCTCAAGAGGGCCAGCTGTGAGGGACGACTTCCTCGATGCGCTGAGTGACGGGGAGCGGATGGCCCTGCCCTATCTGTTCGAGTTCTGGGCATTGGAGCATCAGCTGCCGCCCGAGGGCGACTGGCGGACCTGGGTGATCATGGGCGGGCGCGGCGCGGGCAAGACCCGCGCCGGGGCCGAATGGGTGCGCGCGCAGGTCGAGGGACCGCGCCCCTTGGACGAGGGGCAGTGCAAGCGGATCGCGTTGGTGGGCGAGACGATTGATCAAGTGCGCGAGGTGATGGTGTTTGGCGAGAGCGGCATCATGGCCTGTTCGCCGCCCGACCGCCGCCCGGAATGGCAAGCCACGCGCAAGCGGCTGATCTGGCCCAATGGGGCGGTGGCGCAGGCGTTTTCGGCGCATGACCCCGAGGCGCTGCGCGGGCCGCAATTCGATGGCGCCTGGGTGGATGAGCTGGCCAAGTGGAAACGGGCGCGCGAAACCTGGGACATGCTGCAATTCGGGCTGCGTCTGGGGGAGGCGCCACGCGTCTGCGTGACCACAACTCCGCGCAATGTGGGCGTCTTGAAGGACATCGTGGCGGTGCCCTCGACGGTGGTCACGAGCGCCCCCACCGAGGCGAACCGCGCCTATTTGGCCGAGAGCTTCCTTGACGAGGTGCGGGCGCGCTATGCGGGCACGCGGCTGGGTCGGCAGGAACTGGATGGGCTCTTGATCGACGAGGCCGAAGATGCGCTCTGGACGCCTGCGATGCTGGAGGCCGCACGCGTGGACAGCCTGCCGGAGTTCGACCGGGTGGTGGTGGCGGTCGATCCGCCGGTGACGGGCCATGCCGGGTCGGATGAGTGCGGCATCATCGTGGCGGGGGCGATCACGCGCGGGCCGGTGCAGGATTGGCGGGTCTGGGTGCTGGCGGATGCCAGTGTCAGCGCCGCGAGCCCGGCGCGTTGGGCGCGCGCCGCGATCCGCGCGCGCGAGCTCTGGGGGGCAGAGCGGGTGGTGGCCGAGGTCAACCAGGGCGGCGATCTGGTGGAACAGGTGATCCGGCAGGTCGATCCGCTGGTGCCGCTGCGCAAGGTCCATGCCAGCCGGGGCAAGCTGGCGCGGGCCGAGCCGGTGGCCGCACTCTATGAACAGGGCCGGGTGTATCACGCGCGGGGTCTTGGTGCGCTGGAGGATCAGATGTGCGCCATGACCGCGCGCGGCTACGAGGGGCGCGGCAGCCCCGACCGCGTCGATGCGCTGGTCTGGGCGATCACCGATCTGATCGTGGAACCGGCGTCGAAATGGGTCCGACCCAGCATAAGGGGGGTGTGAGCGGGGCTAGCCCCAAGCGCGCGCGACCATCACACCCACCCAAGCAGAGACGCCGGTCAGAACCGTTCCCCATGTCACATCGACCGCGACCATCTGCCAGTGCCAGTCGCGCAAGGTCGCGTAATTGGTGAACTCATAGGTGCCGTAGGCCATCGCACCCAAGGCTGCCCCGGCGAGGAGCGCGTTCATCGGCGCGCCCTCGCGCAGGGCGGGGAGCGAGACGAACCACAGCACGCCGCCGACATAGGCCAGATAAAAGAGCGCGGCGGGCGCAAGGCGCAGCTCCTTGGCCAGCATATCGCCGATATGGCTTGCGAAAAGCGGGCGCATCACGGTCTTGAGCATGATCGCATCAAGCCCGAGAAAGACGGCGGCGGTGACAAGGTAGAGGATGAGGGTTTGCATAGGCCTGCCGAGTTTGGGATGTCGTGTGGGATACGCACGCCATCGGGGATTGGATGGATTTGGGGTGCGGTGCGCTACAACGGAAATGATTTTTTAACACTGTCATGGTGTTATTTGCCCATGTCCAATTACCTGCGCCCTCACGCCGCCGGGGCCTGCGTTTTCTTTACCGTGGTGCTGGCGAACCGGCGATCAGACCTGCTGACGCGCGAAATCGCGGCGTTGCGAACGGCTGTGCGGCGCACCAAGGCAGAGCGGCCCTTTGCGATCGAGGCCTGGGTTGTGCTGCCCGATCATATGCATTGCGTCTGGACCCTGCCAGAGGGCGACCACGATTTCTCGACCCGGTGGAGCGTGATCAAGGCGCGGTTCTCTCGCGCCCTGCCGCATACACCACGCCGCACCAGCCACGAGGCCCGGCGAGAGCATGGGCTGTGGCAGCGGCGGTTTTGGGAGCATCACATGCGCAGCGAGGCGGACAAGCGCGCGGCGATCCGGTATTGCTGGATCAACCCGGTGAAACACGGGTTGGTGGACCGACCAGAGGACTGGGCCTATTCGTCAATCCACCGCGACAGCCCTGTCGATTGGCCGTAGCGTGCGCATTCATGGCGCATCCCGCCCGTTGGCCGTAGGGTGCGCATTTATGGCGCACCGATGGGACGACGGCGATCATCTGTTTCGGTTGGGACAACAGGGACCGGCGCGCTTGTTTTGTTTGGGGGATTGGTGCGCCATGAATGCGCACCCTACTCCACTGGAGCGTTTTGCCCCCGCTATGCAGGGTCGTTCAAAACCCCCTCAAACTCCCGCCACTCCCCCTTGCTCATGCCGGAGGTTTCCTGCGTGACCGTCTCGCCTTTCAGCATCCGGCGCACGCAATCGAGCGCGGTGGCGGACAGGTTGGCACCTCCCATGCGGTAATCCTCGAAGGCCTTGTAGGCATAGGGCACCCAATCGGCCACGAGGCGGCAGATTTCGTCGGCGTAGACGCGGATTTCGTATTGGGCGTGGGCGTCGGCGCGCAGGCGCAGGAAATGCAGCAGGTTGTGCAGATCGACCTTCCAATACCATTGCGTATAGATATTGGCGGGCAGGTTCATGCGGGCGAGTTCACGGGCGAGACCCTGTTGGCCATCCTGTGAAATCATATCCTCATAGTGGTCATAGCAGCGCATCGCGTCCTCGGTCAGCAGGCGCAACACGCGCTGCGCCTCTTCGCCCTCAAGCGCCACGCCGCGCCCCTGATTGTTGGTGGTCGATTGCGCGTTGAGCGCGTCGGGCGCGGGAATATAGAACTCGCGGTCGAGGATCGAATAGCGGGCGGAATATTCGTTGACGTTGGCGGTGCGGTGGCGGATCCACTGGCGCGCGACAAAGACCGGCAGCTTCACATGCAGCTTGATCTCGCACATCTCGAACGGGGTCGAATGCCAGTGCCGCATGAGGTAGCGAATGAGCCCCTCGTCATTCTGCACATGTTTGGTGCCGGCCCCGTAGCTGACGCGCGCGGCCTGCACGATGGCGGCATCGTCGCCCATATAGTCGATGACCCGGACAAAGCCGTGATCGAGCACCGGATGGGCGGTGTAGAGGTGCTGTTCCATCCCCGGCGCAGTGGCGCGCAGGGTGGTTTGGGTCTGGCCGCGCTGGGCGTCGATTTCGGCCTGTTGGTCGGGGCTGAGGGGCATGGCGGGGCCTTTCTTCACAAGAACGAGTCGGAGATCACTATATCTTGGGGATAGCCCCTCTGGAAAGCCAATATCGAGTGGCTGCCGATGGGCAACACGGCGTCAACTTCTGCAATCCGAGGCTGAATCGCTGAATAACTTTTGAATGCAATGGGCTGAGGCTGCATTCAATCCAAAGAATAAACATGAAAGACTGTGGCAGGCCTGAGGGACGCTGCCCTTTTGCGCGGCTGCGGGGCAGATCATCCAACCCGTTTGAGCAAGACCAAACGACGGCGGGACGACCGGCGGAACCTTGGGGGAGCGGGCGACAGTGTGGACGCGGTGCCGTGTGCCGCAAATCCGACGCGCACCGCCGCGTTGAACCGACCCGGCGAACCGGTCAGAATTCTCAGGCCTGTCACCGGGGAGATGCGAAGATATTGCCCTCGACACTGGCGCGCGGGCCACTATCCTCCGGAGCATTGCAATCACGGAGGATGACCATGCGCATCAAATACCTGCACACGATGGTTCGGGTCAAAGACCTTGAGGCGACACAGCGGTTCTTTGGCCTATTGGGACTCAAGGAAACCCGCCGCTGGGACAATGAGGGCGGGCGTTTCACGCTGGTGTTCATGGCCCCCGAGGGACAAGAGGACTGCCCGGTCGAGCTTACCTACAATTGGGATGGCGATGAGGGGCTGCCCTCGGATAGCCGACATTTCGGCCATCTCGCCTATGCGACCAGCAATATCTACGACCTGTGCCAGCATCTGATGGACAATGGCGTGACCATCAACCGCCCGCCGCGCGATGGCCGCATGGCCTTTGTGCGCAGCCCCGACAATATCTCGGTGGAGCTCTTGCAAGAGGGCGACGCGCTGGCCCCGGCAGAGCCATGGACCAGCATGGAGAATATCGGCCATTGGTGAAGTTGGCCGCAGCGGTCTTGTTCGCTCTAATGGCGGCTCCGGCGCAGGGGGCCTGTCGCCTTGCGCTGGTGCTCGCCCTCGATGTGTCTTCGTCGGTGGATGAGGCGGAATATGCCTTGCAACGGATAGGACTTGCCTCGGCGTTGGATGCGCCGGACATTCGCGCGGCAATCCTGGGCGGGGCCACAGGCGATGTCGCTCTGGCGGTCTACGAGTGGAGCGGGCGGTTTCAGGAAAAGCTGCATCTCGACTGGACGCTGCTACGCTCTGATGCGGATATCACGCAGGTCGTGGCGGGTCTGGCGGGGATGGAACGGTCAACCTCGGATTATCCAACGGCGCTTGGCTCGGCCTTGGGGTATGGCGCGCATCTATTGGCACGCGCGCCCGCCTGTGACCGGCAGGTGATTGATGTCTCGGGCGATGGGATCAACAATCAGGGCTTTGCCCCGACCCTGGCCTACAAGCATTTTCCCTTTGAGGGGATTACCGTCAATGGATTGGTGATTCTCGGGCATGATCCGCAAGTGATGGCCTATTACCGCCGCGAAGTCCTGCGCGGTCCGGGTGCGTTTCTGGAACTGGCGCAGGGGTTTGAGGATTTCGAAGTGGCCATGTCACGCAAGCTCTACCGCGAGATCAACGATATCATGCTGGGGGCGCTTCCCCTGCCCCGCACGCGGCATCAATAGATATAGCGGATCTGATCGGCCCAGTAGCGCTCGACCCGGCGCAGCGACGCGGTGATCTGGTCGATCCCGTCAGGGCCGAGCACGCCGCGCCCCTCCAACCCCTCGGCATGGCGAGCAAAGAGGTCTGCCACCACATCGCGGACGCTGCGCCCCTTCTCCGTGAGGCGCACCCGGACAGACCGGCGATCCACCTCGCAGCGTTGGTGATGCATATAGCCCATATCCACCAGTTTCTTGAGATTGTAGCTCACATTGCTGCCCTGATAATAACCGCGCGTCTTCAGCTCGCCGGCCGTTACCTCATGGTCACCGATGTTGAAGAGCAACAGGGCCTGAACCGCGTTGATCTCAAGCACTCCGACACGCTCGAACTCGTCCTTGATCACATCCAAGAGCAATCTGTGCAGGCGTTCCACCAACGACAGGGCATCCAGGTAGCTGCTGATAAAGGCGCTGTGAACGGCTCCTGTGGTCAGGGGGCTGAGATAGCTCATGTCGGTCTCCGTGCGATACTGCTCGCCGGAGACCATCCGATGTAAACCCGAACATTCGGTAAACCGGGTTCGGTTCCTCTAAAATGCGACCTATTTTGGCGCACTCGCCTGCGTCGCGATATCCGCGACCAAGGGCGCAAAGCGCGCGGGCGGCGGGGTTTGACCCGTCACCCATTGATAGAGATCCTGATCGTTCTCGCACAAGAGCGCGTCGAACCCGTCGAGCGCACTGTCTTCCATCGCCTCGAGCCGCGCCTCGGCATAGCGGCTCAGGATGATGTCCATTTCCTTGATCCCGCGGCGCATGGCGCGCATGTGCAGGCGTTTCAGACGGTGGGCGCGGGGTTCGCCCACCGCACCCGGTGCCTCAACTGGGGTCTCACTCACCGGCTTCTTCCCGCAGCTTGGCGCGCAGGGTCTTTTCCAGACGCCCCAAACGGTCGGTTGATCGGGTCATCTGTGCGCGGATGTCGCGAATTTCGGTCAGCATTTCCATCACATCGCTGGACAACTCTCCCATCTCGGGGCCTCCGGGGCCTTCGCCCTCACCCGAGAGCAACCAGAGAAGCGAGACATTCAGCATGCCCGCCATCATCGAGAGCTTGTTGGCACGCGGCTCTGAAAGATCATTTTCCCAAGCTTTGAGCGTCTTGAGCTTGACGCCCAAGCGCTTTGCCAGATCCGTCTGAGACATGCCTGAGCGCTCGCGCGCGCCGGTCACACGGTCGCCAAAGGTGGTCGAGTCGGGGTCAAACCAGCTGTCGGTGCTATCTGCGGTCATTGTCTTCCTTTCCAGTGATCGTGCTTGATCAAGCTCTGAGCGCACCCTAAGACATTCCCGGAGTGAATTCAAACCGGAGCCGGCCATGTCCCGTCTGTCTGCGACATTGTCGCGCGTCAAACCCTCGCCCACCATCGCCGTGACCACCAAGGCGCAGGAACTCAAGGCCGCCGGGCGCGACGTGATCGGCCTCGGGGCCGGAGAGCCGGATTTCGCCACGCCCGCGCATATCCGCGCCGCAGGTATCCGCGCCATCGAAGAGGGCAAGACCAAATACACCGCCGTTGACGGCATTCCCGAGTTGAAGGCGGCGATTTGTGCCAAGTTCAAGCGCGACAACGGGCTCGACTATACCCCGGCACAGGTCAGCGTCGCTTCGGGCGGCAAGCAGATCCTTTATAATGCCCTCATGGCCACGTTGAACCCCGGCGATGAGGTGCTGATCCCCGCGCCCTATTGGGTGAGCTACCCCGACATGGTGCTGCTTGCGGGGGGCGAGCCGGTGATTGCGCCTGCGGGCATCGAGACCGGGTTCAAACTGACGCCAGAGGCACTCGAGGCCGCGATTACACCGAAAACCCGCTGGTTTATCTTCAATTCGCCCTCCAACCCCACCGGGGCAGGCTATACATGGGACGAACTGAAGGGGCTGACGGATGTGCTCCTGCGACATCCCCATGTCTGGATCATGACCGACGACATGTATGAGCATCTGGCCTATGACGGGTTTGAATTCTGCACCCCCGCGCAGGTGGAACCGGCGCTCTATGACCGCACCCTGACCTGCAATGGGGTGTCCAAGGCCTATTGCATGACTGGCTGGCGGATCGGCTATGCGGCGGGTCCGCAAGACCTCATTGCCGCGATGCGCAAGATCCAGTCGCAGAGCACGTCGAACCCCTGCACGATCAGCCAATGGGCGGCGGTCGAGGCGCTGAACGGCAGCCATGATTTCATCGCCGAGAACAACGCCGTCTTTGCCCGCCGTCGCGATCTGGTGGTGGCGATGCTCAATGAGATAGAGGGCATGGAATGCCCCACGCCCAATGGCGCATTCTATGTCTACCCATCGATTGCCGGGCTGATCGGCAAGACCAGCGCAGGCGGCGCGGTGATCGCCGATGACGAGGCCTTTGCTACGGCACTTTTGGAAGAAACCGGCGTGGCGGTGGTGTTCGGCGCGGCCTTTGGCCTATCCCCGAATTTCCGGATCAGCTATGCAACCTCTGATGACGCGCTCAAAGAGGCCTGCACGCGGATTCAGACGTTCTGCAAAGGGCTGAGCTAGGGGGACGGATGGCGGGTGATCTGCCGGATTATTATTTCAGGGTCCGTGAAAACGGGGCCTTCGTGTTCCGGGTCGATACCGAGAACCGGCAGCGCCGGATCGAGATGGAACAGATCGCCACCGTCAATATACGCAAATCCGAAATCAAGCCGCATGGCGAACGCGCCCTGACCGACGCCGACAGTGCCGCCATCACCGCATGGATGGAAGAGCGGCTCAAACTGGTCGAATACCGCGACATCGACGATATCCTGCGCGCGGTGGATTATCTCAATACCACAACGCATTGGGTCCAGTCCAAGGCGACCGATGCGCAACTCGAACAGGTAACGGATGCGCTTCTCTTGGCGATGCACGACCTGCGCACGGTACTGGTGCGCAAAAAGGCGGATCGGCTGCTCAAGGACGAGTGAGGTGGCGGGGGCACCGCGCCACGAATTGCCGCTTCCCGCGCGGAATCAAGGTGCCGCAGGCACCGCCGCGCAGCGCCCGACCGCCCCCTCGGGCGGGCGCTTTTGCAACGTTTCATGTGATTGAAAACGCGGAAGGTGTGGCTGGCATAAAGTGCCCATCACTTGTGTTGCAACGCCCACCCGGCGGTCGGGCACCGCGCGGCTCAGCGCTTGCCAGCTCAAGCACACTGCGCCCCCCTTACCGTGAACAACTCGCCCCGCCCAGCACGCAGAACTTGGCGCAATGGGGATGGTTCAACGCCACGTCGCGCTCGGCCTCGGCCAGCGTTTCGCCCAATTCGAACTCGGGCGCATAGGGCAGCAGCGTGCAGGCGACAACCGCGGGTCGCGCCGCCCCCTTGCGTTTCACCACCATGCGCGACGAGGCGCACATGATGTCCTCGGGCCGCTTGCCCAGAATATCCCAACAGGCCGTCGTGATCTCGGGCACTTCGGCCCCCTCGTCCATCTCGGGGAATAGCACGGTTGCGGCCGGATCATGCGCATCAATCTCAAACCGATGCTCCGCATAAAACGCCGCATAGCCGGCGCGCGATTGCGCCTCGCTCTCGCCCCAGACGGTGCGTCCAGCCACGGTCATGTGAACCCCATGATCCCGCAACCAGCACATGCCCTCCAGCGTCTTGGCAAAGGCCCCCGCCCCCCGCTCTTCGTCATGCAGCGCCTCAGACCAGTGATCGACCGAAATCCGCAAGGTCAGCTTTTCACCCCACACCTTCACCAGATCAAGCAACCCCGCACGCATCGTCTTGCGCATCATCGGGCGCATGGCATTGGTCAGGATCAGCACCTCAAACCCCGCCTCAAGCGCCGCCCGCGCCATGCCGATCATTTCGGGGTTCATGAAGGGCTCGCCGCCGGTAAAGGCGATCTCGCGCAGCGGCCAGCCCCGGTCGCGCACCTGATCCAGATAGTCGCGCACCTCTGATTCGCTGATATAGACCAGCGCATCATTGCTGGGCGAGCTGAGGATATAGCAATTGCGGCATTCGATATTGCAGAGCGTGCCGGTGTTGAACCACAGCGTTTCGGGGTGGCTGAGCGGCACAGAGGCGCGCGCCTCGCCCTTGGCGGTGCGCTCCGGGTCCTGAAACTTGCCCTGATTCGCAGGGACGGTGACGTTATCTTTCATAGGGCGATCCACACTCTGTTTGTCTTTTCTCACCTATCGCCCGAGGTCTGGCAAGGGAAGCATTCTGACGCCATTGTGAAGACGCCCCAACATGTTAGAGTTGCCACGACATGCGGCGCGCCCGAAAAACGGGCTGACGACGAGCAAAGGAGATGGGGCATGGCCTCTCGGGTGATCCCGGTCGATCCGTTTGATCTGGTGATTTTTGGCGGCACCGGTGATCTGGCGCGGCGCAAGATATTGCCGGCGCTCTTTCGCCGCTTTGTTGCGGGTCAGATCGAAGGCGATGTGCGCCTGATCGGCGCGGCGCGCGGCGAGATGGACACCAAAGCCTATCGCGCCATGGTACGTGAGGCGATTGTCGAGTTCGGCGGCGAGGAATCGGCCCGCAAAAAGGACCTGACGGCCTTTCTCGACATGCTGGATTATGTCACGCTCGATGCCCGTGGCACGGATGGCTGGGAGGATCTGGCCGCGCTCATGCGTCCCGAGCGCATTCGGGCGTTCTATTTCTCGGTGGCGCCGTCGCTCTTTGGCGATCTGGCCAAGCGGCTGCACAAACATGGCATGGCGGATGAACAAAGCCGGATCGTGGTGGAAAAGCCCTTTGGCCGCGATCTGGAAACGGCGCGTGACCTCAACCGGGTCTTGGCGCGGCATTTCACCGAAGGCCAGATTTACCGGATCGACCATTATCTCGGCAAGGAAACCGTGCAGAACCTGATGGCGATCCGCTTTGGCAACGTTTTGTTCGAACCGCTCTGGAACAGCCAATATGTCGATCATATCCAGATCACCGTGGCGGAATCCGTGGGCGTGGGCGGGCGTGGCGATTATTATGACAAATCCGGTGCGATGCGCGACATGGTGCAGAACCACATGATGCAGCTCTTGTGCCTCATCGCGATGGAGCCGCCCGCCAAATTCGAACCCGACGCCGTGCGCGACGAGAAACTCAAGGTCATCCGCGCCCTTGATCCGGTGGCGCGCAAGAATGTGGTGCGCGGGCAATATGAGGGCGATGGCACACAACCCGGCTATCGCAATCAGGTGGGCAACCGCGACAGCACGACCGAAAGTTTCGTGGCATTGAAGGCGCATATCAGCAATTGGCGGTGGGCGGGCACGCCGTTCTACCTGCGCACGGGCAAGCGCCTGCGCGACCGCGCCAGCGAAATCGCGGTGGTGTTCAAGGATGCGCCGCATTCGATCTTTGGCGCGGATGCCGGGCGGCACCGCAATATCCTCACGATCCGCCTGCAACCCAATGAGGGAATCGAATTAGGGGTGACGATCAAGGAACCGGGACCGGGGGGCATGCGTTTGATCGACGTGCCGCTCGACATGACCTTTGCCGAGGCGTTGGGACCGGAAGAGGCGGATTTCCCCGATGCCTATGAGCGGCTGATCATGGATGTGATACGCGGCAATCAGACCCTCTTCATGCGCGGGGACGAGGTCGAGGCGGCTTGGGCCTGGACCGATCCGATCATCGCGGAATGGGAGGAAGACACAAGCGATCCCCTGCCCTATGCAACGGGATCCTCAGGGCCAGACGACGCGTTGATGCTGATGCATCGGGACGGGCGACGCTGGCGGGAGATACGACCATGAGCTTTGTCGAATATGCCGATGACGAGATGCTGGCGATGGGGCTGGTTGGTATTCTGGCGGGTGATCTGCGCAAGGCGTTGCGCAATCAGGACCGGGTTCTGTTCGTCGTGCCGGGAGGGACCACGCCGGGGCCGATATTTGACGGGCTCTGCGCGGTCGATCTGGACTGGGACCGGGTCGATATCCTGCTGAGCGATGAACGCTGGCGGCCCGAGGTGCATGTCCGCTCCAATACACGGTTGATCCGCGAACACTTGCTCAAGGACCGGGCGGCGGCGGCCCGGTATCTGCCGCTCTATGCCAAGGCCGAAGAGCCGGAAACGGTGCTGGCGGAACTGGAGGCCAATATCGCGCCCGCCCTGCCGATTGATGTCTGCCTCTTGGGTATGGGGGCGGATATGCACACCGCCTCGCTCTTTCCCGGTGCCGACCGGCTGGAAGAGGCGCTGGAGCGCAACGCGCCCATTCTTGTGCCAATGCGCGCACCGGGTCTGGATGAGGCGCGCGTCACCCTCTCGGCGCGGGTGTTGGATGGCGCGCTCAGCAAGCACGTCGTGATCACCGGCGCACAGAAACGCGCGGCCTTTGAGCGCGCGCAGCACATGCGCCCTCTTGAGGCACCGATTGCCGCCGTGCTAGCGGGAGCAACAATCCATTGGAGCCCGTGAAAGGACAGAGGATGTGGTCTGAGGTCGAGCGCTTCGCGCAGGCAGCGCGGGAATGTGACATTGTCGGATTGTTTGACGAGCCAAACCGCGCCGGGGGGTTTTCGACCCGGTTCGACGGCATGCTGCTGGATTACTCCAAGACCACCCTGACCGCCCCTGCCCGCAGCGCTCTGACCGGTCTTGCAGAGGCCTCCGGCGTTGCCGCCCGCCGCGCCGCGATGTTCGCAGGCGACGCCATCAACGAGACCGAGGGACGGCCCGTGCTGCACAGTGCGCTGCGCAATCTTTCGGGCGGAGCGGTGATGGTCGAGGGCGCGGACATTATGCCGGAAATCACCGCCACGCGAACGCGCATGGCGGAGTTTGCCACTCACATCCGGCAGGGATCGGTCACCGATGTCGTCAACATCGGCATCGGCGGCTCGCATCTGGGCCCCGAGATGGCCGTGCGCGCGCTGCGTCCCTATCACGACGGCCCGCGCTGTCATTTCGTCTCGAACGTGGACGGGGCCGACATTTCGGACACGCTGGCCGGGCTGAACCCGGCTACGACCCTTGTGATCGTCGCGTCCAAGACCTTTACCACCATCGAGACCATGACCAATGCCGCCACGGCACAGGCTTGGATGACCCGCGCCGGGGTAAATCCGGGGCCGCAATTCGCCGCTGTCTCCTCTGCCGCCGCCAAAGCCGCAGAATGGGGCATCGACGCAGGCGCTGTCTTTGGCTTTGGCGATTACATCGGCGGGCGCTATTCGGTCTGGGGGCCGATCGGTCTGTCGTTGATGATCGCCATCGGACCGGAGCGGTTCCACGAGTTCCTCGCGGGGGCCGAAGCGATGGACCACCATTTTCAAGACGCCGCACCGCTGGAGAATATGCCGATGATGCTGGCGCTCATCGGTCTCTGGCACCATCAGGGGATGGGCTATGGCACCCGCGCGGTCCTGCCCTACGATCAGCGTCTGGCCCGCCTGCCCGCCTATCTGCAACAGTTGGAGATGGAGAGCAACGGCAAGCGCGTGAGCATGTCCGGTGACCGGCTGGAGCGTCCGTCCGGCCCCGTGGTCTGGGGCGAACCGGGGACCAACGGCCAACACGCCTTTTACCAACTGATCCATCAGGGCACCGCCGTGATCCCGTGCGAATTCCTCGTGGCGGCAACCGGGCATGAGCCAGAGCTTGCGCATCATCACCGCCTGCTGGTGGCCAATTGCCTCGCGCAATCCAAGGCGCTGTTGCGCGGCCGCTCGCTGGAGGAGGCGCGCGCGCTGATGCGCGACGCAGGCTACACCGGCGCAGAGCTTGAGCGGCAGGCCGCTCACCGGGTCTTTCCCGGCAACCGTCCGTCGACCACGCTGATCTACGACCGTCTGACCCCGCGCCGTCTGGGCCAGATCATCGCCCTCTATGAACATCGCGTATTCGTCGAAGGCGTGATCCTCGGGATCAACTCCTTTGATCAATGGGGGGTGGAACTGGGCAAGGTGCTGGCGGTCGATGTCGATGCCATGCTGACCGGCGACACCACCCTCACGCGCGACGGATCGACCGCAGCCCTCGTGGCCTACGCCCGCGCCGCAGGGGTCTGACCCAAGGCAAGAGAGCAGACCCGCATTTCTCACGAAATTTGACCTCGCTCAAAGTCTGTCACAAAAAGTTCAAATATCATTCCCGGAGTGATCAATAGACCAGTCCGGAGTGTCGTATGAGCGAATCCCCTCTCTCCCCCCTGCCCACGCCCGAAACTCCGGCCATCCCCGCCGCGCAGCCTGATGCCGGGGCCGCAGCCATCGCTCCGGCGCCGGATCAGGCCCAGCCCGCCGCAGCACCCTCCGAGACCGATCCCAACTCCCTGCGCCACGCCTTCGAAATCGGCGATTACCCCTATGAAACGCCCATGGGCCGCCGCAGCTATGAGACGCAAAAGGCGCATCTTCAGGCCGAAATGCTCAAGGTGCAGCTTTGGGCGCAAGAAACCGGGCAAAATTCGTGCTCATCTTCGAAGGGCGCGATGCAGCGGGCAAGGGCGGCACGATCAAACGCTTTACCGAGCATCTCAACCCCCGCAGCGCGCGGGTCGTGGCCCTCAACAAGCCCACCGATCAGGAACGCGGCCAGTGGTATTTTCAACGCTATGTCCAACACCTGCCCACCTCGGGCGAAATGGTGCTCTATGACCGCTCGTGGTATAACCGCGCCGGGGTCGAGCGGGTGATGGGCTTTTGCCAGCCGCATGAATACCTCGAATTCATGCGCGAGACGCCCGAATTGGAGCGTATGCTGGTGCGTTCAGGCATCCGGCTCTACAAATACTGGTTTTCCGTGACCCAAGGCGAACAGCGCGCCCGCTTTGCCAGCCGTGAAACCGACCCGCTCAAGCAATGGAAACTCAGCCCCATCGACAAGGCCAGCCTTGATAAATGGGAGGATTACACCGAGGCGAAAGAGGCGATGTTCTTTTACACCGACACCGCCGATGCGCCGTGGACCGTGATAAAGTCGAATGACAAGAAACGCGCCCGCCTGAATTGCATGCGGCACTTCCTGAATTCGCTCGACTACCCCGGCAAGGATCGCCACATCGCCGATGCCCCCGATCCGCTGATCGTCTCGACTGCGCAGCATGTGCTGCACAAGAGCGATCACATCTTGGGCAAATCCCTGCATCCCGAGGATCGCAAGGCACGCTAAGGCCTGCGCACGCGCTCTTGACGCGGCGCCCCGGTCTGGGCCAAGAACCCGCAGGCGTGGCCATCAGGTCCGCCTGCGGCGTCAGACAAGGGGCAAACCGTGATCATCAAAGCACTCGACTCTCTCGGCGGGCTTCTTCTGGGGCGCGAAAAATACCGGCGCAGCTACTACAAGCTGGCCAAGCGTCTGGCCGCGCGGCAGCGCTACGAGGTCTACAAACCGCATCTGATCTGGCTGACCGATCCCGAATTCATCGCCGCCCGCGATATGGCTGAGGCGCGCGGCATCGAGGGCAGCCCCTATGACCGCTGCTTCACGCTGCTGACCTCCGCCCGCATGGTGCGCGGGATCGAGGGCAATTTCGCCGAATGCGGCGTGCGCTATGGCAAATCCTCGCTCTTTTTGCTGACCGGCGCGGGCATGCAGAGCACCAAGCGCCTGCATATCTTCGACTCGTTCCAAGGCCTGTCAGAGCCCAGCGACGCCGATGTGCAATCGGGCGGCAAATCGGAATGGTCCAAGGGCGATCTGGCTGTCCCCCAAGACATCGTGCGCCAGAACCTCAGCGCCTTTGGCGACCGCGTGGACCTGCACAAGGGCTGGATTCCCGACCGTTTCAACGATGTCGCGGATCAGGAATTCTCGCTCGTCCATGTCGATGTGGACCTCTATGAGCCGACCCTGGCCTCGGTCGAATTCTTCTATCCGCGGGTCAAATCGGGCGGTGTCATCCTCTGCGACGATTACGGCTCTGGCGACTGCCCCGGCGCAAAAAAGGCGATTGACGAGTTTTTCGCCGACAAGCCCGAAAACGTCATGTCCCTGACCAGCGGGCAATCCTTGGTGATAAAGGCCTGAGCGCGCTTTCGCGCGGAGCCGCTTGGCCGCAGCAAACGCGCCTTGCAGCAGGCGCGCGCTGCGCCTAAATCTGGCGGCATGACAGCGCTCCGCCCCTTGGCCCTCGCCGCAGCCCTCTGCCTGCCTACAGCCCCCGTGGGCGCGCATCCGCATGTCTTTGTCGATGTCGCCCTGCACTTTACCGCCGATGCTGCGGGGCGCTTGACCGAGGTCGAAGTGACATGGAGCTATGACGATTTCTTTTCTCTTCTGATCCTCACCGACATGGGCCTTGACCCCGATGGCGACGGCACCCTGACCGAGGCGGAATTGGCAAAGCTCAAGGGCTTTGATTTGGTCGAATGGCCAGAGGGGTTCGAGGGGGATCTCTATATGTATCAGGGCGAGACCAAGATTGCCTTGGATCACCCCGTCCCAACCGACATTGCCCTCACGAATGGCCGCATCATTGCCACCCATACCCGCACCTTTGGCCCTGTCAAAGCCGATGGTCTGCGCATCGAGGCCTATGATCCCACCTATTACGTGGCCCATAGCCTTGCGGGGCCGATCACCCTACCAAAGGGTTGCGTCTATACGATCACCAAGCCGGACCTTGACGAGAGCCAGGAACAGTTCCGCGAGATGCTCGGCGACATGACCGCCGAAGAGCAATATACCGGCGTCGAAATCGGCAATCTTTTCTCCGAGAGCCTTTCGGTCACATGCGCCGCCCCGTCCTGAGCCTCGCCGCGCTGGCCCTTGCCGCCCTTGTGATCTGGCTCTGGGGCTTTGGCGGGGCCGCGCAAGTCTCTGACTGGGCGCGCACCGGACAGGCCGAAACGCAACAGGCGATGGCGCGCCTCTTGCGCAGCTTGAGCGCGGGCGAACCGGGGGCGCTGGCCGGGTTGCTGGGCCTCTGCTTTGCCTATGGGTTCTTTCACGCGGCAGGGCCGGGCCATGGCAAGATCCTGATCGGTGGCTACGGCATGGCCGCGCGCGTCAGCGCATTCCGGCTGTCGCTCTTGGCGCTGGCCTCCAGTCTTGCGCAGGCCGCGGCGGCGGTGCTGCTGGTCTATGCCGGCGTCTTCCTCTTCGATCTCACCCGCCAACACATGACCGATCTGGCCGAACACATCATGGCCCCCGCCAGCTTCGCGGCCATCGCCCTCGTGGGTCTCTGGCTGGCCTTTCGCGGCCTGCGTCGCTGGCGCAAAACCCGCGCCACCCACGACCATCATCATCACGATCATCATCACGACCATGACGCCCCCTGCGCCTCTTGCGGGCATAAACACGGGCCGACCTTGGCCGAGGCCGAGGCTGTCACCGGCTGGCGAGACGCCGCTGCCCTGATTGGGGCTGTGGCGATCCGCCCCTGCACCGGTGCGCTGTTCCTCCTGATCCTCACATGGCGCATGGGGCTTGATCTGGCGGGCATCATGGGCGCCTTTGCCATGGGCCTTGGCACCGCCAGCGTCACCCTCGCCGTGGCCATCGCCTCTGTCACCTTGCGCGAAGGGGCACTGGCGCGGCTGGCCACCACCGGCGGCACCGCCCGCGCCCTGCCCCTCTTCGAGATTGCAGCAGGCGTGCTCATTGCGGCACTCTCGACGCATCTGATGCTGGGCACGCTCTGACGAGGGTTGCGCAAACTTCGGCGCACGTCTAACGCCAGATCCATGCAACCTCGCCTCACATATCGCCAGCATGCCCGCGCGGTGCTGGGTCTTGGCCTGCCGCTCATCGGCAGCCATGTGGCGCAGTTCGCCATCACCTTCACCGATGCGCTCATGCTGGGCTGGTATTCGGTCGAGGCGCTGGCCGCCGAAGTGCTGGGCGGCACCATGTTCTTTGTCCTCTTCATCATGGGTTCGGGCTTTGCCTGGGCGGTGATGCCGATGGTGGCCTCGGCCCAAGCCTCGGGCGCGATTACCCAAGTGCGCCGCGTCACGCGCATGGGCCTCTGGGCCTCGATCCTGTTTGGGCTGGCAACCCTGCCCCTGATGCTGGGCTCCGGCGCGCTCTTCGACCGCATGGGCCAAGAGCCCGCCACCGCTGCGCTCGCCGCCGATTACCTCGAAATCGCCGGGCTCGGCATCCTGCCCGCGCTCATGGTGATGGTGCTCAAATCCTATCTTGCGGCGCTGGAGCGCACGGCCGTGGTGCTCTGGATCACGCTGGGTGCTGTGGCGCTCAATGCCTGCGTCAACTATCTGCTCATTTTCGGGCATTTCGGCTTTCCCGAACTTGGCGTGCAAGGGGCGGCCATCGCCTCGCTCGGGGTCAATACAGCCTCTTTTGTGGTGCTTGGCGTCTATGTCCACCGCTCCGCCCCCGACCACGCGCTCTTTCAACGCTTCTGGCGTCCCGACCCCGAGGCGCTGGGCCGCGTCTTTCGGTTGGGCTGGCCCATCGGCCTCACCAATCTGGCGGAGGTCGGCCTCTTCGCCTCTGCCTCGATCATGATGGGCTGGCTGGGCACGCTGCCTTTGGCCGCCCATGGCATCGCCCTCCAGATCACCTCGGTGATCTTCATGATCCACCTCGGGCTGTCCAACGTCGCCACCGTACGCGCCGGTCAGGCGCATGGGCGCGGCGATGGCGCGGGGCTGCGCGACGGTGCGCGCGTGGTCCTCGGCCTCTCCGCCGCTGTGGCGCTGGCGACAATGGCGCTGCTCCTGCTCCTGCCTGACCCGCTGGTGGGCCTCTTTCTCGCGCCCGACGATCCCGACCGGGCGCAGGTGATCGCCATCGGGCGGCAACTCCTTGCTGCCGCCGCGCTCTTTCAACTGGTCGATGCCGCCCAAGTGCAGGCGCTGGGCCTCTTGCGCGGGGTGCAGGATACCCGCGTGCCGATGGTCATTGCGGCACTCAGCTATTGGGTGGTGGGCGTGCCGGTCAGCTACCTTCTGGGATTCACGCTTGGATTTGGCGGACCGGGTATCTGGCTCGGCCTCGCAGCCGGGCTGGCGCTGGCGGGGGTGTTCATGCTCGTGCGGTTCTGGGGCTGGTCGGTGCGCCAGATTCCCGCACAAACCCCTCAGATGCGGTAACAGGGGTGATTGCGCGACAGCCCTTCCGTTGGTAAACGAACTTGACCAATTCCGGAGGACGCCATGCCCGTGATCACAAATATCGCCGATCTCAAACAGATCTACCGCCGCCGCGTCCCCAAGATGTTCTACGACTACGCCGAATCCGGCAGTTGGACAGAACAGACCTTCCGCGAGAACACCACCGACTTTGACAAGATCTACCTGCGCCAGCGTGTCGCCATCGACATGACGGGGCGCAGCACCGCGACCAAGATGATCGGGCAGGATGTGGCTATGCCCGTGGGCCTCGCCCCCGTCGGTCTCACCGGGATGCAACACGCGGATGGCGAGATCAAAGCCGCCCGCGCCGCCGAGAAATTCGGCGTGCCCTTCACCCTCTCCACCATGTCGATCTGCTCGATCGAGGATGTGGCCGAGAACACCACCAAACCGTTCTGGATGCAGGTCTATACCCTCAAAGATGACGATTTCATGCAGCGCCTCTTTGACCGGGCGCGCGATGCCAAATGTTCGGCGGCGATGATCACCGTTGATCTGCAAATGCTGGGACAACGCCACAAGGACCTGAAAAACGGCCTCTCCGCCCCGCCCAAACTGACGCCCAAGAGCGTCGCCAACATGATGACCAAGGTGCAATGGGGCCTTGGCATGCTGGGCACCAAGCGGCGGTTCTTCGGCAATATCGTGGGCCATGCCAAGGGCGTCACCGATCCCTCCTCGCTCAGCACATGGACCTCCGAGGCCTTTGATCAGGCGCTCGATTGGGACCGCATCCGCCGGTTCCGCGAGATGTGGGATGGCCCGCTGATCATCAAGGGCATCATGGACCCGCGCGACGCGCGTGAGGCGCTCAATGTCGGGGCCGATGCCATCATCGTGTCAAACCACGGTGGACGGCAACTCGACGGCGCACTCTCGGCCATCCGCGCCCTGCCCGCCATCGTGGATGCGGTGGGCGACAAGATCGAGGTGCATCTCGACAGCGGCATCCGCTCGGGCCAAGACGTGCTCAAGGCTTTGGCGATGGGGGCCAAGGGCACCTATATCGGGCGCGCCTTTGTCTACGGTCTGGGTGCCATGGGCGAAGCAGGCGTCACCCGCGCGCTAGAGGTGATCCACAAGGAACTCGACAGCAGCATGGGCCTCTGCGGCCGCCGCGACGTCAAGACGCTCGACCGCGACATCCTGATGGTGCCCGAGGATTTCACCGGCCGCTGGATGGACTGAGGCGCCTTACCGCCCCAAGAACCGCCGCAACAACCCGCGCCGCGCCTGCACCACTGGTGTGGGTGCTGGCCCCCTTGCGGCCTTCCACGCGGCCAGAATGGCGCGCGCCTCGTCCTCCAGCGGTATCTCGGACGCCGGATCGTGAGCCACCTCAACATCGAACGCCAGATGGTGCCCCGCCCGCCGCTCCAGATCGCGATTGCTCCCCTTCCACCGCTCAACGAGCTGCTGACGGTCCGTGAAAGGCATCAAAAACCGCCGCTTTGGCACCTCGACCACACCCGGCGCTTCGGCAAAGAACTGATCCAGCGCCACATCCATCTGCGCCAAAGAACACCCAGCCGCCTGCATCTCGCGCTTGAGCAGGCGCGCAGGCTCGATCAGACCCGTGGGCGGGCTGACATTCGCCATCGGTACCGCCGCGTCATCGCCGTAGCACAGGCTGGAAGCACCGATCTGCTCCAGCACGAAATTGACCGGATACCGCCGATCACTGCCCGGCAGGATCACGGTGCTGAACACCCTATCCCGGCCGACATATTTCCCCCAGTAGAGCGTGAAGAGCGCATAGTTCAGCACATCTTGCTGCGTGCGCTTTTCCAGCAACTCCGCGATGCTGCCGCTCCATTTCTGACCGCCTTTGACATGCTGTTTGAAATCGGATTCGAGCCAGTGATCCTGCCGGCGCAAGACCGCAAGCACAGTGACCTCAAATCCCCGCGCACGCAGCGCCTCCACCAGCTTGATGGCCACCGCAGATTTATAGAGACCCGACAGGCTTTCGGCGCTCAGCACCACATCCCCGTCACCGCGCGTGAAGAAATCCAGCGCCTCCGCGACAACCTGTGATCTTTCCCGATAGGCCGCAATGGCCAGATCTGCCGCATTGCCCTGCCCCTGCGCCGACTGGACCTTGGGCATGTCATAGGCGATGCCAAGATGCCGCAGACGGTCTTGCTGTTGCACCAAAGCGGCCTGTATAGTGGAGGTCGCGCATTTGGGCATGCCAACATGCAGGAAAACGCGGCGTGGCATTTCGGTCGGGCTCCTCTTGCGTCACGGGACCGACGGATAGGCCACGCGCCTCAGCCGGGCAACAAGATTCCGCTTTTCAAACCGGCAAAACCCGGCTATTGGCGCAGCTTCATGCGGGGTCTACAGCCTTGGAGGAGCCCCGCCCTAACCAATGGAGAAATCAAATGGCTGGAGAAATTCCTGATCTTCAGGCCCAGGAACGTGCGGGGACAGGCAAGGGCGCCGCTCGCGCAGCTCGTCGTGAGGGCATGGTTCCGGGTATCGTATTCGGTGGCGACAAAGAGCCGCTGCCGATCAACATTCCGTTCAACGCGCTGCTCAAGCGCCTGAAGAAGGGCCGTTTCAAATCGACCCTGTTCAATCTTCAGGTCGAGGGCCACGACGATGTGCGCGTGATCTGCCGTGACGTTCAGCGCGATGTGGTCAAGGATCTTCCGACTCATGTCGACCTTATGCGCCTGCGTCGCACCACCCGGATCAACCTGTTCATTCACGTTGACTTCATCAACCACGAGAATTGCCCGGCCCTGCGCAAAGGCGGCGTTCTGACCGTCGTGCGCAACGAGGTCGAGCTGACCGTGACTGCGGGCGACATCCCCGATCACCTGACCGTGGACCTGTCCAAGATCTCCAAGATCGGCGACGTGGTAACGATTTCGATGATTGATCTGCCAGAAGGCAGTGAGCCGGTGATCAAGGACCGCGATTTTGTGATCTGCAACATCTCGGCCCCCTCGGCGCTGCGCTCGCAGGGCGAGGAAGAAGAAGAGGACGAGGGCGACGAGGAATAATCCTCACCTCCCACGCCCACCCCAAAGAGCGCGGCCTCCAATCGGGGGTCGCGTTTTTTCTATCACCGTTCGCGTACCCGGCGAAAGCACAGGATGCGCCCGCGCGACGGGCCAGGATCATAGGTCAGGCCCGAGACCGACATGCAATCAACGATCCGTTTAATGACGGTGTCAGGATAGCGCGTCGGATGCAGTTCCATCATCACGCTGCGCACATGCTCAGGCCAGGGGTGATCGAAAAGATGCTGCTCCGCCCCCTCGATATCCATGATCACCACATGCGGACGCGCCCGCGCCATCAGATCGTTCAGCCCCAGATATGGCACCTCGACCATGCGGTCGAGCGCGGTGGTCTCATCCGCGATCCGCGCCGCCCAGAAACTCTGAGCCGCGTCAAAGGCCAAGGGCGCGGTCTCGCCCGCCATGCCACCCACCGCACCATGCAGGAGAGTCACCGCCCCAAATCCGTTGCGCTCCAGATTGGCCCGGATCACCGGCAACATGCCGGGATTGGCCTCGACGCTCGTCACATTCTGCGGCCCGGTGATACGGGCGCAAATCGAAGCGATGTATCCGATCCCCGCCCCCAGTTCCAGCACCCGTTGCCCCGGTCGCAGCCGCATGGCGGCCGCCCGCGCCTCATCGGCCTCATAGCCACCCGAGGCCAGCTTGGCCGCGATCCGGTCATTCAGGATGCTGTCGGGCACCGACAGATTTAGCCCCTCCACCTCGTATTCGGCCATCCGGCGCCCTGCCCCCGTTGATTCCGCGGCCCCAAGGCCCTAGACCATCCTCAACCAAGATAGGGGCATCGGCAATGCAGCTCTTTGTGGGTCTCGGCAATCCGGGCGCAAAATATGAGAATAATCGACACAATATCGGCTTCATGGCAGTCGATCGGATTGCGGCGGATCATGGCTTTGGCCCATGGCGGTCCAAGTTTCAGGGCATGGTCTCTGAGGGGGAGTTGGGCGACGACAAGGTCATCTTGCTCAAACCCATGACCTTTATGAACCTCAGCGGGCAATCTGTGGGCGAGGCGCTGCGCTTCTACAAACTGACCCCCGCCGATGTCACCGTCTTTCACGACGAATTGGACCTCGCCCCCGGCAAGCTGCGCTGCAAGACGGGTGGCGGCCATGCGGGCCACAACGGCTTGCGCTCGATCCATCAGCACATCGGCGAGGCTTATGGCCGCGTGCGCCTTGGCATCGGCCATCCCGGACACAAGGATCGCGTGGCGCAATATGTCTTGCAGGATTTCGCGAAATCCGAGGCCGACTGGCTTGATGATCTGCTGCGCGGCATCGCCAAAGGTGCGCCGTGGCTGGCCTTGGGCAAGCCCGACCGCTTTCAGAACGCCGTGGCACAGGCGATGACGCCCCCCGCGCCCAAACCCGCCCGCCCCGAGAGCATGCAGACCGAAAGGCCGCCCAAACCCGCAGAAGAGACGCCGGACGAGACGCGCTCAGCCCTTCAAAAACTGGTCGACCGGTTCCGCTGACGCACCATGGCCCCAACGTCAGACTTGATCTGACAGGGGTCCAGTGCTGTGGTGCAGGCCAAAGGTAAGAGTGGGGGTATGGGATGCGGCGCGGATTGAAATGGCTAGTGCGTATCGTGGTGGTCCTGGCCCTTGCGACAGCAGCGGTTGGCCTCTGGAAACGCGACCAGATCGCGCGCCTCTGGGCGGTCAACGGCCTGTTTGACGCGGAGCGCATCGTTTATAATTTCTCGAACATGGACCGTGCCTTTCTGCATGTGCCGGTGTCGCGTGGGACCGGCCCCATCTCGCCCCTGCCCTCAGGCCCGGCCATGACCCTGCCCGAGGCCGCAACCGACTGGATCACCGCCCGCACCGTGACCTCGCTCATGGTGCTGCACCGGGGCGCTGTGGTGCATGAGAGCTATCACCAGGGCACAGGCCCCGAGGACCGCCGCATCAGCTGGTCCGTCGCCAAGAGCTTTCTCTCAGCCCTCTTCGGCGTGGTCATGGACGAAGGGCATATTGCCTCGCTCGATGATCCGGTGACACGCTACGCCCCCGGCCTCGCGGGCAGCGCCTATGACGGTGCCACGATCCGCAACGTGCTCTTGATGATGAGCGGCGTGGCCTTCAATGAGGATTATCTCGACTACGACTCAGACATCAACCGCATGGGTCGGGTTCTGGCGCTTGGCGGCACGATGGATGGCTTTGCCGCAGGCCTCACGGTGCAGGACGCCGCCCCCGGCAAACGCTGGAAATATGTCTCGATCGACACGCATATCCTCGCCATGGTGCTGCGCGGTGCCACCGGCCGCAGCCTGCCAGACCTCCTGTCGGAAAAGATCATTCAACCGCTCGGGTTCGAGGCGGAACCCTATTACCTCAGCGATGGAGAGCGCGTGGCCTTTGCGCTTGGCGGTCTCAACGTGACCACGCGGGATTATGCCCGCTTTGGCCTGATGGCGGCAAATCTGGGCCGTTACAACGGGCAACAGGTGGTGCCAGAGGATTGGATGCGCGCCGCAACCACGCCCACCGCCCCCACAGGACCGGGTGATCTGCAATATGGCTTTCAATGGTGGATGCCGGCCGATGCGCAACCGGGCGAATTCTTTGGCCACGGCATTTACGGCCAATATATCTATATCGACCGCGCCCGCGATGTGGTGATTGTCGCCACCTCCGCCGACCGCGCCTTTCGCGAACCGGGCGTCAAGCATGGCAACATCGCCGTGCTACGCCAGATCGCCGGGGCGCTCTAAGCGCCAAACCCCGCCCCGGGCTCGACCGGGGCCTCTTCGCTTGAGACGCGAGGTCCCGTGTCAAGACCTGAACGTGCAAAATAGGAACCGCCGCCCCGGCCCCCGCGCCGGGGCCTCTTATCGGGAAGGCAAGAGGTCCCGGGCCAAGCCCGGGACGCGAAGCATAAAGACCGCCGCCCCACCCTTCCCCCGCCCCGGCCCCCGCGCCGGGGCCTCTTACCCGCAAGGCAAGAGGTCCCGGGTCAAGCCCGGGACGGGGAGTATACGAAGCGCTTATCCCAGGGCCGCGTCACAGCGCCCACAGGTGCCCGGATGCTTGTGCTGGCCCACATCCGGCAGGATCTTCCAGCAGCGTTGGCATTTCTCGCCCTCCGCCCGCTCAAAGACCACGCCAACGGTGTCAACCTCGGGCAAACGGAACGCCTCATCAGGGCGCGGATCGCCGGTCAACACCAGATCCGAGGTGATGCAGATATCCGCAAAATCGACCGATTTCAGCGCCTTCAGCATCTCGGCATCGCGGATATGCACCACCGGCGCCGCTTCCAGACTTGCACCAATCACCTTGTCGGTGCGCTGCACCTCTAGCGCCGCCGTGACCACGCGCCGCGCCTGCCGCACCATCGCCCATTTCGCCGCCAAGGGTTCATTGAGCCAATCAGCGGGCGTGTCGGGAATGTCCGTGAGGTGAATCGAGCTGTCCTCGCCGGGAAAGCGCGACAACCACACTTCCTCCATGGTGAAGACCAGCACCGGGGCCAGCCATGTTGTCAGCCGGTGAAACAGCAGATCGAGCACCGTGCGCGCCGCCCGCCGCCGCGCGGTATCGCCATCACAATAGAGCGCGTCCTTGCGAATATCGAAATAGAAGGCACTCAGATCGAGCGTGCAGAAGTTGAAAATCTGCTGGAAAACCCCTTGGAAATCATAGGTTTCATAGCCTTTCTTCACCTTGTGATCCAGCTCTGCCAGACGGTGCAGCACCCAGCGTTCCAACTCGGGCATCTCTGCCGGGTCCACCCGATCCGCCTCGGTGAACGGGGCCAGCGCCCCCAGCATGAACCGCAACGTATTGCGCAAGCGGCGATAGCCATCGGCCACACCCTTGAGGATTTCCGGCCCGATCCGCAGGTCAGCGGTATAATCCGCCTGCGCCACCCAGAGCCGCAGAATATCCGCGCCATATTGCTTGACCACTTCCTCGGGGGCCACGGTGTTGCCCAAGGATTTGGACATCTTGTTGCCCTTTTCATCAAGGGTAAAGCCATGCGTGAGCACCCCCCGATAGGGCGCGCGCCCGCGCGTGCCGCAGGCTTGCAGCATCGAGGAATGGAACCAGCCGCGATGCTGATCGGTGCCCTCAAGGTAAAGATCGGCCAAGCCATCCTCAGACCCATCCGCACGGTCGCGCAGCACAAAGGCATGGGTCGAGCCGCTATCAAACCACACATCGAGAATGTCATCGACCTTGCGCCACTCGTCCGGGTTCACGATGCCCGACAGGAACCGCTCTTTCGCGCCCTCCTTGTACCACGCATCCGCGCCCTCTTCCTCAAAGGCTGCAAGGATACGCGCGTTGACTTCGGCATTTCGCAAAAGGTAATCCGAATCCGTGGGTTGCGCGCCGTTCTTCACAAAACACGTCAGCGGCACGCCCCAGGCGCGTTGACGGCTCAGCACCCAATCGGGCCGCGCCTCGATCATCGAATAGAGCCGGTTGCGCCCGGTCTTGGGCGTCCATGTCACCAACTCGTCAATCGAGCGCAGCGCGCGCTCGCGAATGGTGGTGCCATAGTCGTCCTGTCCGTCACCCACCGCGCGGTCAATCGCCGCAAACCACTGCGGCGTGTTGCGATAGATCACCGGTGCCTTGGAGCGCCAGCTATGCGGATAGGAATGCTTGATCTTGCCCCGCGCGAGCAAACCGCCCACCTCGGCCAATTTATCAATCACCGCCTTGTTGGCATTGCCCTCCTTGCCCTTGCGATCAAGGATGAACGTGCCGCCGAAAAACGGCAGATCAGGCCGGAAAGAGCCATCTTCCAGCACGTTATAGGTGATCACCTGCTCGAGCATCCCCAGATCACGGTAAAGCTCGAATTCCTCCATCCCGTGCGACGGCGCGCAATGGACAAACCCAGTGCCTTCCTCGTCACTCACGAAATCAGCGGCCCGGAAATCGCGCAGATCATCCCATTCGCCATTCCCGCCTTCGGCGCCTTTCAGCGGATGCTCAAGACTGAGGCCCGCCAATTCCTCCGTCGGCACATCACGAACCCGGCGATACATCGACGCCTCCAGCCGCGCGCGCGTCATCACATCCTCGGCACGGGTATCGGCAAGGATGAATTTCTCCCCCACAGAAGCCCAACACTCACCCGGCGTCGCGGTCACCTCATAGAGCCCATAGGAAATGCCCTCGCCATAAACCACAGCCTTGTTGCTGGGCATGGTCCAGGGGGTTGTGGTCCAGATGACGACAGAAGTATTCTCAAGCCCGTCCCGGGCTTGCCCCGGGACCTCTGTCCCGGTTTCACGAGACCCCGGTTCAAGACCGGGGTTGCCGTGGCCCTTGGTCACGGCAAACTTCACCCAAACCGTAAAGCTTTCCTTGTCGTGATACTCCACCTCCGCCTCAGCCAGCGCGGTTTTCTCTACCGGTGACCACATCACCGGCTTTGACCCCTGATAGAGCACGCCGGTCATCAGGAACTTCTGGAATTCCTCCGCGATGATCCGCTCGGCGCGGAAATCCATCGTCAGATACGGGCGATCCCAACAGCCGGTGATCCCCAGCCGCTTGAATTCCTCGCGCTGGATATCAATCCAGCCCTCGGCGAACTTGCGGCATTCCTGACGGAAATCGACCACATCCACCTTGTCCTTATCCAGCCCCTTGGCGCGATACTGCTCTTCGATCTTCCACTCGATCGGCAGACCGTGGCAATCCCAGCCGGGGATATAGCGCGCATCGCGGCCCATCATCTGTTGGGACCGCACCACCATATCCTTGAGAATCTTGTTGAGCGCATGCCCGATATGCAGATGCCCGTTGGCATAAGGGGGGCCATCATGCAGCGTAAAGGGAACACGCCCCGCCGCGTTCTCCCGCAGCTTCTCATACACCCCGATCCGCGCCCAACGGGCCAGCCACTCAGGCTCGCGCGCAGGCAATCCCGCGCGCATCGGGAAATCGGTCTCGGGCAGGTTCAACGTATCTTTATAATCCGGCGTCTGTGTCGTGTCGGCGCACATGGTTTGCGTCCTTGTCACTGGTCTGGAAATTGGGGGGTGCAGCGGCGCGATTGCTCGTACGCCTTGTCCCGGCAGCTCGATTGTCTCAGAGCGCCGGGCATGTAATTCGAATAATGATCGCTCTGCGTCTCATCATGGCCCGCCTTATAGGCGCGCACCTGCCAAGCGTCCAGAGGGCGGTGGCCCGCTTTCTTGAAAAGAAAGCGCCCCAAAACCTTTTCAAGTTTTCGCTCCCCCCTCACGACAAGGCAAGAGTGCCTCGAACCGCAGCCTGTGGGGCCACAGGTGAGGCCAACCACCGCTCGCATTTCGCTGGCTCCTGTCAGACCTTGACCAGAACCGCAAAGAACTCCAGCGTGTTGCGTCTGGTTGGAAACAGCGACAGAACCTCAAACGGCAGATGCAACTCGGCCTTGATCCGGGTCAGAATGTCGATGAATTCCTGATCCGAGAACTTCCAACAGTGCACATCATGGTAGTCCGTCTTGGCCACAAGCTGTTTGAGGATGGCCAAAGCTGCACTCGCGGTACGCACAGAGGGTGCGTTGTTCACGGTCTGCCTGCCGTCCCAGATTTCTGCGGTGTTGACCGTGCGACTGTTCAGAATGTGGTCGCAGATCTGCGTAAAATTAGGCTGCGTGCGTTTCTCGAAATAGGCGGCGATCACCTCGTGAAAGCCGGTTGGCTGTTTGGCCATGTCAAAGCAGTAACGCCGGTCTGGAAAGGCCAGCGCGATGCGCCCACCTTGCCGTAACAGGCGCAGGTTGGTTTCAAGCCAGCCGATGAAATCCGGCACATGCTCCAGAACATGCGACGCGATCACAAAATCGAGGCTGTCATCCGGCACGAAGTCAGAAATAAGCGCTCCACCCGTCACAATGTCGATCTCGGGGATCAGGGACACATCGACATTCGGATTTTTCATGTAATCCGTGACAAGTTCGTCCCGCGATTTGAAATCCACATAGCGGATATTCTTGCACATCGACCGCGACATGATGGTGCGGTGCAAAGGGCCGTATTCGATGCCAGACGACTCTGGATCAATTCCGGCGGTGATCCGCATACGGCGCAGGGCTTGGGGGTCAAGGGGAGCTGGCTTATTCAACTGTGTCCCCATTCATTCGGTGTCTTTCATCTGAATTTCCTTCATTTTACGCAAGGCTTAATGAACCCCGGTTGTCTCTCCTTCCAGAGTATCTGCCTCTTGCCGTCCTGCCACTCCGAATAGGCGGGCATCTGATCCCCATTTCCGACGGCACCCACCCTGCTGTTTCTCAAACGCTCATCCCCCGACGAAACGATCGCGTGAACGTGTCATCTGTTCAAGCGTCTTTCACTCTAAAGGGTTGCGCGTCGTTGGGCAAACGGCTGTAGTCGGGCAAGTTGAGGCGCAACGCCGCGACACCTGTGTTTAGCGCTCATGCTTGTCCCTGCACCGGATAACCCGGTTTCGCCGCCCGCCTTCTGCTTCAATTGCGGCGGGTCTCCGCGTCACAACGGGGGATTGCCTCTCACGACATCCCGCGCCACATAGAGGCCATGAGCACCACCCTGCCCCCACGGTTCCCCATCACCCGCCCCGAGATCGAGCGGGTCGTGACCGAATTCTACGCAGCGGTGCGCGCGCATCCCGGCCTTGGGCCGATCTTTGCGGTGCATGTCACCGACTGGCCCGCGCATGAGGCGAAGGTGGCGGATTTCTGGGCCAATTCCATCCTGCATGAACGCGTCTATGACGGCAGCCCGATGGCCGCGCATGTCAACGCCCGCAATGTGCAGCCGGGTATGTTCTCGACCTGGCTGGCCCTCTTCGATGCGGTGCTCTTGCGCGAACTCTCCCCCGATCAGGCCGCCGCATGGTCGGCGCTGGCGCATCGCATCGGACGGTCCTTGCGCGCCGGCGTCGTGGACCGAAGCACCCATGCCGGCGGCATCCCCAAACTGCGCTGACTTCGGCAAAGCCTTGCCGAAACTCCCCGTTCTCGACGGATGTCATAGACCGACGGCGGGAACCCGCCCTGCGACTCACTCGATAATGGCAGAAAGACGCCCGAAAACGCGTCCGTCCGTTTAGGGCTCAGGCAGATGCACCGCTCTGGGGTAAAGTTACAGGCAGAGCGAAAGGAGACCGCCATGTACACCCCAAATGACGACATTCAACGCCAAGCCAACCGAGATCTCAACCGATACGGCCCTCCCGGCTATGATGCTGGCGCCTCGACGCGCGGCGGGCTGGTTGGCCTTCTGGTCATCGTGGTCCTTATGGGCGGCTTGATCGCCTTCAGCATGCTGTCCCCCTCCCCCACGAGCGACAGCACGAACCCCGATGCCGAAACCGCCCCAGCAAGCGTGATCGACGGCTCTGCTGCGGAGCAAGCCCCTGCCGCCCCGGCCGAGTAACGGCCAAACTCACACTCACGGGGCGCAAGGCCCGGCCAAAGCCTCCAGCATGGCCGGGCCATTTACTCCCACACGGTCCGGCTCAACCGAGCGATGTCACCCACAGGATCGTCGCATCCTCGGGACTGACCGAGATCACATTGTGCCCCATGGTCGCGTCGTAATAGGCGCTGTCGCCGCGACGCATGTCGATTGGCTCATAAAACTCGGTATAGAGCCGCACCACCCCGGTCAGCACATAGAGAAACTCTTCGCCGTCATGGCGCACCCAACCGCCGAATTCCTCCATCGCGCGGGCACGGATGCGCGCGCGGTAGGGCATCATGCGTTTTTGGCTCAGCGTATCGGCCAAGAGATCATGTTCGTAGGTTGCCGTGGCCTTGGGCGTTCCCTCACCCACCCGCGTCACGGCCATGCGCCCGTTGATCCGGTCGCGCGACGGCGGCGTAAAGAGCTGTGGAACAGAGATTTCCAACCCCTGAGCCAGCTTCTTGAGCGCCTCATAGGTCGGCGACATCTGACCATTCTCGATCTTCGACAGGGTCGAGCGCGCCAGCCCCGCCTGCTTTGCCGCCTGTTCCAACGTCCAGCCCCGCGCCTTGCGTAGTCCACGCACCCGCACGCCCAGATCGAGCGGCTCGGCGCCAGTTTCAGCGCCGGTTTCGCGCGTGACGCGCAGCAGGGGGGACAAGGCTTGATCCGTCATTGCACAAAGCTATAGGCCAAGCGCAGAGCCACTTGCAACCGCCGCGCAGGCCCCCTAAGCGAGAGTCATGAGCGCCATATTCGATCAGGGGCCAAGCGCCCCCTGCCCCAGCCCCTTCAACCTCGCGGCCCATGTTCTGGGCCGGGCCGAAACGCATCACGACAAGATCGCGCTGGCGGTTCTCGGTCTCAACACCGCCGACCGCTGGAGCTATGGACGCCTGTTGGCCGCCGTGCGCGGCACCGGCACCGGCCTCTTGCGCACAGGCCTCAAACCCGGCGACCGGGTGCTGATGCGGCTCGGCAATACGGTCGAATTTCCGATTGCCTACCTGGGCGCTATCGCCGTGGGCCTTGTGCCCATTCCCACCTCAAGTCAATTGACCGAACCAGAGGTGGCCGGGATCATCGCAACCACCCAACCGGCCCTCATCCTGCGTGCCGCAGGCGTGGCCTGCCCCGAGACAGACAGTCCCACACTCGACGAACGCGCCCTTGAGGCGATGCGCGATCTGCCGCCCGCCGATTGGGACATGGGCGATCCAGACCGCCCCGCCTATATCATCTATACCTCCGGCACCTCGGGCATTCCGCGCGCTGTGGTCCATGCCCACCGCGCCATCTGGGCGCGGCAGATGATGTTTGACGGCTGGTATGGGCTGCGCGGCGACGACCGCCTTTGCCATGCGGGCGCCTTCAACTGGACCTTCACCCTTGGCACCGGCCTGATGGACCCTTGGACTGTGGGCGCGACCGCGCTCATCCCCGCGCCGGGTATAGCGCCCGAGCACTTGCCCGCGCTGCTCAAACGCCATGACGCGACCATCTTTGCCGCAGCACCGGGTGTGTATCGCAAGCTGGTCCGACCCGGTCAGCCCCTTGCCCTGCCGCATCTGCGGCACGGGCTGGCCGCGGGCGAAAAGCTCTCGGACACCATCCGCCAGCACTGGCAGGACGCCACCGGGACGCCGATCTATGAGGCCTACGGCATGTCCGAATGCTCGACGTTCATCTCCGGCAGCCCCGCTCACCCCGCCGCCCCCGGCACGCTAGGCCGTCCCCAGACAGGCCGCCGCGTCGCGATCATCGGCACCAACATCCCCGTGCCTCATGGCACCGAGGGCACCATCGCCGTCCACCGCTCCGATCCCGGTCTCATGCTGGGCTATCTTGGCGCACCCGAGGCCACGGCAGAGAAATTCGCCGGCGACTGGTTCCTGACCGGCGATCAGGGGATGATGGATGCCGAGGGCCAGATCACCTATCTGGGCCGCGCCGACGACATGATGAACGCGGGCGGCTACCGCGTCTCTCCGATGGAGGTCGAGGCGGCGCTGAGCGCCTATCCCGGCATCACCACAGTGGCTGTCACCGATATTGAGGTGAAAGAGGATGCGCGCGTGATCATGGCCTTCTATACTGGCCCCGAGACACTCGATCCCGCCACGCTTGATGCTTTCGCGCGGGCACGGCTCGCGGGCTACAAGGCCCCGCGCGCCTATCACCACATCGCGGCCCTTCCCACCGGGGCCAATGGTAAAATCCTGCGCCGCGCTCTGCGGCCGATTTATGAGGGCCTTCATGGTCAAGCTTGATATCATCTCCGACCCGATCTGCCCTTGGTGCTATATCGGCAAGACGCTGCTGGATCAGGCCTTGGCCCTGCGCCCCGATCACCCATTCGAGATCGAATGGCACCCGTTCCAGCTCAACCCCGACATGCCCGCCGAAGGCATGGACCGCCGCGCCTATCTGGAGACAAAATTTGGCGGCAAAGAGGGCGCCATCCGCGCCTATGCCCCGGTGCTGGAGCGCGCCGAGGCCGCCGGTCTAACCATTGATTTTGCCGCCATCCAGCGGACGCCCAATACGCTCGACGCGCATCGCCTGCTGCATTGGGCCGGGATCGAGGGCTGTCAGGACCGCATGGCCATGGCGCTCTTTCAGGCCTATTTCAACGAGGGCCGCGATATTGGTGATGCAGAGGTTCTGGCCGATCTCGCCGACAGCCTCAGCCTTGACGGGGCGATGATCCAGCGCCTCTTGGGAACAGAAGCCGACCGCGAGGACATCCGCGCCCGCGACGCACAGTTCCGCCAGATGGGAATTTCAGGCGTGCCCACGTTCATCGTCGGGGGTCAACATGCCGTGCCCGGCTGCCAGCCCGCCGAGATGTGGGTCAAGGTGATCGACGACTTGACGGCCGCCGCAAGCTGAACCTCACGCCAAGGCCATCCGCCGCGCCAACCGACGCTCGCGCCAGAACGTATAGATCCCCGAGGCGATGATGATCCCCGCCCCCGCCAGCGTCCAGACATCGGGCCGCTCGTCAAAGAGCGTGACCCCGATGATCAGCGCGAACACCAGCCGCGAATACCTAAACGGCGTGATCACCGCCACATCACCGAGCCGCATCGCGGCCACGATGGCATAATAGGCCGACACCCCGCACAAAAGCGCCAGCGCCAGATCACGCCAGTTCACCGCCGTGGGCCACGCGGGCGTGCCATGAAACGCCAAGAGGATCACCCCCGTCGGCACCAGCGTGGCAAAGGCATAGGTCGATAGCTGCATGGACGAAATCGTGCGCGGCACCCGCCGTGTCGCCAGATCGCGCGCCGCCAGCCCAAAGACCGCCAAGACCGCAAAGAGCGACGCCGGCTCAAATCCCGCCATCCCCGGCCGGATCACCATCAGCACGCCGCAGAACCCCACGAGGATCGCCGCCCACCGCCGCCAACCCACCGTCTCGCCCAAGAAAAGCGCGGCCCCCAGCGTGACCGCCAGCGGTGTCGCCTGCAAAATGGCCGAGGCCGACGAGAGCGGCGTCAGCGCAATCGCCATGACAAAGCCGAGCGTGCCCAGCAATTCCCCGAAATTGCGCAGGATCACAGGCCGCGACACCAGATCCCGCGACCAGAGCCGCCTGCCCTGCGCCCGCGTGATCGTGCCAAAAATCAACGCCCCCCCGATCCCGATCAGCAGGATGATTTGGCCCACCGGCAAGGTATCGGCCAGCCGCTTGATGAACATATCCTCCAGCGCGAAACCGCCCATCGAGAGGACCATCAGAATACTGCCGCGCAGGTTTTCCATCTCAGACTTTCTCAACCATGAGCGCCCCTGATAGCCCGGATCATCCGCCTAAAAAAGCGGCAGAGCTATGACAGCACGACATGACCGCTATGCTTCGCCTTGTGCTCGGGCTCCACATGGATCGTCACGCGCGCGCCGGGCAACGCCGCCATCAGCGCCGCCTCGATCCGGTCGCAGAGGTCATGCGCCGCCTCGACCGTGGTCTCCCCCGGCATCACCAGATGAAACTCGATGAAGGTCACAGGCCCGGCATGGCGCGTGCGCAGATCATGCGCCTCGAGGGCGGTATCGTCGCTGGCTGCCGCCGCGATCACCCGCCGGATCGTAGCCAGCTCCACCTCAGAGACCGCCTCGTCCATCAACCCGCTCAGCGACGCCTTGATCACCATGCTGCCTGACCAAAGGATGTTGAACGCCACCAGCACCGCCATCGCCGGATCAAGCCAGAGCCAGCCCGTCGCCAGCGCCAGCCCCACCCCGATCAGCACGCCCACCGACGACACCACATCGGTCATCAGATGCTTGCCATCCGCCACCAGCGCGGGCGAGCGATAGCGCCGCCCGTTGCGAATGAGCATCAGCGCCCAGAGCGCATTGATCCCCCCCGCCGCCATGTTGATCGCCATGCCGAGAAACGGTTCTTCCATCGCGCGCGGGGCCTGAAACCCGTCATAGGCCTCGCGCAGGATGAAGAGCGCCGCAATGACGATCAAAACCCCCTCGAGCACCGCCGAGAAAAATTCTGCCTTGTGATGCCCAAAGGGGTGATTGTCATCCGCAGGCCGCCGCGCCACCTTGAGCGCCACAATCACCGCCAGCGCCGTGGCAAGGTTGACGACACTTTCCAGCGCATCCGACATGAGCGCGAGCGACCCGGTCAGCGCCCAGGCTAAGGCCTTGAGCGCCATCACCAAGAGGCCGACAACGACGCTGCCAATCGCCAGACGCATCACCCGCGCATGGGCGCGCCCAGACTCACTCACTGGATTTGATCGGCACGCCATAGAGTTCGAGCCGATGCCCGATCAGGCGATACCCCAGCTTTTCCGCGATCTTCTCTTGCAACGCCTCGATCTCGGGATCGACAAATTCGATCACCTCGCCCGAATTCATGTCGATCAGATGATCGTGATGGTCGCGCTCGGCATCTTCATAGCGCGCGCGCCCGTCGCCAAATTCCAGCTTGTCGAGAATGCCCGCCTCCTCGAACAGCTTGACGGTGCGATAGACCGTGGCAATCGAAATCCGCGGATCACGCCCCGAGGCGCGCGCATAGAGTTCCTCGACATCCGGATGATCGTCTGACCCTTCCAGCACCGACGCGATGGTGCGGCGCTGATCGGTCATGCGCAGCCCCTTGGCCTCGCAACGCTCGGTGATGGTCTCAGTCATGGGCGGCCTCGTCTTGTCTTGCGGCGGTGCCATAACGGCAAGGGGCGGTGCTGACCAGCCCCTTTGCCGCCCTGCCTGCGCGGTCAATGCGGTGCTGTGCGCGAGAATAGCTGAATGACAACGATCCCCGCAAGGATCATGCCCGTGCCGATGATGGCAGGCAGATCGAGTTTCTGGCCAAAGATCACATAGCCGATACAGGCGATGAACACGATCCCCAGCCCCGACCAGATCGCATAGACCACGCCCACCGGCATCACCTTGAGTGTCTGCGCCAGCAGATAGAAACTGATCGCATAGGCAATCACCACCAGAACCGAAGGCCAGAACCGGGTGAATTGCTGGCTTGCCTGCAGGGCCGTGGTGCCAGCGGTTTCGGCCAAAATGGCAAGGAAGAGGATCAGATAGACCTGTGGGATCATGGCGCGCGCTCCGGTCTTGGGCAATTGGCCCCAGACTTATGCGAGGGGGCAAGCGGCGTCCACCGGGAAAGGATGGCTTTCGCCTGCGCCTTGCGCCCTAAATGCTGAGCCGCGCGGTCGCTGGGCCGGGGACTAGCGAAGCAACGACGGTGGCTGCCACTTTATGCCAGCAAAGTCCGTATGACCCATCAGAATTGCGCTCCCTCTCACAATCGCTAGGCCGCGGGACGCCCCAGCGATCCGCGCGGCGGCGCGTGCCGCGCCTTGTTCCGCGCGGGGGCTAATTCACACGTCCTCTTCACCCAATCCCCCCACACGCCGCTTGCCAGCCGCCCCACCCCGCCCCATATTCAACCCATGTTGAAATTCACGCCAATCCTGCTTGCCCTGCTCTATGCCCTCGCGATGTACCGCTTCTCGGTCTGGCGCACGACGCGCGAGCTTGACGCGCAATCGACCGAGTTGGCTGATCCAAGGCTCAAGGCCATGACAGACCGCCTCGCCCGCGCCCTCGACCTGCCCCGCGTTCGCGTGCACATCTACGAGATCGACCCGGTCAATGGTCTGGCCGCCCCGGATGGGCGGATCTTCATCACGCGCGGCTTTTATCGCAAGTTTCAAACCGATGAGGTCACCGCCGAAGAGATGGCCTCGGTCATCGCCCATGAGCTAGGCCATGTCGCCTTGGGCCATTCCCGCCGCCGGATGATCGACTTCTCCGGACAGAACGCCCTGCGCACGGCGCTCGCGATGATCCTGTCGCGCTTCGTGCCCGGTCTCGGGGTCTGGATCGCCAATGGCATCACCACCCTTCTCGCCGCCCGCCTCTCGCGCGGCGACGAATATGAGGCCGACGCCTATGCCGCCGCCCTGCTAACCAAGGCCGGTATCGGCACCGGCCCGCAAAAATCGCTCTTCGAAAAACTCGAGGCGCTGACCACCGGCGCAGGCGGCAAGATGCCCGCGTGGCTGCTCAGCCACCCCAAGACCGCCGAGCGGATCACCGCCATCGAAAAGCTCGAAAGCCGCTGGCACCAGAGCCTCCCTTGATCCCCCGTCATCCGCGGGCCTGACCCGAGCACCTCTCACCCCCACCCCAACCGTCATCCTCGGGCCTGACCCGAGGACCTCTCAACATAGCTCCCAAGAGCTTACAAAATCACCTGACAAACCTTACAGAGCTTACCATCCATCATTCAGCGGGTTTTTTGATCAAATTATCTTGGCAAGCCCCCCAAGGCCGGGCTAGGCTGTTACAAATCACGATCAGGACTTTCTTCAAATGGACCTTACACAGTTCCAGACCTTCCGCGTGGCTGCCTGCGACCTGAATGGCCGGATGCGCGGCAAGCGGCTTCCTGCCGCCCATGCCGACAAACTCAGCAGCGGGAGCGTGCGCATGCCACTGTCCTCGCTGAACTTGGATATTTTCGGCGCGGATATCGAAAACTCGCCGCTTGTGTTCGACTCCGGAGATGTCGATGGCGTGCTTTATCCCACCGACCGTGGCCCTGTTCCCCTGCCATGGCTCGAGGTGCCACAGGGGCTTGTGCCCATGGTCATGCACCATGAAGATGGCACCCCCTTCGCAGGCGACCCGCGTCACGCCTTGGTAAGCGTGCTCGGCCGCTACGCCGCCTACGGCTGGCATGTCGAGGCCGCGACTGAGCTGGAATTCACATTGGTCGACGGAAAAGGCAACGAACTCAAAACTGTACGTGATCCGCGCAATGGCCGCCGGATGAAGGCTCCGGGCATTTTATCGCTCGGGCAGATGGATGCCTTCGACGGATTTCTGAGCGCGCTTTACGTTGCTGGCTTGGAAATGGGCCTGCCAGTCGAAACCGCTGTCAGCGAGGCTGGCGTCGGTCAGTTCGAATTGACCCTGCACCATCAGAACGCCCTGCGCGCCGCCGATGACACATGGCTTTTCAAAACGTTGATCAAGGGATTGGCGCGGCAACACGGCTATGTTGCCACGTTCATGGCCAAGCCCTTTGAGGATGACACCGGCAACGGCATGCATATGCATTTTTCGGTGATGGACGAGAAAGGCACCAATGTTTTCAACGACGGAACCGCGGCGGGCACGGATATTCTGCGGGCCGCTGTGGCTGGCTGTCTTGCAGCAATGCCACCCTCAACACTGATTTTCGCCCCTCATGCCAATAGTTATGCAAGGCTGGTGCCCGGCGCCCATGCTCCGACCGGCGCGGGCTGGGGCTATGAGAACCGCACCACAGCGGTCCGCATTCCCGGTGGCCCCCCCTCGGCGCGCCGGATCGAACACCGCGTTGCGGGCGGCGATATCAACCCTTACCTCAGCTTTGCCGCCATCCTTGGTGCCGCCATCACCGGGATCGAAGAGAGCATGACCCCGCCACCGCCCATCAACGGCAATGCCTACGAGGTCCGGATGCCGCAGCTTGCCCCGGACTGGGGCACGGCCATCGACATTTTCGAAAGAGATCCGATGATTGCCAAGATTTTTCATGCAGACCTGATCCGCAATCTGGTAATGACCAAGCGTCAGGAGCTGGCGTATATGGCACCCATCCCCAAAGAAGACCACTGGAAGACCTATCTCGAAACGGTGTAGCCTGAAGCAGCAACACCGCCCCAATTTGATCAAATCGAGAGAGCGCCATGAAAATCGGCATCCTGAAAACCGGCCACGCCCCCGACATCGTTCTGAACGAGTTGGGCGATTACGAGGTGATGTTCGCGCAGTTGCTGGACGGACACGGCTTTGAGTTCGAACATTACAACGTGGTGGATGAAGAATTTCCTACCGGACCGGACGCTGCCGACGGATGGCTCATCACCGGCTCGAAACACGGAGCCTATGAGGATCACCCGTGGATACCCCCGCTTGAACAGTTGATCCGTGACATTGCCGCCGCAAGCCGGCCGCTTGTCGGCGTCTGCTTTGGTCATCAGATCATCGCGCAGGCCATGGGTGGCAAGGTGGAGAAATTCAAAGGTGGCTGGCAAGTAGGGGTCACCGACTACGACATCGAAGGTCAGCGCCTGCCGCTCAACGCGTGGCATCAGGATCAGGTGACCCAACTGCCGGAGGGGGCCGATGTCGTCGGCACAAGCGATTTTTGCGAGAATGCCGCTCTGCTTTACGGCGACAAGATCTATACAATCCAACCCCATCCAGAGTTCACCGCGACCATGGTGGACCGCCTCATCCATCACCGCGCCCCCGGCGTGGTGCCTGACGATCTGCTAAAAGACGCGGTGGCAAAACTTGACCAGCCCACCGCCAACGCCACAATCGCCGCCCGCATGGCGGAGTTTTTCAAACGAGGTGCCAGCCATGGCCGATCTGAGTGAACTGACCAATTCCCTGCCTGCCTCTGCGCAGGCCTATCTTGAGAACCGCCGCCTTGACGAGGTCGAGTGCATCATTTCCGACCTGCCCGGCATCGCACGCGGTAAGGCGGTTCCGGCTACAAAATTCGCTCGGCAAAAGTATTTTCACCTGCCGGATTCGATCTTTTTCCAGACCATCACCGGCGATTGGGGCGAGGCTGCGGGCGAAGGTGGGTTCATCGAGCGCGACATGATCCTGCGCCCCGACATGTCCACCGCAACCGCGGCACCTTGGACCGCCGACTGGACGCTGCAAGTGATCCACGATGCCTTTGACCGCGAAGGCGCGCCAATCCCCTTTTCCCCGCGCAACGTTTTGCGTCGGGTGGTGGACATGTATCACGCCCATGGCATGAAGCCTGTCGTTGCCCCGGAAATGGAATTCTTCCTCGTGGCGCGCAATCTCGACCCGGCGCATGAGATCAAGCCGATGATGGGCCGCTCTGGTCGACCGGCGGCCGCACGTCAGGCCTATTCGATGACAGCCGTGGATGAATTCGGCCCAGTGATCGACGATATCTACGACTTCGCCGAAGCACAGGGTTTCGAGATCGACGGGATCACCCAGGAAGGCGGGGCCGGGCAGCTTGAAATCAACCTGCGCCACGGCGATCCGATCAAGCTGGCCGATGAGGTGTTCTACTTCAAGCGTCTCATTCGCGAGGCAGCGCTACGCCACGACTGCTTTGCCACCTTCATGGCCAAGCCCATTGCCGACGAACCGGGCAGCGCCATGCATATCCACCACTCGATCCTCGACATGGAGACAGGCCGCAACATCTTTTCCGGGCCACAGGGCGGCGAGACCGATGCTTTCTTTCACTTCATCGGTGGCTTGCAGAAACACCTGCCTTCGGCGATCGCCGTGCTGGCCCCCTATGTCAATTCCTACCGCCGCTACGTCAAGGATCACGCCGCCCCAATAAACCTCGCTTGGGGCCGCGACAACCGCACCACCGGTATTCGCGTGCCACTCTCGGGCCCCGAGTCGCGCCGGGTGGAAAACCGCATGGCAGGCATGGATTGCAACCCCTATCTCGGCATTGCGGCGAGCCTCGCCTGTGGACTCTTGGGCATCCTCAACGAAGATTGGCCCGACAAACAGTTCAAGGGCGACGCCTATTCAGGCGAGCCGGACATTCCAAACGTCATGGGCGACGCGCTTGATATGTTTGAAGAGGCCAAGGCGCTGCACGAGATCCTTGGACCGGAATTCGCCCGTGTCTATGCCATCGTGAAACGCACCGAGTACGAGGAATTCCTCCAGGTGATCAGCCCATGGGAGCGTGAGCATCTCCTCCTCAATGTCTGAGCCACGCGGCATGGGCGTGCGATTGAGTATTTGCACCAAGAAGAAACCATGAACCTGCTCTACTCCAACGACCAGCGCGGCATCTATCCGCCAAGCTGGTATGCGGCCACCACCGCGTCGCTGCCGAAGTTCGCACCCCTGCGCGGGCGCACGCGGGCCGACGTTTGTGTGGTGGGCGCAGGCTATACCGGGCTTTCGGCGGCGCTCCACCTGGCAGAGGCAGGATTGGATGTTGTGCTGCTCGAGGCGCAGCGTGTGGGCTTTGGTGCGTCGGGGCGCAATGGCGGGCAATTGGGCAGCGGACAGCGGATGGACCAAACCGCGCTCGAACGTCTGGTGGGCGCGGATGATGCCGTGCATCTGTGGCACTTGGCCGAAGAAGCCAAGGATCTGGTCAAATCTCTGATTACGCGGCATGGTATCGACTGCCACCTGAAACCCGGCGTGGCGCATGCCTGTTTCTCGGCTCGCGAAATGACGGCAGAGCATGCGTATGCCGATCATCTGACCAATCGCTACGGCTATGATCAGATCGAAAAGCTGGATGCAGAGGCGTTTACCGCGCTCTGCCCCTCGCCGGCCTATCATGGCGGCTCGCTGGATAGAGGGGCGGCGCATCTGCACCCCCTGTCCTATGCTCTTGGCCTTGCGCGCGCGGCGGCGGCGGCGGGCGTGCGTATCCACGAAGGATCAGCGGTGCACAACATCGCACGCGGCGCCACGCTGCGCGTGGCCACGGATGCAGGCGCGGTTGAGGCGGATCACCTCATCCTCGCCTGCAACGGCTACCTCGGCGGGCTCGAACGCAAGGTCGCCGCGCGCGTCATGCCGATCAATAATTTCATCGTGGCCACGGAACCGTTGGGGGATAACGCCGCCCGCGTTTTGACGCAGGATGTCGCGGTCGCAGATACGAAATTCGTGGTCAATTACTTTCGCCTCAGCCATGACACGCGCCTGCTCTTTGGCGGCGGCGAGAGCTATGGCTACCGCTTTCCCAAGGATATCCGCGCCACGGTGCGCAAACCGATGCTCGGGATATTCCCGCATTTGCGCGATGTTAAGCTTGATTATGCCTGGGGTGGCACGCTGGCGATCACAATGCGGCGCATGCCGTATCTCGCACGCCTTGCGCCTAATATCCTGTCGGCCTCTGGCTATTCGGGGCATGGGGTGGGTACGGCCACCCACGCCGGACGATTGATGGCAGAGGCGGTGCGCGGTCAGGCCGCGGGCTTTGATTGCATGGCGCGCGTGCCAGCCACAGCCTTTCCCGGCGGCACCGCTCTGCGCAATCCGCTTCTGGTATTGGCGATGACTTGGTTTTCGCTGCGTGACCGGCTGGGCCTCTGACCTCCAGACGATGCGCGGGATTTCACCCACTGCCTAAAAACAACCGGGTTTTCTTTGACAAATTGTCATAATTCAGGCCTATGTATTCTGAAAAGCCGAAACATAACTTCAGGAAATCCGAAAACATGGCACTTGCACCCAATGTCTATGACGCGGAACCCATCCCCGAGGCCGCCCGCGCCGAAATCGACCGGATGCTGCAATCAGGCGATCTGTTTCGTTATACCGCGCCGGAAAACGCCCCCGTGACGCTGCTCGAGCGTGAATTCGCAGACTTACTGGGCTCGAAATACGCACTTGCCGTTTCCTCTTGCTCTGCCGCACTCTTTCTGTCGCTCAAGGCGCTTGGCCTGCCACGCGATGCGAGGGTGCTGATCCCCGGGTTTACCTTTGCCGCCGTGCCCTCGTCGGTCCTGCATGCCGATTGTGTGCCCGTCCTCTGCGAGGTCGGCGAGAATTACCGGATTGATCTGACAGATTTCGAGCAGCGGATGGACACGGTGCAAGCGGTCATCATCAGCCACATGCGCGGCCACACATCGGATATGGATGCCATCATGGCGCTCTGCATGTCGCGCGGCATTCCGGTGATCGAGGATGCCGCGCATTCTCTTGGCACCACTTGGGCCGGGCGAAATATCGGCACTATTGGGCAAATCGGCTGTTTCAGCTTTCAGTCGTACAAGCTGGTCAATGCTGGTGAAGGGGGTATCATGGTCAGCGACGACGCCGATCTGATTGCCCGCGCCGTGATCATGTCCGGCGCCTATGAACACAACTGGACCAAACATCTGACAGCCCCCGATGCCGCCCTTGAGGCCGCGTTTGCGCGCGCGCAGAACCAACTGCCGCTTTACAATCTGCGGCTCAACAACCTGTCGGCGGCGATCATCCGCCCGCAATTGTCCGAAGTGGCGCGGCGGGTCCGCGACGGACGCGCCAACCATGATTATGTCGCAGCGCGGCTCGATGCCTCGCCGTGGATGAGCGTTCCGGCCAAGCTGCCCCCCGAAGAGCGTGCCCCGGATTCGATCCAGTTCAATCTGGTGGGGATGACCGAAGACGATACTCGCGCTTTTGCCCAAGCGGTGGCTATGCGCGGCGTCAAGGTGCAGGTGTTTGGCCTGAGCACCGACAATGCGCGCGCCTTCTGGAATTGGCAATTCCTGCCGGGTGAGGCACCTGTCCTGCCGAAAACGCGCGAGATGCTGATGCGCGCCTGCGACACCCGCCTGCCCGCGCGCCTGACCGGCTCCGATCTCGACCTGATCGCCGATGCGCTAGTGCTGGCCGCCGAGGATGTGATGGGCCACAACCGCGCCTACGGCACCTGATCGAAGAGACAACAAGGGCCGCCTGCCACCGGCAGACGGCCCTCATTTGTTTCTGCTTGCGGCTTATTCCGCCTTGCCCGCCTCAATCGAAATCCGAACATCAACCTCGTCGCTGACGAAGGGCGTGAACTTGTCCACCCCGAAATCCGAGCGCAACAGGGTTGTGGTGGCGTCAAACCCGAGCCACGGCTTGTTGTTCATCGGGTGCGACTCGGCCTTTTGATTGAGGCTTGCATCCAGCACCACGGACTTCGTGACACCGTTCATGGTCAGATCACCGGTAATCTTGGCGGTGGTGTCGCCCGTGACCTCGATGCCGGTCGAGGTAAAGGTGACCATGTCCCCCTCACTCGCGCCAAAGAAATCCTCGGACATGAAATGCTCTTCGCGTTTTTCCCAACCAGTGAGCATGGACATCACAGGCATCGACACGCTGACCGAAGAGGCGGCAGGATCTTCGGCGTCAAACATGATCTCGCCCTCAAAACCAGAGAACATGCCGTGGGTAGTGGAAAAGCCCAGGTGGTTATAGGAGAACAAAACTTGGCTGTGGCTGGGGTCCAGCTCGTATTTCTCGGGCGCGGCAACGGCGCCTGTTGCAGTGACGGCAAGTGCCGCAGCGAGCAGGATATTCTTCATTGGAAACCTCCAGAGGGTGAAATGTGACTTACCTGATCACATTTGGCGCTCTGGGTCCAAATCACAATCCCGTAGTTTCAAACAGCTTGTGTGGATTGGCGAACACCTGCCGGCGACACCTTTGGTCAGGCCGGAAATCCCAAGGCACGGCGCAGCGCACGCGCGGTTGCCCGATCCTCGATCTTCATTGCGACAATCTGTCGACCCGTGGCATCGCGGGCCGTCAAAACCCGATCACGCATCGAAAGTTCGCTCAAAGTGTCCAGATCATGTACCGCGACCCGCGCCGCACGTCCGCCCGCAACCGGGGCGATCACATGCAGCCGCCGGTTCATGACATCAACCTGAATATCTGGCTCAGTTTGATCAGGGCGCCCCCGGCTGAGGCACATCAGGCCGGCAAAGAGGAGGGTCACCGAAAACAGCAGCTTGATCATCATCATCGCCGCGTCCTGTGCACCGATCGACACAAGCCAGAGCCCCATGGAAGAGCAAACCAAGGCGCTGCCGCAGAGCACCTGCGTTGCCCGGCCAAGATCAAAGGCCGACGCCTCTGCCAGTTGGGCAGAAGCCGTCTCGTGGTAATCAAGCGGCGCATGGGTGAACTCACGCTCAAAATCCGGCAAGGCAACCATCGTCATACTCCCTATTTCCGCGAACACCTCGAATTTGCCTGCCAAAAACGCCCAGATTGCGGCAGACCAAAGGCAATCTGCGGGCCGGATCAATGCGGCTTGCGCCGCTCCCTAGGGCGATGTATACGCACCCAGTCTTTCGCAATTGTTATGAACCGCGCAGTCTCTCGTGGATGGGGCGCGAAAGATCCAAAGCCCGTCCTATGAAATGCGCCTTGATAGAAATGGAGTGAACATGCCGCTTTATGAGCATGTGATGATCGCGCGTCAGGACCTGTCCAGCGCGCAGGCTGAAGGCCTTATCGAACATTTTGGGGCCGTGCTGACCGACAATGGCGGCACACTCGTCGAGCACGAGTATTGGGGCGTCAAGACGATGGCCTACAAGATCAACAAGAACCGTAAAGGCCATTATGCCTTTCTCAAGACCGATGCACCCTCGAGTGCGGTCCAGGAGATGGAACGCCTGATGCGTCTGCATGACGACGTCATGCGTGTCCTCACCATCAAGGTGGATTCCCATGAAGAGGGTCCGTCCGTCCAGATGCAAAAGCGCGATGAGCGCAGTGATCGTGGCGACCGCGGAGATCGTGGTGACCGGGGCGACCGCGGAGATCGTGGTGACCGGGGTGATCGTGGGGATCGGGCTGACCGCGGCGAACGCCGCGAGCGTCGCTGATCCGTCACCTGAGCAAAGGAATATAAATCATGGCTACCAAACCGTTTTTCCGCCGTCGCAAGGTTTGTCCCTTCTCGGGCGATAGCGCGCCCAAGATCGACTACAAGGACACGCGCCTGCTGCAACGCTACATTTCCGAACGCGGCAAGATCGTCCCGTCGCGCATCACCGCCGTTTCGGCCAAGAAGCAGCGTGAGCTGGCCCGTGCAATCAAGCGCGCCCGCTTTCTCGCCCTTCTGCCCTATGCCGTGAAATAAGGAGACCTCAGATGCAAGTGATCCTTCTTGAACGCGTAGCCAAGCTTGGCCAGATGGGCGACGTCGTCGACGTCAAGCCCGGCTTTGCCCGCAACTACCTGCTGCCGCAGGGCAAGGCGCTTTCGGCGTCGGAAAAGAACATTTCCGATTTCGCAAGCCGCAAGGCCCAGCTTGAGGCGCAAAACCTCGAGACTCGCAAAGAAGCCGAAGCAATGGCGGAGAAGCTGAATGGTCAGCAGTTCATCGTCATCCGCCAGGCCTCTGACAGCGGTGCCCTCTACGGCTCGGTCAGCACTCGAGATGCGGCTGAGTCCGCAACCGAGAACGGCTTTACCGTCGAGCGCAAGCAGGTTGCCCTGACCCGTCCGATCAAAGACCTCGGTCTGCATGACGTGCTTGTCACGCTGCACCCCGAAGTCGTGGCGACGATTCAGTTGAACGTCGCCCGCTCGGTCGAGGAAGCGGCCCTGCAAGCCTCCGGCAAGAGCATCCAGGATGCCGCCGCCGAGGCCGATCAGGCTGCCGACTTCGAGATTGCCGAGTTGTTCGATGACATCGGTGGCGCGGCTGGCGACGAAGACGATTATTCGGATCGTCGCAACGACGACGACAATAACGCCTGATATCAGCGTCTGTTTCCAAAGCAATGCCGCACAGCCTGCTGTGCGGCATACGCTATTGACAAGACTGTCGACAAAACGCGCCACTCAGTGATAGTCTGGCGTTTAGTATTATTTTTTCTATAGTCCGTGTGGTTCAAACGCCGTCAACACCCCGCCGGGTCGTCCCTGCACTGTGCGGGATAGTCGGCATTACTGCCACGATAGCACCTGGGCCTGCCCTGACATGGAAAATACACATATCATTTCGACGACGAACGTCCGTTTGGCTCGGTCGAATTTCGTTTGTCTGAACCGTAGCCGATCGACGGGGCGATCAGGGGACACGGCATTTCCATCCATTGCACGAGCGACACGCCCTTCGAAGATGATCGAAGGGGGGCGCTAGATGGCCCCGAAGAACCCTTTCCGACAGTTTCTCGACGACTTGCGTGACAGATTTGAACTCGATCATGTAGCCTACGCAGGTATGAATCCGATCAGTGGTGCGTCTCACGGCCACATGACCTATGGCGAGGACTGGACCGCCCATTACCTCCAGAACAAGTATTATGAGATTGATCCGACCTTGCTCAAGGCGCGGCACAGCATAGCGCCCGTGGATTGGCACCGACTGGAACGCGGGGCGGAGTTCCAGACGATCTTTCGCGACGCGCGCGACTTTGGAATTAGCGACCGAGGCCTGACGATTCCAATACATGGTCCCTACGGCGATGTCGGTGGGCTGAGCATCAACCGCGATTGTTCCGACCGCGAATGGCATCTCCTTATTTCCGAGATCATCGGAGATCTACAATCAGCCGCAGTGCATATGCATGACATGGTGATCCAAGCCGATCCCCTGACCCGCATGCTCAACTCTCCGTCCCTTTCGACCCGCGAGATCGAGATCCTGCAATGGACCGCAGCAGGGAAATCCCAACAGGACATCGGCGACATCCTTTCGATCTCTCACCGCACCGTCGAAGTGCACCTACGCTCTGCCCGACAAAAACTGAATGCGCTGACGACTCCGCAGGCCATTGGCCGCGCGATCAACCTTGGGTTGATTTACCCGCGCTGAATTCGTGCAAGTTATGATCGAACTCCAGAAATATTTATCTTTTCCAAGACGATAATCACGCTTTGGTGTGTGAACGTGCACGGCAGTACGGGATTTCCCCAATGGTATAACGCGTGGATTTTACTAACCATGGAGTTGCGAAAGCCACCACTCACACGGAACACGCATCTTTTGGGGAGAAACAAAGATGATCTTGGTAATTGACGCTATAAACAAAGACCGATTCGGTCATGTACTGGATGAGATGTTCAAACTGCGCGCACGGGTATTTGGGGACCGTCTGGGCTGGCAGGTCGAAGTCAAGGACGGACGTGAACGCGACCTCTTTGACGATCTCAATCCGGCCTATGCCGTAGGCCTTGACGACGAGGGGAACGTAGTTTCTTGCGTGCGCGCCCTTCAGACAACCGGGCCGCATATGCTCTCAGACGTGTTTTCCGATATTCTCAACGGAGAACCACCGCTGCGCAGTGCGACCCTGTGGGAATCCACCCGGTTTTGCGTTGACACCCGCCGTTTGGGGCGCGGGCGTGACCGCAACTCGGTGTCCTATGCCACCTGCGAACTGATGATTGCCTCGCTCGAGGCGGCAAAGCGGGCCGGTGTCAGTGACATCGTGACGGTGATCGACCCCGTCATGGACCGTGTTCTGAAACGTTCGGGCAATGCACCTTATGACTATGTTGGCAAGATTGCCGATATGGGCAAAGTGCCCGCGCTCGCCGCCCTGCTGGATTGCACCGATGAACGCATCAACCGCATCCGCGAGTTTGGCGGAGTTGAAGGGGATGTTTTTATCACCGATGACGCAGCGCTTGCCCTGCCGGCAATCGCTGCGCATGTGAAACCGAAATCACCGCTCGAAGACTATTGCGACGAGCAGATTTCTTCAGCCTCCACCCACAAGGAGCGGCTCGCCGCTCTGCGCCTCAAGGCAGCCCTTGAGGATAAGATTCGTTCGCGCATGGACATGCGAGCCTGACCCCCAGGGGCACGCTATCCTGACCGGCGATTGGCACTATCGCCGCATCACTTGCGCTCGAACGAAAAGGGCCGCCCCACTTCTCCCCGGGGCGGCCCTTCATTATTCAGGATACGAAATCAACGATCACTCGTCGTTCATTGCCTCGATGGCCTTTTCCAATTCTTCTTTGGACAGTTCCTTGTCGGTCACATCGGCAAGTTCGACCACGTAGTCGATGACTTTGTCCTCAAAGATCGGCGCGCGCAACTGTTGACGCATCTGCGGGTTTTTCTGCACGAATTCAAAGAATTCCCGCTCATGGCCCGGATATTGACGCGCTTGGTTCATCACCGCTTGGGTCATCTCGGCATCTGAAACCTGCACTTCGGCCTTTTGCCCAAGATCCGCCAACAACAAACCTAGACGCACGCGGCGTTCGGCCAGCTTGTTGTGCTCGTCGGTCACGTCGATCTCGGGGTGATCGTGGCCTTGAACATCGGGGTTTTCCTCGTGCCAGAGCTGATGTGCGATCTGCTTGGCCTCGGTTTCGACCATGCTCGGCGGAAGCTCGAAGCTGACCTTCTCATCCAGCTGATCCAGCACATGACGCTTGAGGATCGCGCGGGCTGCCCCGGCATATTCCATTTCCAGCCGCTCACCGATTTGCGTCTTGAGCGCGGCCAGATCCTCGGCGCCGTATTTCTGCGCCAATTCGTCATTGATTTCAGCCGCGACAGGCTCTCGCACAGACTTGATTGTGCAATCGAACACCGCTTCCTTGCCCGCCAGATGCGCAGCCTGATAGGCTTCGGGGAACGTGACTGTGACAGCCTTTTCTTCCTCGACCTTGACGCCAACGAGCTGTTCTTCAAAGCCGGGAATAAAGCTGCCAGAGCCCAAGACCAACGGATAATCCTCGGCACTGCCGCCGTCGAACGGCTCGCCATCGACCTTACCCACAAAATCGATCACGACCTGATCGCCGTCCTTGGCTTTGGTGCCCTTCTTGCGATCCTTAAAATCCTGCGCATTCTCGGCGAGGTTCTTGAGCGCCTCATCGACTGCCGCATCATCAGCCTTGGCGACCAGACGCTCCAGCTTGAGCGACTTGAGGTCAACCTCGGGAATCGCGGGCAGAGCCTCGTAGCTCAGCTCGATCTCGACATCGTCGCCTTCTTTCCATTCCTGATTGGCCATCTTGACGTCAGGCTCGAACGCGGGGCGCTCGCCCTTGGCCTCGAAATGGGCCTTCATAGCGTCATCGACGCTCTCTTGCATGGCTTCGCCCAGCACGCGCTGACCAAACTGCTTCTTGAGCAGCGGCAGCGGCACCTTGCCCTTGCGGAAGCCTTTCAACTCGATATCGGGCTGAGCTTCCTTGAGCTTGGCATTCACCTTCTCGTCCAAATCCTTGGCCGACAAGGTCATCTTGTAGCCGCGCTTAAGCCCTTCGTTCAGGGTCTCGGTGACCTGCATGTTCGTCCTCTCATATGCATCGGGCCGCGGAGGCGTCCGCGGCGGTCAAAATCACGCGTGTTCTATTGAGGCACCCACAAACCTGCAAGTGAAATCCGGCATGGTCCAACCTGCCGTGTGTCTGGTGCGGGTGGAGGGACTTGAACCCCCACGCCTTGCGGCGCCAGAACCTAAATTCAGCGAATGTTTTGGCGCTTCAACCGTCTAGCAAAAATATTTCGCAGGACAAAGCAGAAACGGAAGGTGAATCCGCGAAACTCGGGATTGAGACCACGGCAAACGAAAACCCCGGCGCGCTGGCGGGCGCAACCGGGGCTAACGAGGTAAATGAAACTGGTCAGTCTCTGAATAATGATACCCCCCGGAATGTCCTCGCGGCAATGGCTAAAATAGGCAAGCCGTCGCACAAGGCGATTTCGCGAATGCTTTACTACACCCTGACATTGTCTGAATTTTGGGCTTGGGCAGGTTTCCGGTTCATCCTAATGGCCCGGCTATCTCGGGCGGAGCGCGCAGCTCTTGCCTATGCTGTGCTTTCTTCGCTCGATGATGATGACGGCTACATGGTGGCCTCTCTCGTGCTGTTTGGTGACGAGATCGAGGCGCGTGACCATGCCCAGAACTGATACAAAGCAGCAGCGCCGGCGCTTTCGAAAGTTGGTTGATGAGACCGCACGCCAGTTAGCGCGCCATTTTAGGGATTACAACGAGAATGGAGACCTCGTGGCGGTCAATCACCCGAAGGCACAAGCCGTGCTTGAACGGGGATTCTCTCGACTGCTTCAATCGCAGTTTACGCCTCAGGTTCTCAAACTCTCGCGCGCCGAAGGACTCGCGTTCCCGAGGCAGAAGCCGTCTGAAATTCCGCAAAGCGCAACGCCATGGATAGCGGTTGGGGCGGATAAGTCGAGCTATGCCACATACGTCTTAAGATGGTTTGAGGTATCCACCGGAAACAGTTCAGCGGATCGTGCTATCGCGGAATCGGTGATGTTCTCCGAACTATACAAGCACCTTCAGTTTTCCGGATTTCCGGTCGGGGGTGATGCATGACACAAGACGCATTTGCCAGTCTTGGGCGAATTCGCGATCAGATTGACGCACCCGACCCGACTCCAAAATCTGGAGACGGCTTGCCTTGGTTCTCTGGGGCTTCTCTGGCTGGCCTTGATGTTCCAGAGCGCTTTTGGCTTGTGAAGGACCTTATCCCCGCGTGTGACATAACCCTTCTCGGGGGCGATGGTGGAACGGGTAAGAGCCTCCTCGCCCTGCACCTGGCGTGCGCTGTGGCGCTGCGCAGGCCGTGGCTTGGTCGGGACGTATCTGGTGGTGTTGCCATGTACCTGTCAGCCGAAGATGATGTGAGCGAGCTTCACCGGCGACTTGATGCGATCACAAGATCGGAGAGAGAAAGCTTAGCCGCCCTGAGTGATTTGTCTGTCGTCTCACTTGCGGGAAGCGGGGCGGTCTTGGCCGTGCCGCAGCCAAGAGGAAACCTGCTATCCCCAACCTCGCGCTTTGCTGACCTTGAGGCGCGGGTGGCACAGGATGAGCCTGCGTTGGTGGTGCTGGATACATTATCGGACCTCTGGTCGGGTGATGAGAATAACCGCGCGCAGGCGCGCCAGTTCGTCTCCATGTTGCGCTCGATTGCGATCCGCTACCGATGCGCAGTGGTTCTCTTGGCCCATCCGTCGCTTACCGGCATGGCCAATGGTTCCGGGCTATCGGGCTCGACCGCATGGAGTAACTCGGTTCGATCACGCCTCACCTTAGAGCGGATTGCACAGGATGGATATGAGGCTGACCCAGACCGGCGCAAACTCGTAGTTCGCAAGGCTAACTATGCCTCACGGGGCGCTGAGATCACAATGAGGTGGCAGGACGGGGTTTTTGCAGTAGAGGGCGGCGAGGACGCGCTTGACCATCGCGCGGCAGGATCACGGGCGCAAAGAGTGTTCCTCGATCTTCTGCGTTTACATTCTGAACAGGGGCGCAAGGTCAGCGCAGTAAGAGGGCCAAGTTTTGCCCCCAAGGTGTTCGAGGCTCACCCAAATGCCGAGGGGGTGACAAGTCGAGCATTCAGCGTGGCAATGGAGAACTTGTTACGACTTGGGAAGGTGGAAGTTGCCGAATACGGGCCACCAAGCAAGCGCAGAAGCTGCCTGTCGGAGGTGGTCTGATGGCCTTCCAACTGGCTTCCAACTGGCTTCCAACTGGCTTCCAACTGCCTTCCAGTGCATTTTTTGGGCGTTCCAACTGCCTTCCAACTGGCTTCCAACTGCCTTCCAACTGCCTTCCAACTGGTGTGTTCCAACCCCCCTCCCTAAAGGGAGGGGGGTTGGAACAACCTTGAGAGCGCGGGTTGCGCCGCTCGGTCCTGTGCTGAGAAATCGCCTGGCTTTGGTGGTCGCGGGTCCTTCCCGGCAGCAAATGTATACGGTGCTGCTACGCGTGTTATTTTCTCAGTTGCAGGGTGCCGCGAGGGTGCAACGCTCGCAACCCTGCAACACCCCCGCGCAACGGCATGATGCAATTCAACCTGGCCTGACGGGCCGAACAATTCCAGAAAATAGGAGATGATCCGATGGCCGAACGACAGGTTACAATTCGAGTTCGGGCGGACGGCAGCAATATTGTGCAGACCTTCCGCCTCATGGGGGCAGAGGGAGAGCGCGCCCTTGGGCAAATCCGCACGGCCGCCAATTCGCAGAAGCAGTCGTTTGACAATCTTGGGCGCTCTATGGCGCAGACGCGGACGCAATCGACCGCCTTCAATGGCGGTATGCGCGGTGTCGCGCTGCAGCTGAGCCAGGTCGGGCAGCAGACTATCGCGACAGGCGATTTTGTGAGGTCCCTGGCGATACAGTTGCCGGACCTAGCCTTGGGCTTCGGCGCGGTCGGGATCGCTGCCGGTGTCGTGGCGGGTGCCGTGCTGCCTCTGGTCGCAAACGCTCTGTTCGACACCGAGGAAAAGGGCGGCGAACTCAAAGACCGCATGACCGAACTCGGGGCCGCAACGAAACAATATCAGGCAGCCGTCGAACGGCTACGCAGCCCGCTTGCTGATCTGCGCGAGGAATTCGGGCAGAACGCTGAGGCCATGCGTGGCTTCTTGAAGGTTCAGGCGGAGGCCGCTCAAATTAATGCGCTAACAGCACTGCTTCAATCGCGAGAATCCATTACCGGACAGTTCGGGGACATTTCGCGCGCAAGTCGGGATGCGGCCCGGAACATCGACGCGCTTATTGCCGAAAAGGAGCGGCTTGAAAAAGAGATACTCAGGCCCGCGCCTGGAACTCCGGTAGCGCAGATTGACCAGGCATTTGTGAGACTGGATGAGGTCCGTAGCCAGCTTTTCGGGGTGCTACAGCCCATTCAGCGCATCACCGAGGAGCTGGGCGTCTCCAATGCCGAAGCGGGTGAGCTACTCGCCAACTTTCTTGAACTGAACGCGGCGCAGGGACCCCAGCAGCAGCTTGGGGCGGTAGGGCGCCTACGAGATCTGTATTTCGAGGCGGCGAAGGCTAATGGCGAGCTGAGCGCCGAAGAAAACGCGACACTTGACGCGCTTTTTAACCTCGAAGAATCCCTTTTGCGGGTCATAGCCGGGACCGATCAGGTTGCAGAAAGTGCGCGCGGCGGTGCGGAGAATGTGGCCTCTATGGCCAATGAAATGAGCCGCGCGGCCAACGAGGCGCTGCGGTTCGTGAGCAACCTTGGCTCTGCCAGTCTTTCCGGGGTTCGGGCAGAGGTTGCGGCGCTTGAGGGCGGCGGTAGCCGCACTGACGCGCGCGTGGCCCGGCGCGAGGCGGAAATCCGGTCATCGGATGAATTCAAGACCGCGTTGCAGGGGCCTGAGGGCCTGCGTCAGAGTGCGCTTCAGGGGCTGCAACGTGAGATCGAGCTGACGCGCGAGGCCGCAGCCCTCGATGAGCGCCGGGCCTCTGCCCTTAAGGAAATGAACGACATCGGCAAAGGGGGCAGCGGCGGCGGGGCTGGCAGGTCGCTCAAAGAGCTAAACGAGGCCGCACGGCAGACCGAGTCGATCATCAATCAGGCGCGCCAGGCTGCGGTGGGATACGCTGATGTTGTCTCGGTGCTCGATGAGGCGCTGCGCATTGGCAAGATATCTCAGGACGATTACAACCGCGCGCTCGATCTCGCAAAAGAGCGATTTGACAAGGTCGGCGAAGGGGCAAAGCAGGCGCGCGACGATTTCAAAGAGTTTGCCAAAAGTGCCCTCACCGATATCGACGGATTAGGCGATGCTCTGGACCAGTTGGGTAGTCGCTTGCTGTCGCGCGGGTTTGACACCCTGTTCGATAGCATTTTCCCGAGCGCGGGCGGGGGCGGCGGCAAGGGGCTGCTGGGTCTGGGCGGGTTTCTGGGCTTTCTGGACGGCGGTGGACCGATCAAGGCTGGCGAGTTTGCCGTGGTCGGAGAGCGCCGCCCGGAGATAGTTACCGGCCCGGCCAATATCATCGGCGGCGCTGAAACCGCACGTCTCATGCGGGGCGGTGGCGGTGGTAGCGTCGGCGGGCAGGCCACAATTCGATTGATAGCGCCAGAGGGATTCAGCGTTGCGCAGGAAGGCAAAGTTGCCGGAATAGCCCTGCAAGTTACACAGGCTGGCATCGAGCAGTTTACGCGATCTGGCCTGCCACAATCGGTTGACCGGATCAACAGAGACCCCCGGAGGCGTGGTTAGCAAAGGCCTTCTATTCCTTCTTTCGGAGGCGAACCCCCGGCCCGCCTCCGTTCCCTGCGATGAATTCAACGCCCGCACGTTCTAGCGCAGTTCGGATTGCTGCAACGGTCCCAGCCTTCAGTTGCTCACCACGCTCAAGACGCGAAATTGTCGCCTGAGCAACATTTGCAAGGGAAGCAAGTTCGCGAACACCGAGGCCGAGTGCGGCGCGGGCCATTTTGCATTGAGTGTCGTTCATTTTTATAACCCTGTTATTTTTCTTGACGTGCCGCCAAACGTGTGAAAAGCATAACCCAGTTATAATTACCACAATCGGAGCACATCGCAATGACCTACATCGCCCAATCCTGCTATACCCATTCATCGGATAACACCCCGTTGGACAAGGCAAACCAGCTTCACCAACTCGCCAAGATCGGAATTGCCGCCACTGAATCCGGTGTCGCACTGGCGCATCCTGATGCTGCATTCTCTGCCCTCTTCGAGGTGATGGCGCGCTTGGCGGACGAGGTTCGTGAAGAGCTGGACCAGATCGAAGGAGCCAAGGGCTAAGTGGGATAGTTGATCGGCACTTCAAAAATTCCTCTTGCATTTTTGAGCTATTCAGTAATACAAAAAAATGAGTTACTGAACCATACATTCACGAAGAGGTGTAAATCATGCGTCGTTCCGAAATTTGCGCGATTGCGCAGATGTCCGCTCAAACCTTCATGACGCATCGCGCAAACGGCAATTTGCCTTTCGAGGTGGCTGTGGCTGAGGTTGATGGCGGCGGCAGAACGTGGGTGCGGTATGACATTCATGATGCCGCCTTTCTGATTGCAGCGCGCAGTTTCACTGATCAAGGCATTCTCTGGTCAAGCGCGACGGAAATCTTGCGGGCAAAAGCGCTCCATTTGGGACGTGACCCTCACCCGTGGACAGTGGATTACATTCATGTTGCAAAGGCTTCTTTTCGCAATTCGGACGGCAACTCGCCGCTTATCCACAAGTCCGAAGTGGTCTTCAGAGGCAGAATCGAGGAGATCGCCGCCGCTGCGTTTGGGCGACAACAGCGTGAGAACGACAGAAACTCTACCCCGCACATTTTCTGCACAGGGTTGATTTCTGTCAGCCTGTCGCAAGCATACCATGAGGCCTACGCCCGCGCTCGGGCGTTGGGTGTTGACCTCAGCGACGATGATGTGTGGGAGATCGGCCTGTGACCCCCCCAGACCTGAGCATCATCGGCGAAATCAACGGTGAGACGACGCGACAAGTCCTAGAGGTCTTGCGGCGCAGCAAAGGCCAGCCAGTACATATCGAGATCAACAGCGGCGGAGGCTATGCGTTCGAGGGGGTGGCGTGCTTCAACGCCATACGGAGACATGGGCAAGTGACCTGCACGGTTATCGGCCTCGCAGCAAGCGCAGCCGGAACTATTGCTCTCGGGTGTACAAAAATCCGCATGTGCCGACATTCTATGATGATGCACCACATGGGAAGTTCCCTCACCTTCGGAGGCGCGGCCGAACACCGGCATGCAGCAGCTCAGATGGAGAAATTGGATAATCTTCACGTTCAGATGGTGGCGAGTCTTACCGGGCATCCGGAGGAGCGTATCCGCTCTTGGCTTGAGGATGAAACGTGGCTGACGCCACAAGAGGCGGTTGATCTCAATTTCGCGGATGAGATCATCGATTCTGACCACGCCGATTTTGCACCGGTCGCAAAATCACAGCGGGAACTTCTGTCAAAGTTCCGGCACGTTCCAACCGACCTTAAGGCCATTGTCGAAGGCATGGCCCAAAGTGATCCGAACATTCAACCTGCCAAAATGGCGTGACCAAAGGAGGCCGATAGATGGCTGACGGAAACCTGAATATCCCAAGTGCGCGAATTCTGGCGCAGCATCGCCAGATCGCTACATCTGGTGAATATCCTAGTGCTTTGGCTGACGTGATGGCCGAGCGCGGCGTTGCCGTCGAGGCAGCGCGTGTAGCGATGACCCACACGAAGGACCTCGAACATCGGCTTGATGCCTCTGGCACCTTGAACGATGCAATGCGGCGCCATGCCCGGCAGCATTATGCCCAAGCTCTCGCGGCCGGGAACGATGGCGCCACTGCTGTCACGCAGGCAGTCAATGCGGCTCTCGGTGAGGTGGGCGAGGCAACCCAGAGGCAAATTCACGGGGTCGGTGGCCCGCGCCTTTCCTCAAACGTCGGTACCTCATGGGACCACGGCGAGGGGTTGCGCCAAAAAGTGCAGGATGGTCTCACGGCGCGCCTTGCGCAGCAGATGGGCCTCAAACATGAGCCGACCGTGGGGCGCGAGTTTGCTACCATGCAAATGGGCGAGATGGCCATGCAGATGGTGCGCGCAACCGGCGCACGACCAATCAATCACGGCGAGGCGATCCGCATGGCCGTCGGCTCGCACTCCACCAGCGATTTTGTTCTTGCGACCCAAGGAAGTCTCGAAAACGTGCTGGCCCGCGGCCTCGAAGCCCGCACCCCTGAAATCGAGCGCGCCGCACGGTTCACCACACGTCCAGATTACCGGGAAAGCTTTTCTCTGAGCCTTACCGAAAGCTCGACGCCGCAAGAAGTCGCGGAAGCAGGTGAGATCAAATATGTGACTGTCGATGAGAAGGGCGAAAAGAACCCGGTTCTGCGCGATTTTGCATCCGGCTTGGCGGTATCCAACAAAGCGATTGCAAACGACCGGATTGACCTTCTCGGTGGGGTGGCCGACGCCATGCTTCGCGCGGCAAATGTCCGCAAGCGTATCGTGATGCTTGAGCCGATCGAGACGAACATGGTCATGCGAGACGGTTTGGCGATGTTCCATGCCGATCATGGGAATCTCGCCGCCTCTGGTGGTGCGCCGGGTGTTACGACCGTGGGTGCAGCCGTCAAGGCCATGCGAACCCAGAAAGGGCCGTTTGGCGAGGTTCTGGCAATCGCGCCAGCTTTCCTGATCGTGCCCCCGGATCTGGAAACCGTCGCACAACAGGTGGTCGCGGCTCTTACCCCTGCGACGGTTGGCGAGGTGAACCCTTGGGCCGGAAAGCTGGAGGTTCTTGTTGAGCCGGGCCTTACCGACCCCGCCGCTTGGTATATCGCGGCAGACCCAGCGCGCTTTGATGGTCTGGTTTGGGCGACAAAGGATGACATGACCTTCCCGGTTGTCGAAAGCAAACCCGGCTGGACAACGCTTGGTATGGAATTCCGGCTTGTGTGGGCGCTGGACGCCACGTTCATCGAAACGGCGACCTGGTATAAGAATCCGGGCGTTTGATCTTTGGGCCGGGTTGCCCCTGCCCGGCCTTAAGGGGCGCGGCTTGTATCCTTTCCGGGCCGCGCCCGAATTCTGAGGGTAGTTTGTCAAGTTCTCCCCTCAGCCTCTCCCCGCACTTGAAGCAACCACAGGTGCGGGGAGATCAATAGCAGCGCCCCTTCCCAATCAAGAGGGATGTAAGACCAGAAATGCCCCGTCCCCCGTCCCCCATACTGGCCAGCGAAAAGACGGCGGCGGCGCTTCTTGATATGAAGCCCTCTGAATTCCGTTCGCTGGTGCAGTCTGGGGCCCTTCCGCCGCCCGAAAACTTTCATGGGTTTCAGCGCTGGAGGGTAAGAGATCTGGAGGCCATTGCGAGCGGCGATACACTTGATGGGGAATTTGAGGCATGAAAAAGCCAGACCTGCCATATCTCGAATTCAAGACCATAAAGGGGCGGCAATATATCTATTTTCGCCTTGATCGAGGCGGCAAAGTCACCCGCGTTCGATTGCCAAACAACCCCGACTCCGAGGAGTTTGCGCGCGAGTATTGGGCAATTCGTGCCGGGCGCTCAAAGCGCATGTGCAAGACAACTTGGAATGACTTGATCGTCGCCTACTACCAGTCCCCCGCGTTCCGCAGCAAGGCCAATGGCACCCGGCAGAACTATCGCCGCCACTGTGAAGCGATCCGGGAGAAGAACGGCGACAAGGATATGACGCGGTTCCGGCGCAAGGATGCTATCAAGGTTCAACAGGCATTACAGGCAAACTGGTCCAAGGCAAACGAGCGTCTCGCCGTCCTGTCTATCCTCTGCAAATTCGCCGTCGATCTGGAGTGGATCGACCGCAACCCCGTAGTTGATATTACCAAGCTGACTGGCGGAGAATACGAGCCATGGCCCGAGGACAAGCTTGCCGCGTATGAACGCTACTGTGACCAGAACGCCCTTACCACGGCAAGGACCATATACGAACTCTGCGTAGGAACAGGCCAAAGGATCGGCGATTGCGTCGGTATGGAGTGGTCTGATTTCGATGGGGAATACATGGACGTTGTCCAGGACAAGACCGGGACAAAGCTCTCGATCTACTGCCCGGAACGGCTGCAAAATTACCTGAACAGCTTGCCCAAAACCGGGCGTCATATCCTCGCGAAGAACTTGACCCAGCATATCGCCAAGCGCGCCGCTCAGAGGGCCGTTGAGGAGGTTCGCCGCGCGTTGGGCATTATGGAGGGTTCAGCGCGCCTTGTCCCGCACGGCTGGCGCTACACGGCTGCGGTGCAGCTATCTGATGCAGGTTGCAGCGATGATGAGGTGCAAGCCGTTACCGGTCATAAGACCATGGAAATGGTCCGCAAATATCGCGCCAAGCGCGATCAGCGCGCAGCCTCGAAGCGTGCCCAAGAAAAGAGGAGTCGCTGAGAACGGAACAAGATCGGAACGGGAACCTGCGAAACAAACCGCGAAACCCCAAAAAGTAGAAAGGAAAATGAGCAGCATGAATTCAGAAAAATACAATCAAATCAAAGTGGTGCGGGTGAAGGGACTCGAACCCCCACGACTAAGTCGCCAGAACCTAAATCTGGTGCGTCTACCAATTTCGCCACACCCGCATAATCCGCGTCCCGTTGCCGGTCGCTGGCGCGTTCTCTAGCAAAGCGTTGGGATAGATGCGAGCGGAAAATTCAGGCGTTGATCGGCGGATCCCATTGAAAAAAAGGTAGGACATTAACCCAATCTTGCCATATTGTGATTGTAATCTTGAGGCAGATAACAAGTGAGACACGCCATGAAACCGAAAACGGTCGGGCGGACAGACGGCGGCTTGACCGTCTTGCCCCCTGTGGACGCATGCGGCCTTTGGGCTGACAGCATCATTCTTACCCTCGACGGCGAACGTCGGGTGGCCGATCTGCGGGTGGGCGACCGTGTCATAACCCGTGACAGCGGTACGGCGGTTCTCACTGGCATCGCCCGGCATACGCGGCACACCCCTGCGGTACGGATCATGGCCGGGTCCCTTGGGCATACGCGGCCCGAGCAGGATGTGACCTTGCCGGCCGACCAACCTATGCTCGTGCGTGACTGGCGCGCAAAGGCGCTCTTTGGTGATGCACAGGTCCTTGTGCCCGCTGAACGTCTGGTGGATGGCGAATTTGTAACTTTGGAGCCGGCGCAGGATATGACCCTCTTCGTGCTCGACTTTACTGTGCCCCACATCCTCTATGTCGATGGATTGGAATTGGCCAGCAGCCCCGAAATGCGTCTCGACGCCCGCGCCGCCTAATCGACCATTGCGCGCAAGACCTTGGGTAACTCCTCGGACAAATCTTCGGCGATCAGCCCGGGGCCATAGCTTCGGGCGCAGGCGGCATGAAGCCATGTGCCCATTTCTGCGGCCTGCATAGGGTCGAGACCGCGCGCCATGAGACCCGTGATGAAACCCGCCAGCACGTCCCCTGATCCGGCCGTCGCCAACCAGGGGGCTGCATTGTCGTAATGGGTGGAATTGACCGCACATCGGCCATGAGGATCGGCAATCACCGTATCGGAGCCTTTGTAAAGCACCACACAGCCTGCGCGCTTGGCCGCCGCACGCGTTGCATCCACTTTGGAATAGACCGGCCCGTTTAGAGGGGGCGCGGCCAAATGTTCAGCGATATCCGGAAAGAGCCGCGCAAATTCTCCGGCATGCGGCGTCAGAACACACGCCGGATGCAGCATGCCAAAGAGAGCCTCCGGCCCATCCTCAAAGGCCGACAGCGCATCCGCATCCAGCAGAACGGCCAGGTTGCGCGCCGCTCCCACGACCGCCGGAACCAACTCACGCGCGCGACGCCCACCCAACCCCGGCCCAAGGCATACTGCCGTAATCCGAGGGTCTTCAATCATCTCGGCCAGATCATCGACCGTCCCGATCCGCCGCACCATCAAGGCCGTAATCTGACAGGCGACCTCCATCTGAGCGGCGGGTGGTGCGCCCAATGTCACCACCCCCGCCCCGATGCGCAGTGCAGCGCGCGCCGCCAAACGCGCAGCCCCCGTGCGCCCTGCCCCGCCGGTCAGAACCAAAGCGTGGCCATTGGAGTATTTGTGTGCGCGGCCCGTCTTGTTGAGCATATCCGGCACAGGCGCTTCGATCAGCCTGACCGCTCCCTCCACCGAACAAACGCGCAAACCGATGTCGGCACGAACCAGCCGTCCGCAATGCTCTGGACCCTCCGCCAGATGATGGCCAGCTTTCGCAGCGTGAAAGGTGACGGTCAGATCGGCATGGACAGCCCCCGCGCCTAGAACCCGCCCACTGTCGGAACACAGGCCCGACGGCACATCAACCGCCGCCACCCTGCCACTGCGCGGGCACCGCGCCCAGTCCAGCGCCACCCCTTCAAGGGGGCGAGTCAGTCCGATCCCAAAGAGCGCATCAACATGCAGATCCGCTTCGATCCCGGCTCCTGCCTTCAAGGACGAAATCGCCCCAATCTCGCGCCAGCGATCATGGTTGATCCGCGCATCAGGCGGCAAGCGGTCTGCAGTCCCCAATGAATACACCGCGACCTCCCAGCCCCAGTCGTGCAGCAGGCGGGCGATTACAAACCCATCGCCGCCATTGTTGCCGGGCCCACAGACCACAACCGCCCTGTGAGGCGCGCGCTCCAAGTCCGGCCACGTTTCAAAGACCGCCGCGACAAATCCTCGTCCGGCACGCTCCATCAGGTCACGCCCAGAGGCAGCGCCCGACTCAATCGCCGCCTGTTCGAGAGCGCGCATTTGCGCGGATGTCAGAAGGTTCACCATGTTCTGCCCCTTACCGGCCGTTTCGCGATTCAATTTCGCTGAATTTTGCACCTAAGCGCCTATTATTTAGGCAACACTTAACCTTCGCGCCGGGATTGCCCACATCACAGAGCGTAACCGATTGAGACCCCCGCTGAGAAGTGGTCTGCACGTTCCGAAACGTAACCGCGGGAGGCCCCAGCCGATGAAAAAGATCGAAGCGATCATCAAGCCCTTCAAACTCGACGAGGTGAAGGAGGCGCTTCAGGAAGCTGGCATTCAGGGCCTTTCGGTCATCGAGGTCAAGGGGTTTGGCCGCCAGAAGGGCCATACCGAGCTCTATCGCGGCGCTGAATACGTGGTTGATTTCCTGCCCAAGGTGAAAATCGACGTCGTGCTCGATGACGATCAGGTGGACGCGGCCATCGCAGCAATCATCGACGCGGCCAAAACCGACAAGATTGGCGACGGCAAGATTTTTGTCAGCCCCGTCGAACAAGCCATTCGCATCCGTACCGGTGAATCCGGTTCAGACGCGCTCTAATATCTACTCCAACAAGAAAAGGACAAGAGAATGAGCAACGACGCAGTTCTCAAGCTGATCAAAGACGAGGATATCGACTATGTCGACATCCGCTTCACAGACGTGCGTGGCAAGTTGCAGCATGTGACCGTGGTCGCCGATTTGGTCGATGAAGATTTCCTCGAAGAAGGCTTTATGTTCGACGGCTCGTCGATTGCTGGCTGGAAGTCGATCGAAGCCTCCGACATGAAGCTGATGCCCGACACTGAAAGCGCCTATGTCGATCCGTTCTACGCGGAAAAGACTCTTTGCATTCATTGCTCCGTGGTTGAGCCCGATACCGGCGAATCCTATGACCGTGACCCGCGCGGCACGGCCGAGAAAGCCGAGGCCTATCTCAAGTCCTCAGGGATCGGCGATGTGGCCTATTTCGGTCCCGAAGCGGAATTTTTCATCTTTGATGATGTTCGTTTCTCGAACACGATCAACAAGGTCTCCTATCAGGTCGACGCCGTTGACGCGTCCTGGAACAGCGACACCGAATACGAGATGGGCAATACCGGCCATCGTCCTGGACTCAAGGGGGGTTATTTCCCGGTGAACCCGGTTGACGACGCCCAAGACCTGCGCGCCGAAATGCTCTCGACCATGAAACGCATCGGCATGAAGGTGGACAAGCATCACCACGAAGTTGCAAGCTGCCAACACGAATTGGGCCTGATTTTCGGCACGCTGACCAAGCAAGCCGACGAGATCCAAAAATACAAATACATCATTCACAACGTGGCGCATGCCTATGGCAAGTCGGCTACCTTCATGCCCAAACCGATCTATGGCGACAACGGGTCTGGCATGCATGTGAATATGTCGATCTGGAAAGACGGCAAGCCGCTCTTTGCCGGTGACAAATATGCCGACCTCAGCCAAGAGGCGCTCTATTTCATCGGTGGCATTCTCAAACATGCCAAGACGCTGAACGCCTTCACCAACCCCGGCACCAACAGCTACAAGCGGTTGATCCCCGGCTTTGAGGCCCCCGTTCTGCGCGCCTATTCGGCCCGCAACCGCTCGGGCTGCGTGCGTATTCCGTGGACAGAGAGCCCCAAAGCCAAGCGCGTCGAGGCCCGTTTCCCCGACCCGAGCGCCAACCCCTATCTGGCGTTCGCGGCTCTGCTGATGGCCGGTCTGGATGGTATCAAGTCCAAGATCGACCCGGGCGAGGCCATGGACAAGAACCTCTATGACCTGCCCGCCGAAGAGCTCAAGGACATCCCGACCGTCTGCGGTAGCCTGCGCGAAGCGCTGGATTGTCTCGCGGCAGACCATGACTTCCTGCTGGCTGGCGACGTGTTCACCAAGGATCAGATCGAGGCCTACATCGCCCTCAAGTTTGACGAGGTCCACAAATACGAGCACACGCCTCACCCGGTCGAATTCGGCATGTATTACAGCTGCTGAGCCATCAGGCCTGTGTAAAAGATCAAGGGCACCCCAATCGGGGTGCCCTTCTTCACGCCCAGATCACCGTTGCGTGATTGGCATCAATGCTACGATTTTTGAGCAATTGCCCCAATCTATCCTCATTTGAAACAAACTAGCTCCTCCTTCAGTTGTCATAACGGGATCAATCACAACGTTGATAATGGAAAATCCCATGGCCAATTCCACTCACAGGGTTACGGCAGGGCTAGTATTTCTCGGTACGAGAACCTTCGACATTGTCCGGATCGGAAACCGGATCGGTATGACTTTGGACTGGTTGGACGAGCAGACAACACGGCTGCGCGTGCTGTCTGACAGCACGGCACATCTGCACTCCGATAACTTCATCCTCAGAATTGAAATCAAGCCAGACCACAAAGTTGTCAGGCTTGACCAGCGGGTTGAGCATTTTCTTGCGCTCAGCCTGTCCCAGATTGATCCCGAGGCCCCGCCGAATGCAGATCTGGCGCTATCGGTCATGGCGCATGTGCTGCGGTCCCTGCATTTCACACTTGCCCCGGATTATGTGCAATGGGTTCATCCCCTGGCGCTGCTGAACCACGCTGAGTTTCTCGAAGCGGTCACCTTGCAAGAAGAAGAAGAGGCTGCGCCACAGGCCGAGATCATTCCTTATCCAAAGGCGCAAGCCGCCCGCTCCCGTCTCCCGGACATTGAGTCCACCAATCATGCGCTGCAAGCTCGGTTTGTATCTGAGCGGCAGAGCGATCCGGATGCCCACGTGACGGGGGCGCTACGGTCCGTATTCCGCGAGACGTTGGAGCAGAATGATGCCGACAATCCTACGGCTGACGGAGTTCGCGAAAGCACGGCACCTTTGCGTTTGGCCGTCTGGATGATGACGATCACCCTGGCCCTCTTTGCGTTGCCCGTGGCGGCGGCCCTCGCTGTCGTAAATCTGCTACGCGGCGAGAACCTGCGCTTGGCCTCGCAGGCTGCGGCCCTGAGCGGTTTTTTTCTTACGTTGCAGGTGCATGGAGCAACGGCACAGGCGCTCCAAGCGGTTCAGGATCTACTGGGATGACGCATCAGCGTAAATTCCCACCCGCACCGCTCTTGTGGTGCGCGTGGGGGGCGTTACACTCTACCCGAAAGCTGTTTTACGGGAGATTTGTAATGTTCAACACTGATAACCGCCGACTGCGGCCTATGGCACTTGGTCTTTGGCTGAGCCTTGCCGCGACCGGTGCAGCGGCGGCCCCTTGCGGCAACAGCGCCGACGGGTTTTCGGCATGGAAGGCTGCCTTTGCCAGAGAAGCCGCCGCCGAAGGCGTGGGGCAACGCGGTCTCGACGCATTGGCAGGCTCACAATACGCCAGCAGTACCATCGCGGCCGATCGCAACCAGAAGAGTTTCAAGTACAGTCTCGAAAAGTTCCTGCAGGTCCGTGGCGGTCCGACCATTGTGGCACAGGGCCGCAAGCGACGCGTGAATGACGCCGCCTTTTACGACGCGCTGGAACGGCAATATGGCGTGCCAGCCGGTGTCCTGATTGCCATTCATGGGATGGAAACCGGTTTTGGCGGCTTTATGGGCGATAGTGCGGTGGTCTCGGCTATCGTGACGCTGACCTATGATTGCCGACGTTCGGACTTTTTTCGACCGCACGCCCTCGGCGCGCTACAGCTCGTTGATCAGGGAGCGATCACGGCTCAGACCAAAGGGGCGAAACACGGCGAACTCGGTCACACACAATTTTTGCCGGGCAATGCGCTGCGCTACGGTGTCGACGCCAATGGCGATGGCCGGGTTGATTTCTACAACCTCACCGACGCGCTGGCCTCCACCGCCAATTTCCTGCGCCAAAAGGGATGGCAACCCGGACAGGGGTACCAGGAAGGCCAACCAAATTTCGCAGTCATCCAACAATGGAACGCTGCAAGCGTCTACCAAAAGGCGATTGCCCTCATGGCAGCGCAAATCGATGGAGGGTGACGCGCTATCGCGCTCTCCCCTCTCTCACTGTAAACGTGCCAAGTATGTCCGGTTTCATCTGAACCCTCTCAAGAACGGGGCATGAAATGAGCAGACAGAGTTTCGGCCAGATTGCTGCATTGGAATTCTTCGACCCGCCAGAAATGGCCTTTCCGGACATTGTCGAGGAATTTGACATCGCATCCCAACGCCTTGCGCCGCAGCTGCGCCGCTTGACGTGGGATGGCGAAGACATCGCGCTTATCGACCGGGACGCCGTGCGCATAGCGCTCGGCTGGCTACCTGCCGCGACCGAGGACCGGCCAAGCTATCTGGTGCTGGCAGTCGGTCCGCGCAACACCAAGCGCGAGGTTCATCTTGACCCCGAAGCCTATGAGATGCTGACGCGACGGCTGGTTGAGCGGGTGCGCAGCTATCTGCCGTTTGACGCGGTTCTGCATGGGGCGGCCAACCGCCCCGTTGGAAGCACCCTTCTTGACATGACCTTCGAGCTGCTGGCGGGCGGCGCGAGCGATGCCGCACGCACACGCCGTCCAGCCCATGGTGTGGGGAAATCTACCGTAAGGCGCAAACGCGAAGACCCGGAAACAGAATTCAGACCGAAGCCACACCGCACTCCTGCCGAGGCCGAAGAGGCTCAGTTGGCCGTTCCCGGTGTCTCAGTTCCCATGCGCCTGACGATTATAACCTTTGGCCTCACTCTGTTCCTGCATGCGCCCCCCCTTGGCGCGGCGCTGCTGACGTATACCACCCTACGCGAGGCGCAGCCGCTCTTCAGCTAGACACCCAAGGACAGCCCCCGCGCGCCGCGCGTGCGCCGTCAAACGTCGACCGTGCGGCGGGACAGGATATAGGTGTGAATCGAAAACACGCGGGCCCGCGTTTCAGGAAGCCGCAATACGCATTGCCGCTCACTGCGCAAATAGGGGTAATCGGCACTGGCACTGGGTTGCACACGCGCCCGTGGCTGATGCAATGTCGCATCCGCATAGCGCAGCGCGTTAAACCGCCAGAGCGGTCGCCCAGCTTGCACCCCGTCAAAGAGCCGTTGAACCCGACGCGCGAGCCCCTGATCATAGGCCTTGACCGGCACATGAATTGTCGTCAACGGACGGCCAATCTTATCCGCCAAATGCCAACTCGCCGGAAAGCACAGGACCGCCGCCGTGAGCACATGCTCATCGCCACGCCGCTCTAGGATGCACAGATCCTCTTGCACCAGATGCCCCAGCGTGCCCATCGGGTCGCCGCGATCAATCGGCACCACCGCGCCATCCGGGCGGCGCACATGCTTTGCAGAAATCTCGTAGCCCTGAGCATATTGATCCAGCCAGCCCAACACAAACTGCAATAGCTCCGACGCAGCGGGATCAGCCCCTTCCGTGACCGCGAGCACCTCTGAGCGCGCGGCGGCGAGCAAACGCGCCCGTTCTGCCATTTGGCCAGAGAAAGCCTCATCAACCACAAGCCAATCGGCCATGTCGAGCGGAGAAACCCCCGGCAAGGCATGTGGTCCTTTGGGATCATAGGGCAGTCGGGTCTGGAGAATCTCTGTCATGGCAGGACTTTAGCCAAGCGCCCCATGTGCTGCATCCGCTAAATCATCCGATCGGCGATAGCGCGTCACCATCTGGTAATCCTTGCGCGGCCCACGCACATGCCACGTGACCCTGAACGCGGGCCATTCGGTAAAATCATAATGTCCCTCATACTGATCCGGATCGCACCAATGCCCGGTGTCTCCCCCCGATGCGGGCACGGCATGAAAAAACCGGCCATCCGCGAACCAAACCGAGAGATCGTGGGTCCAGACATAGCGGCGCTCGCCTTCGAAACGCAGACCACTCTCAAGCAGCATCTGCCCGGACTCGTGATAGGCCAGAGCCCCTGCTGCATCAGGCCTCCAGACCGCGCGACCCGTGAACTGCGCTGTCGTGCCATCCGCATGCCGGATATCCCGCTCAATGAGCCAGACACCTTCAAAATCGTTCAGGATGACAGATTTTCTCATATGTCACCCCTGCGACAGCGCCGCACGATTCGCAAGCCAGACCGTAAAGGCCGCATTTACCGGGACATGTCTGGCCCCAGTCGCAAACTCACCCAACCACCCATAGGACAAGACATCTGTGGCTGAGGCCAGCAAGTGCGGATTTCTGACAGGACCGCGTCCAATACCCTTAGGCACATGACAATCCACCGCCCAATCCGGAACAAAAGTCTGTTCGCGCAGGGCCGATATATCCCTCTGGATAGGCTATCCAACCGGATAATAGTTCATTTTTCGTGTTTTGACTAAATCTAACGGGTCAAAAGGCTGACGCGTGTCCCGCGCAGATTGTGCGAGGCAACCGGGGAATTTGCCTCACGTCCGTAGACATTTGACAGTTGGAGGAAGTCACCATGAGTTTTCAGCTCAAGGCGAAATCATTATCCGACGAGACCTATTCTGAGGCGCATTTTGGCGCGAATGTTCTGGGTCTTCGGGATCGCATTGGCGAGGACGGCACCTTCGATGATGTCGTCGACCACCTCTCTGTGGATCACCTCCGCTATCCCGGCGGCAGTCTGACCGAAGATCTCTTTAACCTCTCCGACCCCGACAGCGAGATCGCGACCAGCCACACGACCGGCGAAGAGGTCGAGATCATGCCCATCAGCGAGATCTTTGGCTTTGCCGAGACTCAGGGGCTTGGAATGACACTGGTTCTTCCCACGCGTATGTTTATCGGCGAAGAGGTCGACGCTCACGGCAACCGCCTGCCGGACATTGACGAGGAAACGCTCCGCGGATTTCTGCGCGATCTGTTCGACGGAAAATTCGGTTCGCCAGATTTGCAGGCCATTGAGCTCGGTAGCGAATACTGGGGCAGCGGTGAGATGAACTCGTTCGAATACGGGCGTCTGGCCGCAGACATGGCCGTCATCGTCAACGAAGAGATCACAGCCCACCCGAATGCCGAGCTGTTCACCGAAACAGATGTGCTCGTCCAGATGGGTTTGAACTATGGCTCCGCCAGCCTCTCCGACAGCTTTGATGGCTCGGGCCAAGAGCAACTGGCTGCCTTGAACGAGACCTACGGGCTGACCCTTGCGCCAGATGTCTATCTCTATTCCTCTGGCAATGTCGCTTGGGCCAAGGTGGCCAACGCCATTATCGTCAACGAATTCGATACAGCCGCAGAGCAAGACGCCATCGACGCCGTCGTAGGACATATTTATTCAAAAGGGGCCGACGCCCCAAACAGTCGCTATTTCGAACTGTCGCAGATATCCGACACCTGGGGCGAAGAATTCCCGGAACTCGACATCTATATTTCCGAATGGAACCTGAAGCGCAGCGTGTCCGAAGAGCGAGAGACTGAATTTGGCCTCAAGCAGGCGCATGAAATGCTCAATCTGATGGAGGCCTTTGCCTGGGGTAGTGTTGACGCCGCCAATGTCTGGCCGCTCCAGATGGACAGCCGCACCGGCCTTGCAAATACCGATGGCGATATCCGCGTGCCCGGCGAAATGTTCCGCCTGATGGAACAGACATTGCCCGGTATGCGCCCCTTGACGCTTACAGACAGCCAAGGGCGCGAGACCGAGATCGAGGACGAGACCGCCGATGCCCATGTATTCTACTCTCCAGATCGGCTGGTGACATTTCTGGCCTCCACAAGCGACACAGCGAGCCAAGAGACTGTGGATTTTTCAGAGCTGGTCACGACGATGGGTGAAGTTACGATAACCCGCCTCGGAGTGGCCGAGGGTGAGTCTCCCACACACTCGGCAGCCACTCCCTCGGTGACCCAAGAAAACCCGGCAGACCTGATCGAGAACGGAATTCTAATCGCCAATCTCGCACCCCATGAGATACTCATGATCGAAATGTCCAATCCGACCTATTCGTCCCCTGTGGAGGCGCTGGCCGCAACCCTGCCAGTCATTCCAGAGATCACGCAAGGGGCTGATCCGGACCCGGATGAGCCTTTGGGTGACACGACGGCCTCTCCCGCTGGAACGGATGAAGATCCCGATCCCGAACTGCCCCCGACCCTGCCGGCATCCCCCGAGGACGAGCCGCTGGACGCGGACCCTGAGCCCTCAACCGACGAACACGGAGGCGGTTTTGAGTTTGGCTTCGGCGCAATCGCTTTGGCCTTGCTTCCGCTTTTGCTCCTTGTCGTTTGACGCTTGACGCTCGGGACAAGTCACGGTCGCATCAAACGCCATCGGCGTTGTGCCCACCCAGGGAATTTGCGTCAGACCATAGCCCGACTCTCCTCCCGCAGAGTGGTCCCGCACCCGAATCGCCCAGACGGACCGCCCTCAACCCGGATGCGTCGACATCTGCCTGACCTCTGGTCGAGCTCCGTGCTACTTTGCCGCGTTGTGACCTCTGCGAAAACCTGTGCCGAATTTACCATCATCCAATGTGCATCATCTCAAATAGCACGTTGTTTTTCATCCATATTTGCCAGAAACGAATCGTGCCACCTCACATTCCGAGGATGAAACCGGGTCAGAAATTGCAACTTCCAGACCAAGATTTGAGACATGGTTAACACCCTATACGGAAGCATTGGCTATCCGGCTGAATAGTATCATAAATCTCTGTTTTCCTTAGAAATTCCTTGGCAAGTAGGGTTCTACGCCACCAAGGTTCGACCCACCCGTCAAAGGTGAACGGCGCCCCCCTATTGCAGTCTGTAGGATGCCGGGGGTTGCGATGCCATTTACACTTTCAGCAGGGTCCTTGTCTGACACCGCCTTTTCGCAGGCGCATTTCGGTGCGAACATTCTGGGCATCAAGGACCGCGTCGGCTCAGATGGAACATTTGACGATGTGGTCCGCACGCTTGGCGTCGAACACCTGCGGTATCCGGGTGGCAGCCTCACGGAATATTACTTCGACATCAACAATCCCGACAGAGACTTTGCCATCGACAACCTGACCGGCCAAGAGAAGCCGTTTCTGGCGATAAGTGATGCCCTTGGCTTTGCCGAGGATGAAGGGATTTCGGTGACCATCGTACTGCCAACCCGTAGCTTGTTGAGCGACGAGGTGGATGCCCAAGGCAATCGCCTGCCCGAAATCGACGAGCCTGCATTGCGCGGGTTTCTGCGGGACGTATTCGACGGACGTTATGGCTCGCCTGACATTCAAGCCATCGAGCTCGGCAACGAATACTGGGGCAGCGGCGGCATGAATACCTTTGAGTACGGGCGTCTTGCCGCCGATATGGCCGTCATCGTCAAGGACGAGATGACCAGCCATCCCGAAGCGGAACGATTCTCCGAAACCGATGTTCTCGTTCAGATGGGCATGAACTACGGAGCTGACAGTCTCTCACAGACCTTTTCTGGCACACCCGAAGAGCAGTTGGCGTCGCTGAACGAAATCCACGGTCTGAACCTCTCCGCCGAAGAGTATATCTATTCGTCCGGCAACATCGCTTGGACCAAAGTCGCCAATGCGATCATCATGAGTGAATTCGATACGACCACCGAGCAGGAGGCAATCGACGGTGTGGTCGGGCATATTTACTCCAAAGGGATCGACACGCCGGGCAGCCGCTATTTCGAACTTTCGCAAATTCAGGACACTTGGCTCGAAGAAATGCCGGAACTTGATATCTACGCGACGGAATGGAACCTGAAACGGAGTGTCTCCGAGGATGAAGAGTCGGATTTCGGGCTGAAACAAGCGCATGAGATGCTGAACGTCCTCGAAGCGTTCTCTTGGGGGGGCGTGGACGCCGCCCATGTCTGGCCACTCCAGATGAACAGTCGCACCGGCTTGGCCGATGGCGAGGGCGAGGGCGATATCCGCGTTCCCGGCGAAATGTTCCGCATGATGCAAGAGACACTGCCCGGCACCCGCCCGCTTGCGCTGGCCGATAGCGTGGGCCGCGAGACAGAGGTCGTTGGCGAAACCGCTGATGTGCATGTCTTCTTTGCGCCGGACCGGATGGTGACCTTCATTGCCTCCACCAGCGATGAATCGAGCCAAGAAGTCGTGGATTTCATGAATATCCTTCGGGATCTGGGAGATGTTTCCATCACACGCCTGGGCGTGGCCGACGGCGAAAACCCCAGCCTGTCAACCGCAGAGCCGGTCGTGACCGAAGAAAACCCGAACGACTTGATCGAGGATGGTATCCTCATCGCCGACCTCGCACCCCATGAAATTCTGATGATCGAGATGCACAATCCGACCTTTACTGCAGAGTTCGCCAACCTGACCCAAGACGCCACAGAAATCCCCGATTTCGTGGACGCGGAGACGCCCGAAACTATCCTCACCATCTCGGATATCGTGCAGTCCAATGGCACGTCGCCGGATGCCGATGACAGCTTGATCCCCACTTTGCCCGCCACCGAAGATCAGAACGAAGGACCAGAACACGCAGCCATTTCCGACGATGACAGCGGCGGCGGCGGCGGTGACTTCGGCTTTGGCGCACTGGCGCTTGCCTTTTTGCCTATCCTGCTGCTCGCGGCCTGATCCAGTCACGACAGAGCGGCGCGGGTTGCCGCCCTCCTCTGCACGCATTACAAGCGCGGCGAACCCTCATTTCCGACAGATCAAGGATCGCCGCATGATTCCCCGCTATTCCCGCCCCGACATGGTCGCCATCTGGGAACCCGCCACCAAATTCCGCATCTGGTTCGAAATCGAGGCGCATGCCTGCGACGCCATGGCCGATCTCGGTGTTATCCCGCGCGCGAATGCGCAGGCGGTCTGGAAAGCCAGGGAGGTGGAGTTCAACGTCGCCCGCATCGACGAGATTGAGGCCGAAACCAAGCACGACGTCATCGCCTTTCTCACCCATCTGGCCGAGCATGTGGGCTCTGACGAGGCACGCTTCGTGCATCAGGGCATGACATCGTCGGATGTGCTCGACACCTGTTTCAATGTCCAGCTCACCCGCGCCGCCGATATCTTGATTGCGGATATGGAAGGGCTCTTGTCCGCGCTCAAGCGCCGCGCCTACGAGCATAAGGACACGCTGCGCATCGGGCGCAGCCATGGCATCCACGCAGAACCCACCACCATGGGCCTGACCTTTGCCCGCTTCTACGCCGAAATGCAGCGCAACCTGCGCCGCCTGCACACCGCCCGCGAAGAGATCTCGACAGGGGCGATTTCCGGCGCCGTCGGCACATTTGCCAATGTCGACCCACGCGTCGAGGCGCATGTCTGCTCCCAGCTTGGCCTGACACCCGAGCCAATCAGCACCCAAGTGATCCCGCGCGACCGCCACGCCGCGTTCTTTGCCGCGCTTGGCGTCGTGGCCAGCAGCATCGAAAATGTCGCCATCGAAATTCGCCACATGCAACGCACCGAAGTGCTGGAAGCCGCCGAGTTTTTCTCGATGGGGCAAAAGGGCTCGTCCGCCATGCCGCACAAGAAAAACCCGGTGCTGACAGAGAACCTGACGGGCCTTGCCCGCCTTGTGCGCATGACGGTGGTGCCCGCCATGGAAAACGTTGCCCTTTGGCACGAGCGCGACATCTCGCACAGCTCTGTCGAGCGCATGATCGGCCCGGATGCCACCATCACCCTTGATTTCGCCCTCGCGCGGCTGACCAATGTGATCGACAAACTCTTGGTCTACCCTGACAACATGATGGCCAATATGAACAAGTTTCCCGGCCTCGTTATGTCGCAGCGCGTTCTCCTGGCCCTGACCCAAGCGGGCGTCAGCCGCGAGGATGCCTATCGCCTCGTGCAACGCAACGCGCTCAAGGTCTGGGAAACCGGCTGCGACTTCAAAACCGAATTGCTGAATGATTCAGAGGTCACTGCCGCCCTCAGCCCGGCGGAAATTGATGAAAAATTCGACTTGGGCTATCACACCAAGCATGTGAATACGATTTTTGCCCGGGTTTTCGGGGAATCGTGATAGCCTGACCCCCTGTCCAACAGGGAGACGTATGATGAAGTTGAAATTCGGATTGGCCGCCCTCGCGCTTGTCGTCACACCCAGTCTGGCCTTGGCCACGGGGGGCTGTAACTACAGCAAACAGAAACAGGCGATTTCCTGCGTTGCGGGCACCGCGTGGGATGCCTCAACGAATAGCTGCGTTCCGCAAACCTCAAGCTGATGTGAAAACGGGGCGGGATCACTCCCCGCCCCTGCTTCACCGTTCTCTAAATACTCAAATAGGCCACGCGCGCCTCAGAGATCACGGGTTGCGAATGTGCCAATCCCGAACATGGCCGACATCTGCGCGACGTCGATCTGCTTGCCAGCGTCCGGCCCGTCGGCCACGCGCGCCGCTGCCGGATAGATCCAGTCGGGACGGTCAAGAGTGACCTCGCGCAAGACCTGCGCCCCCCGCGTCACCCGCAAGAGATAGCGCTCGCTTTCCTCGCCAAGCGGGACCTCGGGCGTATCCCAACGATCCCCGCCGATCCGCGTCCGCCTGATCCAGCTTACCGCCAGATCCCCCCCCGCCCCGACAACCCGCAGATGCACCGGCGCATAAGGGCGCAGACCCACCCCGTCAAAGGCAATCACAGCATGCGAAAAACTCGGGTCATCCACTGGCCGTCCCCCCGGCCCGATCCGGTAATGGAGCGCCTGTCCACGCTGCGCCTCGGTCAATTCGATCTGGTGCGGCACGCCGTTGAGCCGCACCAAGAGTGACCCTGCAGGCCAGACGCCACCGCCTGCCCGTTCCGTTCCCGCCTGCCCACGCAGCCGATGGCGCAGAACATACGTTTCCGGTGCCACCAACTCTGCATCGCGGAACTGGAACAATTCCCAGCCCCCCGGCGTGCCATCGCCAATGGCGCAGAGATTGGCACCGTTCAACAGCGCCGCATCGCCCACGCTTTCCAACGCCCCGAACCGCATCCGCACGAATAACCCATCTCCCCGGTCGATCCGCCCCATGGGTGCTGGCAAGAGCGGCGTTTGCGTCACCCCCACTGTGCTGCGCGCTGCAATCAAGGTGTTGAGCCGGTAATTGGCATCCTCCGACGAAGAATAGACCGCCGCTGTACCGGGCCAAGGATTGGCCAGCACCGCGATATGCGGCGCATGCGGCACCTCCCCGCCGGTCAGCAGAGGCAAATCGAGGAAAAGCGGCGTCACCGGTCCCGGCGCCACAAAGGGGCGCAGCCGCGCCGGGTTATCCTCGATCAGGATAGGCCGATAACTCTCGGGGTCGATCCGCACCGCATCGACGCGCTGGGCATTGCCCATCTGCTCGACACGGTCGATGCGAAACTGCGCACCGCCCTCGCCCTTTGGCAGCGCAAGCACATCACCTGCCCCGACAGCCAATTGCGACGGCGGCAACGTCAGGCGCAGCGTATCAATCGACACCCGCGCCTCCGAGAGCCACCGTTCCACCACCTGCCGCCCCTCGGCCCGCGTCAGCGCCAGCGGCATCTCTGACGCCGCCACCGCATGCGTCGCCTCATCGGGCAAGATCGCCTCTTCCGAAATCGCCTCGTAATCCGCATCCGCCTCGAGAAACCGCAGCCGCACCCGGCCCGCAAGTTCCAGATCGCTGCCACGCAATTCCTCTATCACGCCCCCCAGTTCCGGGTCGCGGACCACCTGATCGAGATCAACCGCATGATCCACCCGCCCATTGCGCCCGCGAAACTGCAACACACCGTCCCGTTCGATGGCATCAAGACCATAGGCCAGCATCAAAGGTTGCAACGTCGCGCGCGCCTCGCTGACCTGATCGACCAGATAGCCGCGCAAGAACCCCTCGGCGCGGCTTGTATCCAGTTCACGCAAACCCGCGCGCGCCGCCACTTCGCCAATCACATCCGCCAGCCGCCGCCCGCTGACGCGGCCATTGATCCAATGGCCCCGCGCATAATTCGCGCCATCCGACCAGAGGTCGAGATTGCCGGGAAAATAGGGAAACGGGCGCGCGTCCCAAGCCCAGACATAGGCGTGATCGATATCAACCATCCGCCCGTCGAACTCCTCCGAGAGAGGATTGTGGACAGGATCGCTCCAGTAGCCCGCCATGGCCCGCAGATATTGCAACTGGATCAGCTCATCGCGTTGCCCCGTGGACTGGCGCGGCAGGCTTGACTCCGATGATTTAGGATCAAGGAACTTGTTCGGCTCATTGGTGCCCTTGTCCACCGCCGCACAGCCATATTCGGTAAAGCGGATCGGCTTCGATTGCGGCACCCAAGCGGTTGGCTCCGGCGCACGCAGGCCCCCAACCCGCTCGAAATGCCGGTTCTCCCACCAGCTTCGCAGATCCTTGAACCGCCAGATCCACGGCTCGCCGTAAGCGTCATCGGTGATCGGCACCCGCCGCTGCGCCGCGCGCGCCTCGGGAGTGGGGTAGAACCAGTCATAGCCCTCGCCCCCTTCGATATTGGCTTGCAAATAGCCCAGATCGTAGATCGACCGCCAATCGCGCGCGTCGCGATGATCGTCCCCCTCGCGCCAATCGCTGAGTGGCATGTAATTGTCGATGCCAACAAAGTCGATATTGCCATCCGCCCACAGAGGATCGAGATGAAAGAACCGATCCCCATCCCCCGGCTGATAGCCGAAATATTCCGACCAATCCGCCGCATAGCTGATCTTGACCTCCGGCCCCAACAACGCGCGCACCTCTGCCGCCAAGGCGATCAACTGCGCCACCGCCGGAAAACTGTTGTTCGCCCCCCGGATTTGCGTGAGGCTCCGCATTTCCGACCCGATACAGAAACTTTCGACCCCGCCTACGGCGGCACAGAGCGCCGCTTGATGCAGGATAAAGCGGCGATAGGACCACTCATCGGGGCCATGATAGGCCACCGGGCTCAGCTTGACCGCACCACCAAAACTCAAAAGATCCAGCGCGCCGGTGCCAGGGTTTTCCACCACCTGCGCCGCAATCGGTGTCACGATAAAATCCGCAGCCCGCGCGGTGCCAAAGAACGCCGCAACCTCGGTCTCAGCCTCTGTCGTCCGATCAGGACTGCCCGCCTGACCCGGTGCCTTGGAAGTCGTGATGCGCCCTCGCCACGGCAGCACCGCCTGATCCTCGGCCTCGCTCCACGGATCGGGCAGGCCATTGCCCGGCATCTGCTCCATCAGGATGAATGGATAGTAGAGCACCTCTTGCCCCGCCTGTTGCAGCGCCAAAATGGCCTCGATCACGGCCTGATCGGTCGGCGTGCCGCCATAGACCGCGCGGCCTTGTGTATCTATCGGCACCTCGCCTGCCTCTGCACGGCTCAGGCTCGAAACCTGCCATGGCATGTTCGACGCCTCGAACTGCTTTTGCTCCACCCGTGGCCTGATCTGGCAAACCCCGCAGCGCAGATCGTCACCGAACCAGCTCACAATCAGCGACACCGCCCCACAGGCCGGCAATTCCTCGACAAGTCCCTCAATCACCGTAGCCATGTCCGCGCGTGCGGAGGGGCTGTTGATATTGGCAATCCCGCTCGACCCAAGGCCAAAATTCATCGTGACCGGCGTCGTGGCCAGCGCGTATTCGCCCGTGCCGGGCAGCAGCGCCACGCCCCGCACCGCCCGCACAGGATCAAGATCCGCACCCGGACTGCCCGCTTGCGACGGGCGGCACACCTCGAAACTGAACTGCGGCACGCGATTGCCGAACTGGCTGATGTCGAGATCCTCGATCACCACATAGGCGGTGCCGCGATAGGCGGGCACGTTGCCTGCCCCTTCCACCGCCTCGATCCGGGGATCGGGCAATTGATCGCGCGTGCCCTTGTAGACCTGCATGTTGAGGCTGGTTGGGGCCACCTCGGTCCCATCCGCCCAGACGCGCGCCACACGGGTGATTTCGCCCTCGCAGAGCGCAAGCGCCAGACTTAGCGAATAGCTGATCGCCCGCGTATCTGGTGTCGCGGGGCGCGGCGTGCCCTTGCCGCCGCCCCGGCTGCCTTGGGTCACGGTCACATTCTCGCGAAACTCGGTCGCCCAGATCACCTGACCGCCCACACGCATGCGCCCGTAAACCTGCGGGATGGCATCGCCCTCCCCTGCGCCGGTCAGGCGCAACCGGCTGACGCGCCCCGTCTCGACCACTTCCGATCCCTGTCCCAACAATCGTTGGTCAATCGAACGGCCGATCACGGCCCCGGCAAATCGCCCAATCGCAACCGACGAGAGGCCAAGCGCGGTGCCCCCCACGGCCCCGCCAATCGCGGCCCCTGCGGCGGATAACAGAATGGTTGCCATGAGTCAGCCCTCCTCGGGAAATGCAAATCGCGCCACGATGCGCCGTCGCCAAGGGGCGCTCAGCGCGGTTTCGACCACGCCATGCCCCGAATAGGCGTGAATGAAACGGGCGCGCGCGCCCAGTTCAGCGACCACGCCCAGATGCTTGGCAACCGACCCTTCGCGCATGCGAAAGAGGATCACATCACCGACCGCCTCTCGGGCCAAATCCTTGGCCAGCAAATGCCGCGCCGCTGCCTGCCACAGCGCCTCTTGCCGCGCGGGTTCGGACCAATCCATCGAATAGGCGGGCGGGCGTTCCGGCTCAGCACCGCACACCTCGCGCCACAGCCCCCGCACCAAACCCAGACAATCACAACCCGCCCCACGACAGGCCGCCTGATGCCGATAGGGCGTGCCGATCCAGCCCCGAGCGGCCGCGACAATCCGCGCTCCCTGCTCGCTCATCTGCGACTCCCGCCATCCAGACGCGGGCTCTTGGTCGGGTCCGTGATCGTCCAGTCATCGCCGGGAATATCCGGGAACCCTTGGTAATTCAGAAGGTTGTCGAACTTGAATTGACAGGTCGTCCTGCGTTTGTCGCAGCCCGCTTCGATCCGCAGCGCATCCCCCGGCGCGACCGTCGCCCCAAACGGATGCCAGAGATCAATCACCCGCCCCGCGCCATCGCTGCGGTCGCGCTTGATCAATCCGATAAGCCCCACCGCAGCCCCACTCAAAACCCGGATCACCCCATGCCGAAACCAATCGTCTTCAAACCCTCTCATCTCGGCAAAGCGAAACACGCGGTTGTCGTCGACTGTCTCGGCGGGGCGCTCCGCAACATACCCCGGCGTATCCAGATCAAAGGTGCAGCTCCGATCCCCCAGAATGGCGCTGCACGCCTTTTGATAGACCCGCCCCAACGGCACGTTGAGCGCATCGGTCAGCCCGCGCAACTCGGCCTCGAACGCCCCGCCTGCGCGCCGCAACTCGCCCATCGTGCCGCGAAAGATCAGCTTGCGCGCTGTCAAATCCTGCCAATTGACGAGCCACGCGCGCAACTCCGCGCCGTCATATCGCCCGGCCTCGATATCCGCTTCGCGGATGGCCGCATCGCTCAGCGCGCCCAAGGCCTCGGTGTTGTCGACCGACAGCCCAGTTGTCTGCTGCAAGGCCAAGGCACTCAGCCCGGTATCAGGGCGAAACGCCACGCCCTCAAACGCCAACAGCCGGTCGTGATCGGTGAACCCCATCACCACCCCGTCGCGGCGCGTCAGTGCCCAACACCGGCAGGTCGTGGTAACACCCGACTTGAGATGCTCCAGAAGGCTGCTCATACCCGGATCTCCACCACCGGCACATTGGGCACCTCGCCTGCTTGAAAACTGGCAAGGCTGGTTTGAATCCGGTCCGTATCGAACCGCACCGGCACGTCGAATTCATAGCCCGCCGTGACCGGCACGCCGCGATTGGGCGGCTCCGAGAACGTGACCACGCCAGTGAAAGTATCTACCTCGTAATGCACGCCCTCCTGCATCTCGACATTATCAAGACCCATGCGCACCGTGCCCTTGACCGGCTTGACGATTGGCCGCAGCGCGACCTCATCGCCAGACCGATAGGATTTGAGCAGTTGAAAGGCGACCGTCGCGTCATCCCCCACACCAATCTCCTGATCCCGGTAATCCGGCGCGGCCTTGGCCCGGCCCGATTTGAAATCGGTCCAGTCCTTCCAGCGAAAGCCAAAAAGTTGCCCACGCCGCGCCTCGAAAAACGCGATCAGCGCCTCGATATCGTCGAGCGACCGAAGCGCCACGCCCGCGTCATACCGCCTGCGCGCCTGCGCCCAAGGCGTGTTGCGCTCCTCAAACCCATTGGCGAGCGTGACGATATCCGTCAACCGCTCCGGCCCGCCAAGCGAGCCGAAACTCAGGCTCGCCGGAAATCTGACCTCGTGAAATCCCATGTCCTGCTCCTTTTCAGCGATTGCGCCCACCGCGTCCGATCACGCGGCCAAGCTGCGCCGCGATCTGCCCCTGAGAGCGGCGAAACCCTTCGGCGTCAGGCGTCTGGATATTCATCACCACACTCACGCCCCCGCCGCCCTGCGCGCGCACGCCAAGACGCCCATCGGGGCCACGGCTGAGCGGCATGATCGCCTCTGGCCCCGCCTCACCCATCAACCCGGTGCCACCGCGCATCGGAAAGCTCACAGGCCCGCTCACCACGCCACCATTGGCAAAGGGCTGTACCCGGCCCTGCGAAAACGACGCGCCTTTGGCAAAGGGGAAAAGCCCACCCACAAGGCTGCCGATCCCCTGCGAAATCAGGCCACCCAGTTGATCTGTCACCGGACGTGTCGCATCGTTGAAGGCGGTATTGACCATGCTCAGGGCTAACCGCCGCAAACTGTCCGACAGGCTATCGCCATCGACCACAGCGCCGCGTATGGCCCCGCGTAATCCGCGGCTCAGCCCCCGCTCGAGCGATTGCACATCCTGCCCCGCACTGGCAAAGCCACCCTTTACCCGTGCCAGCTCCGCACCAAAGGCAGCCGCCATCCCCGTCGCCTGCCCCATCGCATCATCGAGTGCTGCAATCTGCGCCTCGAGCTCATCGACCCGCTCCAGATCATCCATCTCTCATCTCTCCTTCACTGTCGGGAAAGGCGCGCAAGAGCGCCTCAAGCCCGTCGCGCGCCATTGGGGCCACGCCCTGCCGCTCGCCCAGCATCAGGCGCAATTCCATCGGGGTCAGCGCCCAAAACTCCGCAGGTTTGAGACCAAGTCCCTGAAGCCCGGCGCGCATCAACGCGGGCCAATCAAACCGCCCGCTCATCCACTCACCTCAGGCAAGGCAAAAGCCCGCACCAAGAGCGCCGCCGCCGCCCGCGCCCCTGCCAGCGGCCCGCCCTCGATCTCGGCACTCAGCAGATCCGCCGTCGATCCGCGCCAGCGACCGCCACGCAGCCCCGCCACGATCAACGCCAGCACATCGCGGGTGGAAAACGCGCCGCCCTCGAACCGCGTCACCAGATCAACGAGCGAGCCGCTGTCCAACCCCGCCTCCAACTCGGCCAAAGCCCCCAGAGTCAGCCGCATCACTTGCCGCTCTCCGCCGATCACCAACGCCACCTCACCTGCCCAGGGGTTGGCCATCAGATCACAGCACCGTAAAGGTCAACTGCCCCGCAGAGGCCAGCGCCAACTCATAGGTCGCCTCGCCATCATGGGTGCCGCCATATTCGATCGCCGTCACTTGGAACGGCCCCTCGATGGTGCCGAAATCCGGGATAACCACCTGAAAATCCGGCATTTCCCCGTCAAAGAAGATCTGCCGCGCCCGCGCATCGCTTGTCGCATCGCGGAAAATGCCCGAGCCGCTGATGCTCGCCGATTTCACGCCCGCGCCCGCCAGCAACTCGCGCCAGCCCCCGGCGGACTCGAGGCTCGTCACGTCCACGCTCTCAGCGTTGAAACTCACCCGCGTGGCCCGCAGCCCCGCCACCGTCTGAAAATTGCCGCTGCCGTTGAGGTCGATCTTAACCAGCAGGTCCTTGCCATTCTGTACCGCCATTGTCGTCACTCCAGAGATTAAAGTTACACGTCCTCATCGACGCGCGCCTGAAAGGTCAGGTCGATCCGCCGCGCCTGTCCGCCTGTTTCGCGCCGCGCGCGGGCACGCAGGAAATTCAGGCAGCTCACCCGTCCGCGGACGAGGGAAAGCTCAGCCCCCACCAGCGCATCGCTGACAGCGCCCGCCACCGCCTTGGCCTGTTGGAATCCGGCGCTCTCGCTCACCACCGTGACAGTGAACCGATGCCAAGCCCCGCCCGCCGTGCCATCGCTACGCGCGCGCGCCTCCTCGGGACCAAGCGTCACATAAAGCGGCGGCACCCGTCCGGGTGGCACCGCATCATGGATCGCCCCGCCCACCAGCGCGCTCAGCGCCGCATCCTGCGCCAGCCGCTGATACACCGCCGCCTGCAATCCCGCCGCCATCGCATAGCTCATGGCACCACCTCCTCTTGCGCCCAGAGGGTCAGGTATCGGCCCGCGCCATCGGCCTCCGTCACCGACAGGATCGCGAAAATCCGCGCCCCGTCGCGCAGCCTTTGCCCGGCCTCTGGCCGCGATACCGCCCCCTGTGGCGCGGCCCGCACCGTGATCCGGTAGCCCGCCCGTGCTACAGCCAAACCCTCGGCCTCGGCCTCTCGGCCCGAACGCGCGCTGACCTCGGCCCAGAGCGTGCCCCGCGCCTCCCAGACATCCGTGAAACCGCCCGCCCCATCCGGCAGACGCACCGCGCCCTCCAGCACCAAGGGCCGGTTCAGCCTCGGGCGCGCCATCACCGCGCGCCCCCACCCAACAGCCGCACCGTTCGATAGCGCTCGATCAGGCTCGCCACGCCAAACGGCATACACCCGCTGCTCAGACCCGTTTCATGCCGATATTCATAATAATGAGCCGCCAGCATCAGCACCGCTTGCACGAGATCGGCAGGCAAATCGCTCCAAGCCGCCCCATAACCGGCGCGAAACCGGATATCCGCCACACCGCCGCGTTCAATCGTGGGCAAAACTGCCCCAACGGGCCGCAGAACCGGCCGGTGCGCATCCTGCTCCAAACGGTAAAGCGCCGGATCAATCACCTCGACCTCATCGACCCGGTTCCGCAGGCTCAGGCTCAGAACCGCACGCACCGGCGCGACCGGAAGCGCTTGTCCCGCAGCATCGCGCCAAACGCGCAGCGCCCATGAAAACTCACGCTCCAGCAACACCTTGCCCGTGCGACCCTCGATCCCGGCCAGCGCCGCACGCAGAAAACTCTCCAGAACCGGGTCCTGGATATCGTCATCCGCAAACCCCGTGCCCAGCCGCAGATGCGCCTTGAATTCCGCCAGCGGCAGCGCGGCCGGGGGTGCCGCGGTTTCTTCGATTAACATCATGGACCTACTCCATATTCCCGGACCCCTCCGGTGGTTCAGGCGCGCGCCATCCGGCGTTGCACGGACGGAGGGGAAAGCTGGACAACGCCACACCCGAACGGCACGCGCCTCGGGACGGGGGCCACCACACCCCCGCCCCTCCTCGCGGCCCCTTACGAGACGGCGAATTTCAAGAGCTTGATGGCCTTGAAGTCAGACACATCGCCGCCCACCCGCTTGGTCGCGTAAAAGAGCACATGCGGCTTGGCGCTGTAGGGATCGCGCAACACCCGCAGATCCGGGCGCTCGGCAACGGTATATCCTGCATGGAAGTCACCAAAGGCGATGGCATTGGCCCCCGTCGCGATATCGGGCATATCCTCGGCAATCAGCACCGGGTATCCCATCAGCCGCGCAGGCTCTCCAGCCGCCAGACCATCCGACCAAAGGAACCGCCCATCGGCATCCTTCATCTTGCGAACGGTGCCTGCGGTCTTGGAATTCATCACGAAGGTGCCGTTGGCGCGGTATTGCGCGCCCAAGGCATAGACCAGATCGACAATCGGATCAGGCCCGGCAATCGCGCCGGCAACCCCAGTGGGCACATAGCCCAGATTGCCCCAGACCCAGACGTCATTGTCCACGCTCGGATGCGTCAGAAACCCGCGCGGCTTGTCCACCCCATCGCCCGACACAAAGGCCGCCGCTTCTGCGCGCGCGAACTTGTCGGCGATGCGCCCCGCAAGCCAACCCTCGACGTCAAAGGCGCTGTCATCCAGCAACCTCTGGCTGGCCTTGGGCAACGCGCTCAGCTCATGCAACGGGATGCTGATCCGGTCGATCACCGGCGTGTCGGTCTCGGACACCGTGCCGCTTTCCGTGGCCCAGCCATGGCCCACATCGCTGTGATCCACCAGCACGTCAAAGCTGGTGGCCTCGACCGCCACCACATTGGCAACCGCCCGGATCGACGCCGTCGTGCTCAAAACCGAGCGGATCGTCGCGGCGGTCTGCGGGTCAACCAGATAGCCGCCTTCCCCCGCAATCGCGGTATTGAGCGCCTTGCCCTCAAGTTCCAGCCCACGCAGCCCGTCATCGTCACCGCCGCGCAAATAGGCGTCAAACGCCTTGCGATGCGGTGCCGACCCGTCCGAGGTGGCGCTGAGATGGGGACGCGCAAGCGCGATGGATTTGCGTTCAAACATGATCATTTTCTCTTCTTGCTGTTGCAGTCGGTTGTGAACTTCGGCCCGAAAGCCGCTGAATTCGCTCAGAAACCCCGCTACTGCGGATTTCACCTCGGCCACCGGAGACAGATTTTCCCCGGCCCGAGCCTTTGCTTGGGTCATCATCATTCCATCCTTCAGGTTTGGGTCGTCGTCGGGCGCTACACCTGCGCCATCTCCCGGCGGGCCGCGTCAAACGCCGCCGCCATCTCGCGCAGGGTTTGGGTGTCGAGGGCATCGCCCTTGGCCGTCACCCGCGCACTGGGCAGCATCGGGAATGTCACCAGCGACACCTCCCACAGCTCCAGTTCCCGCAAGAGCCGCTGGCCCTTGTCATTCTTTGCCGCGCGCAGCGTGCGATAGCCGATGCTAAGACCATCAATCGCCCCCGCCGCGATCAGTGCCGCCGCCTCACGCGCCCGCTCCACACTGTCCAAAAGCCGCCCCTTGACCCAGAGACCGCGCGCATCCTCGCGCACCTCGTCCCAGATACCGATGGGCTGCGCCGGATCATGCTGCCACAGCATCTTGACCCGCCGCCCCTCCTTGGCCAAACGCCCAAGCGAGGCCGCATAGGCACCGCGCTCGACAATATCGCCCCCCTGATCGGGCGCGCCAAACAGGCTGGCATAGCCCTCGATCTGCCCCGCCTCGCTCACGCTCAGCATCGTGCCATCCAGCCGCGCGAACTTGCGCTCCAGTCCCAATTCCATTTCCATCCGCCTCATCCTTTCGCTCTGCCTCACCCCGGCAACACCGCCAAGAGTGGCTGAAACGCCTGCGCCAATATCGCCGCCGCCACGCCGTAAACCGCCAGCCACAGCCGCCGCTCCAGTCGTTCCAGTGCCGCTTCGGTGCGTTCCAACCGCTCGGTCATAGCGCGGGTCTGCAAGTCCGAGACGCGCTCATGCGCCTCCAATCGGAGCCCCGGCGCGCAATCAAACGCCTCGAACCCGTAGCGCGGCGGCGGCGCACCCCGCTCAGCCATCGACACCCTCCGCCGCCACAGCAGGCAGGCCCAAAAGGCTCCGCTTCTCCGCCTCACTGAGGAACTCCGCCGCACTCACCCGCGCCCATTGCGCATCGCGCTCTACCGCAAGCGCCGGCACCTGATCGAGATCGGGCGCAAGGTCCAACACCTCGCCGCTCATCCGCCCCAGCCACGCCGAGATCGTCGCCGCCACGCGCATCGCCAGCGGCAACACTGTCAGCCGGTAAAACGCCCGGTTCGCCTCTTGATAATTGGCAAAGGTCGCATCGCCGGGAATGCCGAGCAGCATCGGCGGCACCCCAAAGGCCAGCGCAATCTCGCGCGCCGCACTCTCCTTGGTCTTCTGGAATTCCATGTCCGACGGGCTGAACCCCATCGGCTTCCAGTCCAATCCGCCTTCCAGAAGCATCGGACGCCCGGCATTGCGCGCGCCCTGATGATGCGCCTCCATCTCGCTCACCAGCCGGTCATATTGATCGCCCGACATCGCGCCCTGTCCCTCAGGGCCCTTGTAGACAATCGCACCCGAAGGCCGCGCGGCATTGTCGAGTAGCGCCTTGGACCAGCGGCTGGCGGAATTATGCACATCCACCGCCTGCGCCGCCGCCTGAAGCGGGCTCAGCCCATAATGATCATCCTGCGGATGAAAGCTCTTGATGTGACAGACACAAGGCACGCCCTCGCGTACATCGAACCGATGCTTACGCCCCGCGACGGCATATTCATAGGCCACGGGCCAACCATCCGACCCCGGCACCACACTCATCCGGTCCGAGCGCAGCACGTGCAACTCGACCGGCACGCCGCCTGCGCCCACCGCCTCAACATAGGCATTGCCGGTCAGCAAAAGCTGGCCATAAAGCGCCTCAAATAGCTCCGCCCGCCCCTGCGCCGGATTGGGGCATTTGATCAGGCTCAGCACCGGATGCACCGCAAAGCGCTGTTCGCAATCCTGCAAGACAAGCGGCAGCGCCGCCGCCGCCTCGGCGATCATCTTGACACAGCGAAACCCCACCGGATTTCCGGCAAACCCGGTGCGCGTCAGGCTGACCGTATCGCGCGGGCTCCAGGCCACACGCCCCGCGCCATGCCAGGCCATCACGCGGCCCGTGGCACTTGCCTTCTGCTCGGGTGCCGCGTCCGGCGCAGTGCCGCCTTGCCGAAAGAAATCCAGTATCATCGCGCTGCTCTCCTTGATCCCGCTCATGCCGGGCCTCTTGCCCGCTTGAGAGGCATCAGACCGTCAAAGGTTTAAGGAAAGTAAATCAGACCGCGCGTGCCCCGCTCACAGACCCAGCGCCTCACGCAACTCCCCCAGACGCGAGCGGCTGACAGGCGTGGTAACATCTTGTCCGCCAAGGCGAAAATGGCACAGCCCATTGTCCTTGCGCCGCTCGAAATGCGACACATGCGCAGGGTTTACCAGATAGCTGCGATGCACCTTGAGAAACGGACCGGGGCTCAACCGCCGCTCAGCTTCGGTGATCGACCAGGTACAGAAATGCTTGTTGGTCCCGGCATAGAGCAGCGTGTAATGCCCCTCGGCCCGCAGAAACGCCACATCGCGCGCGTCGATGAAATGCGTTTGCCCGTGCTGCTCGTAGGGTATCCGCTGGAGCACCGAAACTGCTTCAGACGGCTTGGCCGCCAGACCCTCTGCCTTGCCCCCCTGCGCCAGAAACGTGACACCAGTCAACAAAAACGCCCCACAGAGAACGAAGGAACTGATCAACACCCCCAGTGCCAGCACCTCATTGCCCATCAGCGGCCCGATTTCCTGCACCGTCGGCACCGCCACAAACCGCGTGCCGTATATCGCCGCGAAATGCACAAGGAACACGGCAGAGCCAAAGGCCAGCGTGCCCAGCAGGATATTGCGCGGCCGCCGTTGGCCGTACGCCACCCAGATCGCCGCCACGCTCAGCCCACAGGCAGCCAGCACCGCAAACGCCACCCCCGGCAGCGTATAGACCGCCCGGCATAGCTGTAGCCCCGACATTCCCAGATAATGCATCGCCACGATACCGAGGCCAATGACACAGCCCGCCGCCGTCAGGCTCGCCCGCGTGCGTGGATAAAAATGCAAGAGAAGCAGCGCCGCGCCCACCATCAGGATCGCAATCAGCGCCGATCCCAGCGTGATCATCGCATCGTAATAAATCGGAATAGGTAGTTGCAGCCCCAGCATCGCCACGAAATGCATCGACCAGATGCCCCCGCCCAGCGCCACCGCCGCCAAGGTCACAGAAAGTTTACGCAAGGCCACGGGCTGCGCGGCGATGCCACGGGTCAGCGAGAACCCGGTAAAGGCCGCCACGAGCGACACACTCAGCGACGCCACCACCAGCCAGAGGTTATGCGAATACTCCAGAAATTCCATGTCGATCCAACGGCTTGAGCAAACCGCAAGAGAGCGGCCTTCCCGCCGCGCTCTGCCTCCCCTGCCTTCGGATCGTATTTCGCCCCTGCTCGCCTTACAAGGATCTTGACCTCAGAGCGTCAGCGCCGTCTTGCGCCCGTCGTGAAACGCCTGCGCCGCCAGTCGCGGGGCATGCGCATCGCCAATCAGCGTGGCCTCAATGCCCAGATCCGCCAACTCTTGGCGCAGGCTCACATCCGCCCGATTGGTCGTGGCCAACACCAGACTATCCGCTGCCACATGCGACCGTGCGCCGGTCAAGAGGTCCACCACCTCTGCCCCGCCGTTCTGCCAGCCGGTGATGGCACTCTCAGTCAGAAAGCGCACGCCCAGCGCCGCCAGCCGCCGCCGGAGCGGCACATCGGCAGCAGAGCGTTCCAACTCGCGCCCGACCACCGCTTGCGGCGTCACGATCACCACCTGATGCCCCGCCTCGGCCAGGTGCCAGGCGGTCCCACCGCCACGCCAATTGCCGCCCTCATCGAGCACGATCACCCGAGGCCCCAGCCGCGCGGCGCGTCCCATCACGTCCTCGACCGGCCAGACATTGCCATCCAGCCCCGGCAATTCCGCCACATGCGGAATCGCCTTCTGAAATCCGGTGCCGGCAGGCAGGGACCCGGTGGCGAGGATCACATGATCCGCCCCCAGCGCGGCAATCTCGCCTGGCTCCAGATAGCTGTTGAACTGCACCTCTACACCCAACCGCGCCAGTTGCCGCTCATACCAGCCCAGCAGGTCCAATATCTGCGCTCGCCTCGGCTGCAACCCTGCCAGCCGGAATTGACCGCCGATCTCCGGTCCCGCCTCATAGAGACGCACCCGGTGCCCGCGCTCGGCGGCCACCCGCGCCGCCTCCAGCCCCGCAGGCCCCGCGCCTACAACCAGCACATCGCGCGTGCGCTCCGCCGGGCTGAACCGATCCCCGCCCCACACATGCTCCCACCCCACAGACGGGTTGATCAGGCAGGAAATCCAGTAATCCCGGCTCCGCCGCCCCCAACATTGCTGATTGCAGGAAATGCAGCCGCGCACATCCTCGGGCCTTCCCGCCTCTGCCTTGGCCACCAGATGCGGATCGGCGATCTGCCCCCGCACAATCGAGACCATATCCGCCTCACCTGCCCCCAGCACCGTATTGGCATTCTCGGGCGTGCGAATATGGCTTTCGGCTGTCACCAGCGCATGTGTTACCGCACGCTTGAGCCGCGCCGCCAGATCAACCCCCAGCTTTTCGGGATATAGAAACGTCGGCATCAAAGGATGATAATCCAGATAGCTGCCCGAGCCGCAGGTGACATAATCCATCAGCCGTTCCGCATCATGCAGCGCCACGATCTCGGCCATCGCCTCATGCCCCAGTGTCGCCTCCACGCTCGATCCATCGCTCACCGACAGCCCGATGATAAACCCCGGCCCACAGGCCACGCGCACCCTTCGCAGGATTTCCCGCGAAAACCGCGTGCGGTTTTCAAGGCTCCCACCCCACTCATCGTCGCGCGTGTTCGACATCGGTGTCCAGAACTGATCCAGCAGACAGTGATAGGCTGCCCAGACCTCGACCCCGTCGAACCCCGCCTTCTGACAGCGCACCGCAGCGGCGACAAAGCTCTCGATCACCTCCTCGATCTCCGCTCCGCTCATCTCGTGGCTGCCATCACTGTCATGCCAGCTTGGCCGCCCCGAGGGCGACCACGCCGCGTGCCAGCTATTGTCCTGATCGCCATGCGCGCCCACGTGATAGAGCTGCTGCACTACCACCGCCCCATGCCGCTTGACCGCTCGGCTCAGCTTGGCAAAGGCCGGGATCACCGCATCCGAGGAATGCCGGAAATTCCCCCGCGTCAAAACCGCGGTGCGATGCACCGGCATCGGCTCCACCACGATCATCGCGGCCCCGCCAATGGCCCGCTCCTCGTAATAGGCGATATGGCGCGCCCCTGGCAGGCCATCCTCGGCCATATTCGTCGTATGCGCGCCAAACACCACCCGGTTGCGCAGGGTATGCCCCGCCATCACGACACGGCGAAACACATGCGAAAACGCGCTCATGCCTTACCCGCCAGCCGGTCCAGACCCTCGACCAAAGCCTCGCGCATCCCCGTCTTCTCCATTTGCTGCCTGAGCCGCTGATTATAACCGCCTTCCGTGTTGAGCGCCGCCAGCATCGGCGCACACGCCCCACTCATCAGGCTGCTTCCCACCAGATGCCGAAGGAACGCCTCGCCCTGCGCGTTCTCCCCGCCCAGCCACTCCGCCGCAACGCCGACCATTTGCACCGCCGGCGACAACACCGCCTGCGCGCACAAATACGCCTCTAGGTCGGCCGCATCGCGCAACGCATAAACCGTGTTGGCAGGCGCAAAGAGGTCCTCGATAACCCCAACATCGCCCAGCGCCAGAATAGGAGAACCGCCCTGCGCAATCCCCGGATAGGGTAGCATCACGGCGACCGCCTGCGCCGGGGCCACCAGCGCCGCGACCTCCTCAATCGCCATCCCGGCCATAAAGGACACAACCCGCTGATCTGCCCTAAACCGCAGCCCGCCCAGAACCTCCGCCGCCTGCTCCGCCATCAGCCCCAGAAACACGACCTCGCTCGCGTCCACCACGCCTTGATTGCCCGCGACGGTCACATTGGCAAATTCCCCAGCCAGCCGCGCCGCTCGCACCGCACTCCGCTCCGATACCGCGATCTGATGCCCGTCCGGTGCCAGCCCCCGCACGACCGCCTCAGCAATCGTGCCGGTGCCCAGAAACCCAAGCCGCACCTCAGATATCCTTCATCAGCCGCAGCGCATCATAAATTGCCGCATGGGTATTGCGCGCCGACACCGCATCGCCAATCCGGAAGAGTTGGAATGACCCCTCCGGATTGCTCGCCACCGCCTGCGGATGCCCCGCAATCAGCGCGTCGTGATCCACCTCACCCCGATTGCGCGACAGCGGCTTCAACGCGAAGTAAAGATCATCGAGCGGCAGCGTGCCATAATTCACCACCACCTGATCATAGGTCTTCTCAGAGGTGAATTTGCTGTAATCCGTCCCGATCTTGGCCTTCAGCCGATTGCCCTCGCGCGTCACATCCAACAGCCGCCGCGTCACCGTAAAGATCACGTCCTTATCCTGAAGGCTGCGCATATAGGGCACCAGATTCATCGCCATGATATCGGGGGCAAAGACCCGATCCGGCGTCATCACCTCGACCGTCGCCCCGGCATTGGCTGCCACTTCCGCCGCCATCAACCCCGGATGATCGCCGCTCTCGTCATAGATCAGCACATTCTGCCCCGGCTTCACATCGCCCGAGATCAAATCCCACGCGGTCACAACCAACTCCTGCTCCTTGCCGCTCTCGAACAGCTCGCTGTTGGGCAGCCCGCCCGTGGCCACGATCACCACATCGGGGTTGAGCGCGGTCACATCCTCGGCCTCGGCAAAGGTATTGAAATGAAACGCCACATCGCGCGCCGCGCATTGCGCCATGCGCCAGTCGATGATGCTGATCATCTCGCGTCGCCGGGGATTGAGTGCCGTCAGGCGGATTTGACCGCCCGGATCGGGCTGCGCCTCGAACACCGTCACGTCATGGCCGCGCTCTGCGGCCACCCGCGCCGCCTCCAGCCCCGCAGGCCCGGCGCCTACAATCACCACCTTCTTGCGCGCCTCAGCCGGGGCAATCTCATGCGGCATCGTCAATTCACGGCCCGTCGCAGCGTTGTGGATACAAAGCGCCTCACCAGCGGCATAGATCCGGTCCAGACAGAATGTGGCCCCCACGCAGGGCCGAATATCATCCTCGCGCCCCTCGATGATCTTTTTCACGATATGCGGGTCCGCCATATGCGCCCGCGTCATGCCGACCATATCCAGAAGCCCCGCCTGTATCGCATGCCGCGCGGTGGCCACATCGGGGATCTTGGCGGCATGAAATGTGGGCATGCCCGTCGCCGCCCTGACCGCCCCCGCAAAATCCAGATGCGGCGCGTTCTTCATCCCCTGCACCGGGATCACATCGGTCATCGCCGGGTCGGTGTGGATACGCCCCCGGATCACGTTGAGGAAATCGACCATGCCGGTCGCCGCCAGATGCTTGGAAATCTCGATGCCTTCTTCAGGCGTGATCCCCCCCGCCTCGGCCTCATCCGCCGTATAGCGCAGACCGACGATAAACTCGGACCCCACCCGCTTGCGAATGGCCGCCAGCACGTCCATCAGCAGCTTCATCCGACTCTCGAGGCTCTGCCCGCCATAAGGCCCGTCCAGATCATTGGTCAGCGGCGACCAGAACTGATCGAGCAGATGGCCGTAGACCTGCAACTCGATCCCATCCATGCCCCCCTCTTTCATCCGCTCGGTGGCATCGGCAAAATCTGTGATGATGCGCGCAATATCCCAATCCTCCGCCAGCTTGGGAAAGGCCCGGTGCGCAGGTTCGCGGTGCTTGGTCGAGGACACAGACGGCAGCCAATCGCCCTTGGCCCAGCCGGTCCGCCGCCCCAGATGCGTGAGCTGGATCATCACCGCACAGCCATGCTCGTGACAGGCATCGGTCAATTGCCGAATATAGGGCACCACCTCGTCCTTGTAGGCCAGCACGTTGTTGAACACCGGCGGACTGTCCTTGGACACCGCCGCCGAGCCTGCGGTCATCGCCAGCGCCACGCCCGCGCGGGCACGCTCGGCGTGATAGGCGGTATAGCGCGCCTTGGGCATGCCATCCTCTGGGTATGCCGGTTCATGGCTCGTGGTCATGATCCGGTTCTTCAGGGTCAGATGCTTGAGCTGATAGGGTTGCAGCAGCGGGTCACGCGACATGGGCGTTGCCTTTCGTCTAAGTCGTTTCAATACCAGGCGTCGGCCATCTCGGACTTGCGCCGCGCGATAAACTCACAGAGCGCGCCGTCGATCCCGGCGTCCATAGGCGGCGCCTCGTATTTCGCCAACACCTCTTTCCACGCCCCATTGGCACGGGTCATCGCATCGACGCTACCTGCCTCCGACCATGTCTCATAGGTGTTATTGTCGTCCAGCCCGCTATCCCAATAGGCGGTCTCGTAATGGCGCAACGTATGGGCGCAGCCAAACATATGCTCGCCCGGCCCCTTCTCGGCCAAGGCTTCAAAGCCCAGCGTATCTTCGTTGACCTCCAACCCCTTCAGCCACGCATGCAGCGCGCCGCACATATCCATATCCAGCATCAGCTTTTCATAGGACATCGACAGCAATCCATCGAGAAACCCCGCCGAATGCAGGATGAAATTCGCACCGCCATTGACTGCCGACATCATCGACATCATCGCCTGCGTCATCGCCTGCCCATCCGGCAGCTTCGAGGTGCTGAAGTTGCCCGCGCACCGCAAGGGCATGTTCAGCCGCCGTGCGATTTGGCCCATCACCAAAGATCCCAGCGCAGGCTCGGGCGTCCCGAACGTGGGCGATCCGGTGCGCAACGACATTGACGACAGAAAACTGCCCAGAATCGCCGGTGCCCCTGGCCGCACCAACTGCGTCAGTGCACAGCCCACCATGCTCTCTGCCAGACATTGCGCAATCGCCCCCGGCATGGTCAGCGGCGAGACCGCCCCACCCAACAGAAACGGCAGATGGATGGAACCCTGACCAGCGGCGGCATAGGCGCGTATGCCCCGCGTGCTGACCCCATCCCAGACCAAGGGCGAGGTCGAGTTGAAATTGCCCATGATCACGCAATGGCTGTCCACATACTCCGACCCAAAGAGAATGCGGCACATCTCGATACTGTCCTCTGCCCGCTCCGGCGCGGTGATCGAGCCTAGGAAAGCCCGATCCGAATAGCGCATATGCGCGTAAACCATGTCCAGATGCCGCTTGTTCACCGGAATATCCGTCGGCTCACAGATCGTGCCGCCCGAATGATGCAGCCAGGGCGAGGATTGCGCCAGCTTGATCAGGTTCTGGAAATCCTCGATCGTGCCATAGCGCCGCCCCTTGTCCAGATCCATCACAAAGGGCGAGCCATAGGCAGGCGCAAACACCATCGACTTGCCGCCGATGCGCACGGATTTGGCCGGGTTGCGCGCATATTGCGTGAATTCCGCCGGAGCAGTGGCCAAAAGCCCACGAATGAGCCCCGGTTCAAAGGTCACATTCCACGCCTCTGGCCCAACTTCCCACGCCTTGCCGCCCGCCTGCTGAAACAGGCGCACAGTCTCGGGGTCCTCGCGAAACTCGATGCCGATTTCAGCCAGAATCCGGTCGGCGGTCGCGATGATCGCATCGAGTCCCTCCTCCGACGCGATGTCATGGGTGGGAATGCCGCGCGTGATATAGGGCACATGCCGCGGGTTCACCCCAGCCCCCGCGCCAGTGCCGCGCCGCACCTGCATGGCGGCGCGCCCGCCGCGCGCCCGGCGGGCCAGCGGAGCGGGCATATCAAGAAGACTGTCGGTGGAAACGGCGTGCGGCATCGGCCTGATCCTGGGCTGGCCGGGCAGCACCCGGCGGTGGTGTGAAAACGTAATCGACACTACTGTCGAGAAAATCCACCAACCTGTCAAGAGATTTGCCACCGATGCCAAAACCGTCTAGTCTTGGTCCATGAACAGCGCCCAAACCACCCGCCGACCCAAACCTACCCCCGACCCCGCCACGCGCGGGTCCGAGGATCTGTGGCTCAATGCCGCCTACGAGGTGCTCGTCACCGCCGGGGTGGATGCGGTCAAGGTGATGCCGCTGGCCCAGATGCTCGGCCTCTCGCGCACCAGTTTCTACTGGCATTTCAAAGACCGCGAGGCGCTGCTGGCCGCCCTGCTCGACCGCTGGGAGGCGCAGAACACTGGCAATCTCGTGGCCCGCACCGAGGCCTATGCAGAATCCATAAACGAGGCGCTCTACAACCTCTTCGACTGCTGGCTCACCCGCGATCTCTTTGATTCCCGCCTCGATTTCGCGATCCGCAACTGGGCGCTTGGCGATCCCACGATCAAGGCCAAGCTGCAACGCACGGATGAGACCCGCATCACTGCCATCCGCGCCATGTTCGCGCGATTCGGCTATGCCCCCGATCACGCCGACACCCGCGCCCATACCGTCTATTACACCCAGATCGGCTATATCTCGATGATGGTGGCCGAACCCCGTGATATCCGCATCGCCCGCATGCCCGCCTATGTCGAGAATTTCTCGGGTCATCCCCCGGCCCCCGCCGAAACCGACCGCTTCATGGCGCGCCACACCAGCACCTGACCCGAGATGCTGCCATCTGGACCTTTTGCCAAAGCTGTGGAAAGGATTGAGCACCGCCCTCTGGGGGACCAAGGGCAAACCGGGACGGGACAAACCGCCCGACATCAGGGAGAGATGACATATGACATTCAAGACACTGGCCATCGCCGGCGCGCTCAGCCTCGCCGCCGTCACCGCGCAAGCTGACATCAAGGTCGGCATGATTACCACCCTGTCGGGCGGTGGCGCTGGCCTCGGCATCGACGTGCGCGACGGCTTCATGCTGGCGCTGGAACAATCCGGGCGCAGCGACATTGAGGTGATCATCGAGGACGATCAGCAAAAACCCGACATCGCCGTGCAACTCTCGGACAAGATGATCCAATCCGACAAGGTCGACGTGATGACCGGCATCATCTGGTCCAACCTCGCCATGGCCGTGGTGCCCGGTGCAGTCGCCCAAGGCAAATTCTACCTCTCGCCCAATGCTGGCCCCTCGGCGTTGGCAGGCCAAGGCTGCTTGCCCAACTATTTCAACGTCGCCTGGCAGAACGACAACCTGCACGAGGCCGCAGGTGCCTATGCCAATGACGCAGGCTATAAAAACAGCTTCATCCTCGCGCCCAATTACCCGGCAGGTCAGGACGCGCTCACCGGCTACAAGCGGTTCTACAAAGGCGAGTTGGCAGGCGAGATCTACACCCAACTGGGCCAGACCGATTACGCCGCCGAAATCGCCCAGATCCGCGCAAGCGGTGCGGACTCCGTGTTCTTTTTCTTGCCCGGCGGCATGGGGATTTCTTTCCTCAAGCAATATGCCGACAGCGGCGTCGGCCTGCCCGTGGTCGGCCCCGCCTTCAGCTTTGACCAAGGCATCCTTCAGGCGGTGGGCGACGCGGCCCTTGGCGTGGTCAACACCTCGCAATGGTCCAAGGATATCGACAACGAAACCAACGTGGCCTTCGTTGCCAGCTTTCAGGAAAAATATGACCGCCTGCCCTCGCTCTATGCAAGCCAGGGGTTCGATACCGCCAACCTCCTGATCTCGGCACTGGATCAGGCACAACCCTCTGACGCCGACGCCTTCCGCGCCGCGCTCAAGGCCGCCGATTTCGCCAGCACGCGCGGCGATTTTGCCTTTGGCAATAACCATCACCCGATTCAGGACATCTATGTCCGCGAGGTGATCAAGGAAGGCGACATCTACACCAACAAGATCATCGGTGTGGCGCTGGAAGATCACGCCGACGCCTATGCGGTTGACTGCAAGATGTAACACCCCGCGCCGGGCCGTTCCCACGGCCCGGCCACACCACCATGTCGCTCCGACCTACACGCATGGTCGTTTGCCGCCTTTCCTCTGGATAAAACTCGCGGCATACAAAGACATGACCGACTCGCCCCCTCCCTTCTCCACGCCCCTGCCGGGCAATGACTGGCCCCGGCTTGAACCCGGCTGGGTCTGGCTATGTGGGGCTGGCCCCGGCGATCCCGGCCTTTTGACCCTGCACGCCCTCAATGCCCTGCAACAGGCCGATGTGGTGATCTACGACGCGCTGGTGCAGGACTGTATCCTCGACTGGGCACCGCAGGCCCGCCACATCTACGCGGGCAAACGCGGCGGCAAACCTTCGGCCAAGCAACGCGACATTTCCCTGCAACTGGTCGACCTCGCCCGCGAGGGCCTGCGCGTGCTGCGCCTCAAGGGGGGCGATCCCTTTGTCTTTGGTCGCGGCGGCGAAGAGGCGCAGACGCTGGTGCAACACGGCGTGCCCATCCGCATCATCCCCGGCATCAGCGCGGGCATCGGCGGGCTGGCCTATGCGGGTATCCCCGTCACCCACCGCGACGTCAATCAATCCGTGACCTTTGTGACGGGGCATGACCAATCCGGCCTCACACCCTCGTCGCTCAACTGGCAGGCCATCGCGCAGGGCAGTCAGGTGATCGTGATCTACATGGGCATGAAACATGCGGCCCAGATCAGCGCCGCGCTGCTTGACGCAGGCCGCCCGGTGGATGAACCCTGCGCCGTGGTGTCCTCCGCCACTACCCCGGATCAGCGCGTGCTGGAAACCACGCTCGGACGGCTCGCCGCCGATATCGAATCCAGCGGCTTCGAGCCGCCCGCGATCCTCTGCATCGGGCGTTCGGTGCTCATGCGTCAGGTGCTCGACTGGCAGGGTATGCTCGCCGGTGCTGCCCCCCGCGATCTCGACCCGCTCGGGCGTGGCCTACCCGCCGAGACCGCATGCGGGGGCTGATCCTCGCCGCGCCCGCCTCTGGGGCGGGCAAAACCACGCTCACCCTCGCCCTGCTGCGCCTCTTGTCCCGCGAGGGTCTGCATGTGCGTGGGGCGAAATCCGGCCCCGATTACATCGACCCCCGCTTTCACGAGGCCGCTTGCGGCGCGCCTTGCCCCAATCTCGACGCTTGGGCGATGACACCTGCGCGCCTGCGCAGCCTTGCGTCTGGCGATGGCCTCCTGATCATCGAGGGCGCGATGGGCCTCTTCGATGGTGCCCCCCCCGATGGGCGCGGCGCTGTGGCCGATCTGGCGCGGCATCTTGATCTGCCCGTGGTGCTGGTGGTGGACGCAGGCCGCATGGCAGGCTCCATCGCGCCGTTGGTCGCAGGGTTTGCAAGCTTTGACCCAAATGTGCGCGTGTCCGGCGTGATGCTCAACAACGTAGGGTCTGAGCGGCACGAGGCGATGCTGCGCCGCGCCCTTGCCCCTCTTGGCCTGCCTGTTCTGGCCGCACTCCGCCGCAATCCGGCACTGGCGCAACCCTCTCGGCATCTCGGGCTGGTGCAGGCCATTGAGCGCCCCGACCTTGAACAGTTCCTCAACACCGCCGCCGACGCATTGGCCACAACCGTCGACCGCGCCACGCTTCTGGCCATCGCCGCCCCCTTGCCGCCGGCCACAACCGCCCCGCGTCTCGCCCCCCCGGCGCAGGTCATCGCGGTGGCTCAGGACCGCGCCTTCGGCTTTGCCTATCCGCATATGCTGGCCGATTGGCGCGCGGCGGGCGCAGAAATCCGGCCCTTTTCGCCGCTAGCCAACGATGCGGTGCCCGAGGCCGGTTTCGTCTTTCTACCCGGCGGCTACCCGGAACTGCACGCCGGTCAACTCGCCGCCAATCACATCTTCATGCAAAGCCTCAAGAGCGCCGCACACTCCTCAGATATATATGGGGAATGTGGTGGTTACATGGTGCTGGGCGAGGGGCTGACAGACGCTAGCGGCACGCAACATGCCATGGCCGGGCTGCTGCCGCTTGCGACCAGCTTTGCCACCCGCAGCCTGCATCTTGGCTACCGCACCTTGACCGCGACACAAGGTCCATTCCCCGGCACATGGGCCGGGCATGAATTCCACTACGCCACCACCCTGCGCGCCGACGGCCCCGCCCTCTTTGCCGCGCAGGACGCCGAAGGCACAGCCCTGCCACCCATGGGTCTCCACTTGGGCCGTGTCAGTGGCTCCTTCGCGCATCTCATCGACCGCGCCTGAATTGCCCTTGCAGCGCCCACGCGACGGGTCTAGCACTTCGGCCATGACCGATATCACCCTCCAACCCGACGATAGCCGCGCGCGGCGCAATGTGGCCGTTCTGGTCGCAGCCCAAGCCATTTTGGGCGCGCAAATGCCGATGATTTTCGTCGTGGGCGGGCTTGCCGGACAGTCGCTGGCCTCAAACATCTGCTTTGCGACGCTGCCCATATCGTTGATCGTGCTGGGCTCGATGCTCTCGGCCACGCCGATTTCGCATCTGATGCAACGCTATGGCCGCCGCACCGGGTTTTTCATCGGCGCGGGCGCAGGGGCCATCGGAGGGGCGATTGGCGCCTATGGTCTCTATACCGCCTCCTTCCCGATCTTTCTCTTGGGCAGCTTGATCACCGGCACCTATATGTCCGCCCAAGGCTTTTACCGCTTTGCCGCCGCCGACACCGCCAGCGACGCGTTCCGCGCCAAGGCCATCTCCTACGTCATGGCGGGCGGTCTCCTCAGTGCCGTGATCGGCCCGCAACTGGTCAAGGCCACCTCGCAGGCCATGGTGATCCCGTTCTTGGGCACCTATCTCGCGGTCATTGCCCTCAATATCGCGGGGGCCTTCCTCTTTCTCATGCTCGACATCCCGAAACCGCCGGTGCCCGCCGTAGATGCCCCCCATGGGCGCACGCGGATGGAACTCTTGAAAACCCCGCGCATCGCCGTGGCCGTAATCTGCGCCACCGTGTCCTACGCGTTGATGAATCTGGTCATGACCTCGACTCCGCTCGCGGTCGTGGGCTGCGGCTTTGACGCAGGCAATGCGGCGGATGTGGTCACGGCGCATGTATTGGCCATGTACATCCCGTCGTTTTTCACCGGCCACCTGATCGCCCGTTTCGGTGTGGAAAAGATCGTAGCGACCGGCCTTGTCATCCTCGCGGGTGCCGGGGCTGTGGCCCTGAACGGCGTGCATCTGGAAAACTTCTTTGTCGCCCTCATCCTCTTGGGTATCGGCTGGAATTTCGGCTTTATCGGGGCGACCACCCTGCTCGCAGGGTCGCATGCTCCGCATGAACGTGGCCGCATGCAGGGGCTCAACGATCTCATCGTCTTCGGCGGCGTGACCTTTGCCTCGCTCTCGTCGGGTGGGCTGATGAACTGCTCGGGCGGCACGCCTCAGGCCGGTTGGGCCTCGGTCAACCTTGCCATGGCACCCTTCCTGATGCTGGCAGGCGGTGCCCTCATATGGCTGACCCTGCGCCCCAAGGACGCCTGAGCGCGGGCGGCAGCGTCGGATTTGAGTATTTTTGGAACGATGAAACGCAGGGGGCACGCATGATACTGGAGATCTGGCAGAGTTACCGCCGCCTCCCCCTCTGGGTGCAACTCTGGGTCGCCTTCATTCTGGTGCCGGTCAACGCAGCCTCATTGTTCTACATTCCGCATCCCGCTGGCTTGTGGCTCGCCGTTATGGCGGTCGGCGCGATGCTCTGCAATGGCGTGCTGATGCTGATCGAGCGCGGCTTTTCCAAGGTGATGGCCCTGCCGCATGTGCTGATCTGGACGCCGATGCTCGGCCTGATCCTGTGGCTCTTGAGCCAAGACATCGCCGATGGTTTTCGGACCTATCTCGTGATTCTGCTCGCGGTCGATGTGATCTCGCTGATCCTTGATGTCAGCGACACCCGTAAATGGCTGTCAGGCGACCGCAAGATCGCCTGACAGCCGCACTTTCAGCCAAGCTTGCGCAGACGCGCGAAAAGGCTCGAGGTATCCCAGCGCCCGCCGCCCATCTTCTGCACATCCTTGTAGAACTGATCCACCAGCGCCGTCACCGGCAGGCTGGCGCCAGTCTCATCGGCAGTGCTCAGACAAATGCCCAGATCCTTGCGCATCCAGTCTACAGCAAAGCCATGCTCCCACTTGTCGTCGATCATGGTCTCATAGCGGTTGGCCATCTGCCAACTGCCCGCAGCCCCCTGAGAAATCACCTCGACCACCGCGCGCCCGTCCAGCCCTGCCTTCTCGGCGAAATGCAGCGCCTCGGCCAGACCCTGAACCAGACCGGCAATCGCGATCTGATTGCACATCTTGGTCATCTGCCCGGCCCCGCTCTCGCCAATCCGACGGCAGAGCTTGGCATAGACCTGCATCACGGGCTCGGCCGCCGCATAGGCCGCCTCATCGCCGCCACACATGATCGAGAGCTGGCCTTTTTCGGCCCCCGCCTGACCACCCGACACCGGCGCATCGACAAAATTCAGCCCCGCCGCCTTGGCCTCGGCATAGAGCTCGGTCGTGACCTTCGACGACACCGTGGTGTGATCCACGAACACCGCGACCGACGCCATCCCGGCAAAGGCCCCGTCCGGCCCCTGACAGACCGAGCGCAGATCGTCGTCATTGCCCACACAGGCCATCACAAATTCGGCCCCTTCTGCGGCCTCGCGCGGCGTGACCGCGTGTCGCCCGCCATGCTCCGCCGCCCATTTCTCGGCCTTGGCCGCGGTGCGGTTATAGACACAGACCTCATGCCCGGCCGCCGCCAGATGCCCCGCCATCGGATAGCCCATAACTCCGAGCCCCAAAAACGCCAATTTTGCCATAGTCCTGTCCTCTCCTACAATCTTGTGCCATTGTCTTGCCGAGGTTTTCTGACTATCCCCGGCTGGTGATGCAAGCGGAAAATAGGACGGTGCCGGGGCATGTCAGGGGTGGTGAAATGGTTGTTGCGGCTGGCGGGCGGGGCAATCCTGCTGGCGGTTCTGGCCGTGCTTGGCGCGTATTTCCTGCTCTCCCGCTCGTTGCCCGACTATGACACGACGCTCACCGTGAGCGGCCTCGCCGCCCCGGTCGAGATCGTGCGCGACAATGCCAATGTGCCGCATATTCTGGGTCAGACCGACGCCGACAGCTTCTTTGGGCTGGGCTATGTCCATGCGCAGGACCGTCTCTGGCAGATGATGACGATGCGCCGCACCGTGCAGGGGCGGCTCTCCGAGATATTCGGCCCCCGCACCGTCAAGATCGACAGCACCCTGCGCCGCTTTGACCTCTATACGCTGGCGCGCCAGTCGGTCGCGGCTCAGGATGCCGAAACATTGGCCGCGCTCAAGGCGTATTCCGATGGCGTCAACGCCCGCATCACAGAGATCAACCGCGAAGCGCTGGGGCGCGGTGCCCCCGAACAGTTCCTCTTCAACGCGCCCATAGCCCCTTGGCAACCGGCCGATTCCATTGCGCTGATCAAACTGATGGCGGTGCAGCTTTCCTCGCATCTTGAAAACGAGGTGCTCTTTGCCCGCACCTCACTGGCCCTCGAAGACGCTGACCGCCTCGCGGACATCATGCCTCTTTCCCCCGGCAGCGGTATCGCCGCCCTGCCCGATTATGCGGCACTCTTTCCCGGTGCCAACTGGTCCCGCATGGCCCAAACCACGCCCGAGACAGAGGATCCGCTGTCCCCCTTCAAACGTCGCGCCTTTGCCGGGGCATCGAATGCCTTTGCCGCCGCACGCTCGCGCTCGGCCTCGGGCGGCACGCTTCTGGCCAATGACCCGCACTTGGGCTTTTCCGCCCCGAGTATCTGGTATCTCGCCCGGCTGAATCTGACATCGGGCGGCGTGATCGGCGGCACCATTCCCGGCATCCCGGCGATCCTGACCGGGCGCAGCGCGCGTCTTGGCTGGGCCATCACCTCGTCCTATCTCGACGATCAGGACCTCTATATCGAGGAAGTAAATCCCGATAACGCCGATGAATACCGCACGCCGGAGGGCTGGAAACCGTTTCGCACCACCCGATCTATCATCGAGATCAAGGATGCCGATCCCGTCACCCTCACCCTGCGCTGGACAGATAACGGCCCCGTCCTGCCGGGCAGCCATTACGATCTGGCCGAAGTGACCCCTTCGGGCCATGTCGCATCGCTCAACTGGACCGCCCTCAGCCCCAATGACACAACCATGTCCTCTGCCATTGGGCTCATGCGCGCGCAATCGGTGCAGGACGCGATTGACCTCAGCCGCCTCTACATTGCGCCCTCGCAGAACCTCACGTTGGTGGACCAGTCCACAATCGCGATGCGCACCGTCGGGGCCATGCCCCGCCGCGACGCCCGCCACGAGAGCGAGGGGCGCATGCCCGCACGCGGCTGGCTGACGGAAAACCGCTGGCAGGGCATGCTGCCCTTTGCCGCCAACCCCGAATTCGTGGCCCCCTCGGGCGGCATCCTCGGCAATACCAACAACAAGGTGGTGGACCGCCCCTTTCCCATGCATGTCAGCCACCTCTGGGGCGACACCCAGCGTGTCCACCGCTGGCGCAGGCTCATGCAGGGGCGCGAGGTGCACACCCGCGACAGCTTTATTGAGGCGCAACTCGACACCGTCAGCTTTACCGCCCGCTCCCTCTTGCCGCTGATCGGGGCCGATCTCTGGTTCACCGGCGAATCCGCTCCCGACGGCACGCCCGAACGCCTGCGCCAACGTGCGCTCGCAATGCTCGCCGACTGGAACGGCGAAATGAACGAGCACCTGCCAGAGCCACTCCTCTATGCCGCGTGGATGCGCGCCCTGATGGACCGCCTCATTCGCGATGACCTCGGGCCGCTCTCGCGAGAATTCGACCACCCCGATCCGATCTTCATCGAACGGGTGTTCCGCAATGTCGATGGCGCCGCCGCCTGGTGCGATGTCAAGCAATCGGCGGCGGTCGAGACCTGCACCGACACCGCCCGCATGGCGCTCGACGATGCGCTGATCGGGATTTCAGAACGCTATGGCAAGTCCCTCGAGAGCCTGCGCTGGGGTGACGCGCATCAGGCCACCCATGATCATCAGGTGCTGGGCGTTGTGCCTCTCCTGCGCCATTTCGTCAACATCCGCCAATCCACCTCGGGCGGCGACAACACGCTCTTGCGCGGACGCACGCGCGGCGGCGACGGCCCGGATCCGTTCCAGAATGTGCACGGGGCCGGTTACCGTGGTGTCTATGACTTTGCCGATCCCGACAGCAGCGTCTTCATCATCGCCACCGGCCAATCGGGGCATTTCCTCAGCCGCTATTACGACAACCTGTCGCAACTCTGGCGGCGCGGCGAATATATCCCGATGTCGCTTGATCCTGATCTCGCGCGCGCGGCGGCAGTGGGCGTCACAACCCTGCTGCCAGAAGGCCAGTAACCGCAGCCGTTTCGCCTTGCGCTTCGGGGGCGCAGCCTCCGGCGCGACCAAGACGATCATTTTTTTCTATCCGATTTGGAACCGCACCCCACCTCCGGCGTTGTTCCATCAAGCGCGCATTTGGCGCGTTGATGCAAACCGCAGGATGGACCCTGCAGAAACGGAGGACGATATGACGTTCCGCAAATTGGCTCTCGCGACTGCCCTGACAAGTGTTTCGGCCCTGGCGGCCTATGCCGCAAACGATGGTGGCACCGAACGACAGGCCCCAGAGAACAGCGGCACAGACGCCGTCTATGAAGAAACCCAGGGCACTGCCGCAGACGCACAGGCTGGCGGTTGGTCCGAGGCCACCGTTGCCGAGGATGGCGAAATCCACGCACCCACCGATCTTGATCTGACGGCCAAAGGCCAGCGCGAGGCCGGCAACACCCTGGTCGAGAATATTCTCACCGAGGCCGAGACTGGGGCCACGCTGACCTCCGTGGATGACAAGGTCATTGGCGAAGTCGTCTCCCACGAGGGCGACGAAACCGCAGAGCACGTTATCTATGTCGATGTGAACGCGGATGCCGACCTCCCGGCCGAGCGTATCGGCTTTGAGGCAGGCTCGCTCAGCGTCGGCGAAAACGGCGGCTTGGAATATGCCATGACCCTCGAGCAACTGCGCACCGCCGTGGCGGAAAAAGTCGCGACGATGACGCAATAACCGTTCGTCTTTCCACGGCGCGCTCCTCCCTCCCGGCGCGCCAACGGCCCGGCCCCCAAAGGCCGGGCCGTTTTGCTGTGATGCCGCAAAATCTCCCACCCCCGATCACGCGCCCCTTCCCCCCGCCGCAGTCCTGCTTTAAAGACCGCCGCATGCACATCCCCGAAGGAGCCCGCCCCATGCAGGAACCGTCCATCACCCCCGATCTCATCGCGTCCCACGGCCTCAAACCCGAGGAATACGACCGCATCCTCGAGATCATCGGACGCGAACCGACCTTCACAGAACTGGGCATCTTTTCGGCCATGTGGAACGAGCATTGTTCCTACAAATCCTCCAAGAAATGGCTGCGCACCCTGCCCACCACCGGCCCGCAGGTGATCTGTGGTCCCGGCGAAAACGCCGGCGTCGTCGATATCGGCGACGGTCAGGCGGTTGTGTTCAAGATGGAAAGCCACAACCACCCCTCCTATATCGAACCCTATCAAGGGGCCGCGACCGGCGTGGGCGGCATCCTGCGCGATGTGTTTACAATGGGCGCGCGCCCCATCGCCTCGATGAACTCTCTCAGCTTTGGCGAACCCGCACACCCCAAGACCCGCCAACTTGTGCATGGCGTGGTGGCGGGTGTTGGCGGCTATGGCAACTGCTTTGGCGTGCCCTGTGCGGGCGGCGAGGTGCGGTTTGACCCGGCCTATAACGGCAATTGCCTTGTGAACGCCTTTGCCGCAGGTCTGGCCGACGCGGACAAGATTTTCTACTCCGCTGCCTCTGGCGTCGGCATGCCCGTGGTCTATCTCGGGGCCAAAACGGGCCGCGACGGCGTCGGCGGCGCCACCATGGCCAGCGCCGAATTCGACGACAGCATCGAGGAAAAGCGCCCCACCGTGCAGGTGGGCGATCCCTTCACCGAAAAGCGCCTGATGGAGGCCTGTCTCGAACTGATGGCCACCGGTGCTGTGATTTCCATTCAGGACATGGGCGCGGCGGGCCTCACCTGCTCGGCCGTGGAGATGGGTGACAAGGGCGGACTTGGCGTCAAACTGCAACTCGACGCCGTGCCGCAACGCGAGGCGAACATGACCGCCTATGAGATGATGCTCTCGGAATCCCAGGAACGCATGCTCATGGTCCTGCGCCCCGAGCTTGAGGCCGAGGCCCGCGCCGTATTCGAGAAATGGGATCTCGATTTCGCCATCGTCGGCGAAACCATCGCCGAAGACCGCTTTCTCATCCTGCATGGCACTGACGTCAAAGCTGACTTGCCCTTGGCCACCCTCTCAGGCTCAGCTCCCGAATATGACCGCCCTTGGGTGGAAACCACCCCTGCCACGCCGCTCGACCCCGCGACCGTGCCCGGTGTCGATCCCATCGACGGTCTCAAGGCGCTGATTGGCTCGATCAACTACTGCGCCCGGCACTGGGTCTATGAGCAATATGACACCATGGTCATGGCCGACACCGCCCGCACGCCGGGACAAGGCGCAGGGCTCATCCGCGTGCATGGCACCGACAAACTCTTGGCCTTCACCTCCGACGTGACCCCGCGCTACGTCAAGGCCAACCCCTTTGAGGGCGGCAAACAGGCGGTGGCCGAGGCGTACCGCAATCTTTCCGCCTTGGGCGCCGTCCCGCTTGCCACCACCGACAACCTCAATTTCGGCAATCCCGAAAAGCCCGAGATCATGGGCCAGTTCGTCGGTGCCATCAAAGGTATCGGCGAGGCCGTGGCGGCCCTCGACATGCCGATCGTCTCAGGCAATGTCTCGCTCTACAACGAGACCGACGGCACCGGCATTCTGCCCACCCCCACCATCGGCGCCGTGGGCCTGATCCGTGATCCCGCGACCGCCATCACCGGACAGGCGCGCGACGGGCATGTGGCACTGCTCTTGGGCGAAACCCACGGTCACTTGGGCCAATCGGCCCTTCTGGCAGAGGTGTTCAACCGGGTCGAAGGCGACGCGCCGCCCGTTGACCTCGCCGCCGAGAAACGCCACGGCGATTTCATCCGCGCCAATCATGCGCTGATAAAGGCCTGCACCGACCTCAGCGATGGCGGTCTGGCCTTGGCCGCCTTCGAAATGGCCGAGGCGGCAGGCGTTGGCATCCATCTCGATGCGGACGACACGACCACACTCTTTGCCGAAGATCAGGCGCGCTACCTCATCGCCTGCAACTTCGATCAGGCCGAGGCGCTGATGACCGCCGCAGGCCACGCGGGCCTTCCCCTCACCTCCGTGGGCCGCTTCACCGGCGACACCGTGCGTCTGGGCAAATCCGAGGTCCCGCTCGCCGACCTGTCGAACATCTTCCGTAGCACCTTCGGCACGACGTTCGACTAAGGGGAACGGGCGCAGAGGGGGCTTTTTGTCTAGAGCCGACATTGGTCCCAATTGCAAATGCGCGGAACAAGGTGCCGCAGGCACCGCCGCAGGCACCGCCGCAGGCACCGCCGCAGGCACCGCCGCGCGGCGCCCGACCGCCCCCCACACCCCATCACGTTTTCCGGAGCCCCATGGCGCGGACCCTAGCCCCGTGGCAGGCTGACACCAGCCATGAAAGGATCGCCCATGCTCCGCCGCCTGCTCGCCCTCAGCCTTGTCCTGTTCGCCACCCCCCTCACAGCACAGGACACCCCGCCCGCGCCAGAGCCGCCGATGACGCTGGAGCGGCTCGATACCATCATCAGAGCCCTTGATCCCGAGGCAGAGAGCAACGGCAGCGTCTGGCAGTTGACCGTGAACGACGTGCAGGTGCTCATCGTCACCGACGAATCCGCAGACCGCATGCGCGCCATGACCCCTGTGGCCAAGGCCGAAGACCTCACACCCGAAGACCTCAATCGCATCCTGCAAGCCAATTTCGACACCGCCCTCGATGCCCGCTACGCCATCGCCAAGGATCTTCTGTGGGCCGCCTTCATCCATCCGCTGAAACCGCTGGAGAAGGACGAGTTCATCTCGGGCTTGGGCCAGGTCGTCAACCTCGCCCAGAGCTATGGCACGCTCTATTCCGGCGGCGCGCTGCACTACGGCGGAGGCGACAGCGGCGCGCTGCAACGCGCGCTGATTGATGAGTTGCTCAAGAAAGGCGAAGAGATCTGACCTCAGTCATTAGGCGCTGCTCCCTCAACTGTTTTGAGCCAGATGAACAGCCAAGCCATCCCGCGCTCCCTTGCACTCATGCCGATGGGGCTCTACATCTTGGGCAAGACGTGACAAGGAGACGCCCCAATGGCCATGCTCGCCTCTGACCTCGAAGCCCTGATCCGCCAAGCCCTGCCCAATGCCAAGATCACCGTCGATGGCGAAGACGGCGTGCATTTCGCCGCCGAAGTCATCGACGAGAGTTTCCGCGGCATGAACCGGGTCCAACAGCAACGCGCCGTCTATGCCGCAATCAAAGGCAAGATGGACGGCCCCAACGGCGCCGTGCATGCCCTGGCGCTGACAACCAAGGCCCCCGACTGAGTGAATGGAACCCAGACTGATCGTCGCCCTGCTGCTTCTGCCCTTTGCTGTGATCTTTGCCTATACGATGTGGCATGAGATCCGGCGCTACCGCCGCGATGGGCGGGCCGAATACGGCCTCAGCTATTGCGAAGAAACCGACAGCACCCATGTAACTCTTTTGGGCGACGACGAAACCGGGTATGACCCCGAAGAGACAGACCCCTCGGCCAAAGCCGATAGACAGACCGATAGGACAAGCCATGACTGACGCCAAGACCCGCATCGAAGAGACCGTGAAATCCGCCGATGTCGTGCTCTATATGAAGGGCACCAAAGACATGCCGCAATGCGGCTTTTCCTCCCGCGTCGCGGGTGTGCTGAATTACATGGGCGTCGACTTCAAGGACGTGAATGTCCTCGCCGACGAAGACATCCGTCAGGGCATCAAGGACTATTCCGACTGGCCCACCATTCCTCAACTCTACGTTAAGGGAGAGTTCGTAGGCGGCTGCGACATCATTACCGAGATGACCCTCTCCGGCGAACTCGACGAACTGTTCGCGAAATCCGGCGTCGCCTATGACAAGGACGCCGCCGAGAAAATCCGCGAAGCGAACGCCTGACCCAAAGGGTCGGTCAAACCTTACGGTTTGACCGCACATTCGTACGGCTCAGCCTCTCCGGGTCCAGCCCCAGAGGCACAGCATTTCCATGACCACATGCGCCCCAGCGATGGCAGTGGCGCCTGTGGTATCATAGGGCGGCGACACCTCGACCATATCGCCCCCCACCAGATTAATGCCCGCAAGATCCCGCAGGATGATCGCCGCCTGCGCCGAGCTCAGCCCACCCCAAACCGGCGTTCCGGTGCCGGGCGCAAAGGCCGGGTCCAGTGCGTCGATATCGAACGTCATATACACCTGAGCATCACCCACGATCTCTTTGATCTTGCGCGCAATTTCTACCGGCCCCTCCAGATGCACCTGCCGCGCGTCGAGCGTGGTAAAACCCATCGTGTCGGGATTGGTGGTGCGTATCCCCACCTGCACCGAGCGCGCCACATCGACAAAGCCTTGCTTCACCGCCTTGTACATCATCGTGCCGTGGTCAATGCGCGTGAGATCATCATCGACCCAGGTATCGGAATGGGCATCAAAATGAATCACCGCCAGCGGTCCGTATTTTTCGGCATGCGCCTGCAACAGCGGCAAGGTAATATAGTGATCGCCGCCAATCGCGAAACAGGCGGCACCCGCGTCCAGAATGCCCTTGGCATGCGTATAGAGTGCATGAGGAAAGGCCGCTACATGTGCGTAATCAAACGCTAAATCTCCATAATCCACGATGCTCAAATGCGACAGCGGATCATAGCCATCCCAGCCATAGGGCGGATCATAAACCTGTAATGCGCTGGCCTCGCGCACCGCGCGCGGCCCCATGCGGGTGCCTGTCCGGTTGGTCACGGATTGGTCAAACGGCACCCCAGTGATCGCCACATCGATATCCGTCAGATCCTTGGTATAGCGACGGCGCGCAAAGGACAGCGCCCCACCAAAAGCGTTCTCAAAGCTCAGTCCACGTGATGTTTCGCGCGTAAACGCCTGATCTATCTGTGTTTTCGCATCTTCCAGTGCCATGGCTTGTCTCCTTCAGCCAAGAGGCTGCGCGCGCTCGACCAGCCGCGCAAAGAACGAGGCCCCGATTGGTGCCACCGCATCGTTGAAATTGAACCCGGGATGGTGCAGCCCCGGCCCTACACCTTGGCCAAGAAACAGATAAGACCCCGGAAGCTCTTGTAGCATATAGGAAAAATCCTCGGCCCCCATTTCACGCGGGCGATCCGCGATGACCAACCCTTCGCCCACAACCTCCCGCGCGACCTCTGCGGCAAAGGCGGTCTTGTCTGCGTCATTGTAGGTGGCGGGGTATCCCAGATCAATCCGCACCTCCGCCCGCACGCCATATCCAACGGCCACGCCCTCTGTAACCTCCCGCAACCGACGATGCACCATCTCCTGCACTTCGGGCGTAAAGGTGCGGATCGTAGCGTTGATATAGGCGGTCTCGGGGATGACGTTATCGACCGTGCCAGTATGGATCTGCGTCACGGAAATAACCAGATCATCCAGCGGGTTACGGTTACGGCTGACAATCGTTTGGATGCCCTGCACAATGGCCACGGCCGCCACCACCGGATCGCGTGTCTCATGCGGCATGGCGCCATGCCCGCCCCGCCCGATCACGTCGATATGCAGCGTATCCACCGCCGCCATGATTGGCCCGGGCGTGGTCTCGAACGTGCCGGCAGGCACCCCCGGCAGAGTATGAAGCGCATAGACCTGCTCCACCCCATAGCGGCTCAGCGCGCCCTCCTCGACCATGATGCGTCCCCCGCCCGGACCTTCTTCGGCAGGTTGAAAGATCAGGACCACTTTACCGGCAAAATTCCGTGTCTCTGCAAGGTACTTAGCCGCGCCAAGCAGCATGGTCGTATGCCCGTCATGGCCGCAGGCATGCATCTTGCCGGGGGTCTGGCTGGCATACTCAAGCCCGGTGATTTCGGTCATCGGCAGCGCATCCATATCGGCGCGCAGCCCGATGCACGGCCCCTCGCCTTGGCCCTCGATCACCGCGACAACCCCACTGGTCGCCACCCCGGTCTCGATCTGCGTGATGCCAAAGTCACGCAATCGCTCGACCACAAAGGCCGCCGTTTTGTGGCAATCGAACCCCAATTCGGGATTGGCATGCAGATGCCTCCGCCATGCCGTCATATCCTCTGAGAATCCGGCAATTCGGTTGATCACGGCCATCTCTGGACATCCCTTCATTCTCGCGTCAGGGTCCACTCAACCCCAAAGACGAGGCCGCCGCAATGCCTGACGACACGCTCATTCACGATCCCCGTGGCGGACTGCCCCGCCTCATCGCCATCATGTCCCGCCTGCGCGATCCCGAGACGGGTTGCCCTTGGGACATCGAGCAGGACTTCGCCACCATCGCCCCCTACACGATCGAAGAGGCCTATGAGGTGGCCGACGCGATTGAACAGGAAAACTGGCAAGAGTTGCGCGGAGAATTGGGCGATCTCTTGTTGCAGGTGGTGTTCCATTCCCAGATTGCGCAGGACCGGGGCCTGTTTGACGTTCAGGACGTGGCCAACGCCATCTCAGATAAAATGGTCGCACGGCATCCGCATGTGTTCGGGTCCGAGAGCCGCGACAAGACGGCCGAACAGCAAACCCGCGACTGGGAGGTGGTCAAGGCCGCCGAACGCGCCGCCGAGGCCAAGACCGGCACGCTGGACGGTGTGGCCCTTGGTCTGCCTGCGCTCTTGCGCGCCGTCAAACTCCAGAAACGCGCCGCGCGTGTGGGCTTTGACTGGCCGGACTCTTCTCATGTTCTCAATAAGATACGCGAAGAAGTTGAGGAACTTCATGAAGCTGCGACCGAGTTGACCCAAGACGCAGTCGAAGAGGAATACGGCGATCTTCTCTTTGTCATGGCCAATCTCGCCCGGCATATGAAGGTTTGCCCCGAAACTGCCCTGCGCCGCGCCAACGCCAAATTCACCCGCCGATTCGAGCGGATCGAAGCGCTTTTGGCCGAACGCGGCAAAACCCCACCCGAGTCGGATCTGGCTGAGATGGACACACTCTGGGATCAGGCCAAAGCCGAGGAGCGCGCCTGACAACCGCTTGTAACTACGCCAGAAACCCGCCACTCTCAGCCTAGGAATGAAAGGATCACGCCAATGACCATCATGGATGAAGCCCGCAATGTTCTGGGTGAGGCGCTGGAGCCGTGCTCCTCCAAGCCGCTGACCGGCTATTTCCGTGACGGCCATTGCAACACCTGCGCCGAAGATCACGGTAGCCACACGGTCTGCGCCCTGATGACCGCCGAGTTTCTGGCCTTTTCCAAATATGTAGGCAATGACCTCAGCACGCCACACCCGGAATTCCAGTTCCCCGGCCTGAAGCCGGGCGATCAATGGTGCCTCTGCGCCGCGCGCTTTCTTCAGGCCCATGACGAGGGGTGCGCGCCGATGGTGCGGCTTGATGCCACCCATGTGCGCGCCCTCGAAATCGTCCCGCTCGAAGCGCTGCAAGAGCATGCCGCCCCGGAGAGCTAAGAGCATGGCCACCGTAACCCTGATCACCGATGCCGAGGCCAGCCCCGAGGTGCGCGCCATATTCGATGACATCCGCGCCACGCGTGGCAGCGATTTCATCAACAATTTCTGGCGCGCGCTGGCCCATGACCCGGCGCTCCTCAGCGCCACGTGGCAGAGGCTCAAAATCGTGATGGGCCCCGGCACCCTCGATCCGCTGACCAAGGAATTGATCTATATCGCCGTGTCGGTCGCCAATGGCTGCGAATATTGCGCCCATTCCCACACCGCCGCCGCCCGCGCCAAGGGCATGACGCCCGCCCAGCACGGCGAATTCCTCGCGGTGATCGGCATGGCCTCTCAGACCAACGCGCTCGCCACAGCCCTGCAGGTGCCGGTGGACGACACTTTCAAGGTCTGAACCCCGCGCGACGCGTCAGATCTTCATGTCAAAGCCCAGATGCTTGGCGACGGTAAAGATGTCCTTGTCGCCCCGCCCGCACATATTCATCACGAGCAGGTGATCCTTGGGCAGTGTCGGTGCGATCTTCATCACATGGGCCAAGGCATGGCTCGGCTCCAGCGCCGGAATGATGCCTTCAAGCGCGCAACTCAGTTGAAACGCCTCCAGTGCCTCGACATCGGTGATCGAGACATATTTGGCCCGCCCCGTCTCATGCAGCCAGCTATGCTCGGGGCCGATGCCGGGATAATCGAGCCCCGCCGAAATCGAATGGCCCTCCAGGATTTGCCCGTCGGCATCCTGCAAGAGATACGTGCGATTGCCATGCAGGACGCCGGGCCGCCCACCGGTCAGGCTTGCGCAATGCTCCATCCGGTCGTCAACCCCATGCCCCCCGGCCTCGACCCCGATGATATTCACGGTCGGATCGTCAAGGAACGGATAAAACAGCCCCATTGCATTCGACCCACCGCCAATCGCCGCCACCAGCGTATCGGGCAGACGCCCTTCGGCGGCCTGCATCTGCTCTTTGGTTTCTTTGCCGATGATCGACTGGAAATCGCGCACCATCGCCGGATAGGGATGCGGCCCTGCCACGGTGCCGATGCAATAGAAGGTGTCGCGCACATTCGTGACCCAGTCGCGCAGCGCATCATTCATCGCATCCTTGAGCGTGCCACGCCCACTTGTCACCGGCACCACCTCGGCCCCCAAGAGCCGCATGCGGAACACGTTCGGCGCCTGCCGCTCGACATCATGCGCGCCCATATAGACCACGCATTGCAGCCCGAACTTGGCACAGACGGTCGCGGTGGCAACCCCATGCTGCCCCGCGCCCGTTTCCGCGATGATCCGCTTCTTGCCCATGCGGCGCGCAAGGATGATCTGGCCCAGCACGTTGTTGATCTTGTGTGCGCCCGTGTGGTTCAGCTCATCCCGCTTGAGATAGATCTTGGCCCCGCCCAGATGCTGTGTCAGCCGGTCGGCATAATAGAGCGGCGAGGGGCGGCCCACGTAATGCGTCCACAAATCGTGCATCTCATCCCAGAAGGTCTGGTCGGTCTTGGCGTGCTCATACTGCTCTTCCAGTTCCAGAATGAGCGGCATCAGGGTTTCCGACACGAACCGCCCGCCGAAATCGCCGAACCGGCCTTTTTCGTCAGGACCGGTCATAAAGCTGTTGAAGAGATCGTTCATTGTCTCGGGCCTTTGTCATTCGGGAAAGTCTGACGTTGAATATGGGACGCGCGGGGGATTTTCCAGCGAAAAGCGGGGCCTTCAGAGCCGGCGGATCACATAGAGCCGCGACCAGAGGTCCGGTTCGGCCAACAGAAAGGGCAAAAACGGCTCCGAGCGCTGCGCGATATGGATCTGGCCGCTGTCGACCAGCGATTCCAGCACCGATTGAAACCCCTGCGCCTTCCACGTCGCCTCCAGCAGGTTAAAGACCCCGAAACCGCCGGGGCGCGTCACGCGGGCCAGATGAATAAGGCTCTCGGGCGGGGCATGACCGGGGCCAAAGGCACCCACGCAAACAAACCCGGCAAAGCTGTCATCGGCAAAGGGCAGACCGCTGCCCATCTCCGCCTCGACCAGATCGGCGTAATGCCCGGTTGCCTGCGCCGCCGCCAACATACCGGGCGACAGATCACAGCCTGTAATCGGCCCATAGCCCAGAACTGTCAGGCTCTCGCCCACCAGCCCCGTGCCACAGGCGGCATCCAGCACCGGACCTTCGCTGGTTCCCATGAACCGCGCAAACATCGCGGCCCCGAGGGCGGGCAACCGAAACCCCCGCGCCAGATTATCGGCATCATAGCTCTGCGCCCAACCGTTATAGATCGTGCGGGATTGCTCGGGCGTCTTGGCCCCGTAAACGTCGCTCAAATCGTCCATCATCTCGGCCTCCACTTGCGGGGCCAGCATGACCTAGCCTTGGGCGTTGTCAATAAAGGCACGGATCAGACCCGCATCCTTGATCCCCGGCGCGGCCTCGACCCCGGTCGAGACATCGAGTTGCCGCGCGCCCGTGCGCGCCACCGCTAGGGCCACATTGTCGGGGGTCAATCCCCCCGCCAAGAGCCAGGGCAAGGACCAGTCACGCTCCGCGATCAAGCCCCAGTCAAAGGCCAGCGCATTGCCCCCCGGTCGTGTCGCCCCCGGTGGTGGCTTGGCGTCGATCAGCAATTGATCAGCCACGCCGCTATAAGAGTCGATCTGCGCGAGATCGGCCACTTCGGCAATCCCGATGGCCTTGATCACCGGAAGGCCGTAGCGCGCCTTGACCTCGACCACCCGCGCCGGGCTCTCGTTTCCATGCAATTGCAGGAAATCGAGCGGCACGAGCTCCGTCAAAGCGTCCAGCGCTTCGTTATCTGCATCCACTGTCAGCGCCACTTTGGCAATGCCCGAAGGCACGTCAAGCGCGAGCCCACGCGCCTGCGCACGGGTCACATGACGCGGCGATTTCTCAAAGAAAACGAACCCGACATACGCGGCCCCCGCTTCCACCGCCGCAGACACGTCGGTGGCGGCGGTCAGGCCGCAAATCTTGACACGAACATCTCTGGTCATGCGCGCGGTTTAGCTTGCTTGATCCAAGAGCGCCAGAACTTCATCCTTGCCCTGATGCCGCTCACCCTTGAGACGCTTGACCTCGGCTCTCAGGCTTGCCAACTCGCGCGCCTGCCTTGCCGCTGCCGCCCGTTCCCCAGCCTCGCGGATCCATTCCCAGATGAACCCGACGATCAACCCCATAAGAATGCCGCCGAATATCACGATAAAGAGCGGCACATCATAGGTTGGGTTGAGCGCGGCAAAGCCTGCCAACTCGTCAGGCAGCACCCGCAGGGTTACGACCCCGCGATTGGCCAATGCAATCAGCACGAGCGCTAGGGCAAAGATGGCAATCGAGGCATAGCGGATATAGCGCATGAGTTACTTTCCGTTGAGCCGGTCACGCAAGAGCTTGCCGGTCTTGAAGAAGGGTACGTATTTCTCCTCAACATGCACGCTTTCGCCAGTGCGTGGATTGCGACCCGTGCGCGCATCCCGCTTTTTCACCGAGAACGCACCAAACCCGCGCAACTCGACCCGATTGCCTTCGGCAAGCGCGTCCGTGATCTCGTTGAAGATGGTATTGACGATACGCTCGACGTCGCGCTGATAGAGATGCGGATTTTCGTCAGCGATTTTCTGGATCAGTTCCGATCGGATCATCGGTGGTCTCTCCCCCGGCCTTATTGTTTGTAACTTTGTGGCAGTTGCAGGGGACTATAGCCAGAATGCCGCGAAACCCAAACAGAAAGCCGGGTCAAGAGGCGGAAATCTATGCGATTTTTTGCCGGTCGCACGGATTTTCACGCGGTCTTCGCGGCTCAATGGGGCCGGTTTGCTGGATGCGCTGAATTGCTGCGACGCGGCATCTCTCTGGAGGCCCATTGATTCGGATCGGCGATCCGCCGCATTACCCTGACAGTCTTGGTGGACATTTGGACGCATCCGCCGCATGGTTCGCGCGGCGCGACGGAGACACGCATGACGGCACGGCAGATCATCATCGACACCGATCCCGGACAGGATGACGCGGTGGCGATCCTCTTGGCGCTGGCCTGTCCCGAGACGCTTCATGTGCTGGGCCTCACCTGCGTGGCAGGCAATGTGTCACTTGCGCAGACGACCCGGAATGCACGCATGATCTGCGAATTGGCCGGATGTCCCGATCTGCCTGTCTTTGCTGGGTGCGACCGCCCACTAGGCCGCGATCTGGTAACGGCAGAACATGTGCATGGCCGCTCAGGCATCGATGGCCCGGATCTTCCTGATCCTCAGATCCCCGTGCAGGACCGGAACGCCGTTGATTTCATCATCGACACGCTGCGCGAGAGGCCACCGGGTACAGTGACGCTGGTGCCCATCGGCCCTCTGACCAATATTGCCACAGCCTTTGCCAAGGCGCCCGACATCGTCGCGCGGGTGCAAGAGATCGTGCTGATGGGAGGCGCCCATACGGCCCATGGCAATGTGACCCCGGCGGCAGAGTTCAACATCCATGTCGATCCCGAGGCGGCCGCCCGTGTGCTGGCCTCGGGTGTGCCCCTGACCATGCTGCCCCTCGATGTCACGCACAAAGCGCTGGTGACACCCGCCCGCAACGCAGCGTTTCGCGCCATCGGATCACGGGTTGGTCGCGCTGTTGCTGCCCTGACTGGCTTTTTCGAGCGATATCATCCGGAACGCCATGGCGCGGACGTTGCTCCGCTGCATGATCCGTGCACAATCTGCTGGCTCCTGCGGCCTGACCTTTTCACGGCGCGCAAGGTGAATGTCGAAATCGAAACACAATCGGAATTGACGATGGGTATGACGGTGGTGGATTGGTGGGGCGTGACAGGACGACCCGCCAATGCAACCTTCGTCCACGATATCAACGCACAGGCCTTCTTTGACCTGCTCACCGAAAGGCTGGCTCGGCTATGACCGCCCTCACCCTCGCACGGCCTGACGATCTGGACCGACTTTTGCCGCTGGTGGCCGCCTTTCACGACGAGGCCGGCATCTCACAGGCTGACGCCACGCGCCGCGCAGCACTTTTGCCAATGCTCGAAGGCAGCCCGCATGGCGTGGTCTATCTGATTGGCCCCGGACGTGCGCCCATTGGCTATATCGTCTTGAGCTTTGGCTGGTCGGTCGAATTTGGCGGGCTTGATGGCTACGTTGATGAATTCTACATCCGTCCGGGCGTGCGCGGGCGCGGCATCGGCACCGAGGTCATGATCAGCCTTCCCAAAGCCCTTGCCGGTGCTGGATTGAAGGCATTGCATCTTGAAGTGCGGCGTGACAACGAGAAGGCGTTAAAGCTTTATCAGAAACTCAGGTTTCTGCCGCGTGACGCGTACAGCCTTCTGACGCGGGAAATGTAGACTTTTCCCCGCTTGACCCTAGGTAACCTGCATGACACTCGAGATTCCGTTCCAAAACAGCTACGCGCAATTGCCAGCGCGGTTCTACACCCGGCAATCGGCCCTAGCCGTGCGCGCCCCACGCCTGATCCAGTTCAACCGGGAACTGGCGTCGGAGCTTGGTATTCCAGACACTCCCGACGCCGATCTTGCACGGACGTTCTCGGGCAATGACGTGCCCCAAGGAGCTGCACCTCTGGCGCAGGTTTATGCGGGGCATCAATTCGGCGGCTTTTCTCCGCAGTTGGGTGATGGACGTGCCCTGCTTTTGGGCGAGGTGATTGACCGGACCGGACAACGCCGGGACATTCAACTCAAAGGCTCGGGTCCCACCCCCTATAGCAGAATGGGTGACGGACGCGCCTGGCTCGGTCCGGTCCTGCGCGAATATCTGGTGTCCGAGGCGATGCACGCCCTTGGATTGCCCACGACGCGCGCGCTCGCTGCCGTCGAGACTGGCGAACCAGTCTACCGCGAGGCCGGTGGATTGCCCGGCGCGGTGCTGACACGGGTTGCGGCCAGCCACCTGCGCGTCGGCACCTTCCAATATTTCGCGGCCCGCCGCGACGTCGAGGGGCTGAAAGCGCTCTATGACTATACCGTCGCGCGGCATTATCCCTTGATCGAGGGCCCTGCGCATCTCTTGGCCGAAGTGATCCGAAGGCAAGCGCGACTGGTGGTGGGCTGGCTGTCCGTCGGCTTCATCCACGGTGTGATGAACACCGACAATACGTCGATTTCCGGCGAAACCATCGACTATGGTCCCTGCGCCTTTATGGATACCTATCATCCGCAGACCGTGTTCAGCTCGATTGATACGCGTGGCCGCTATGCCTATGACAATCAGGCGCATGTGATCGTCTGGAACATGGCGCAACTGGCCACCGCACTGGTGCCGCTCATGCCCGATCAGGACGAGGCGATCGAGGATTTCACCGCGCTGGTTCATGCCATGCCCGACCAGATCGAAGTTGAATGGCGCCGTGCCTTTGGCCGCAAGATCGGGATTGCCGAGGCCAACGCCCAAGACGCCCCCCTGATTGCCGACCTGCTCGCGCGCATGGCCGAGGGACGTGCAGATTTCACCAATACCTTCCGCGGCCTCATCGACGGCACCGCGCGCGATCAGTTTCTCGACCGCACCGCCTTTGATACATGGGAGCCGCTCTGGCGCGCCCGCATCGCGCAAGAGGATGACCCCGAGGCCGTGATGCGCGCCGCAAATCCCGCCCTCATCCCACGCAATCACCGGGTCGAGCAAATGATCGAATCCGCCGTCGCAGGCGATTATACGCCATTTCACCGACTGCTCAGCGTTTTGGCGCATCCCTACGTGGATCAACCCGAGGCCGCCGACCTCAAACGTCCGCCCACGCCGGCAGAGGTCGTTGAGAACACCTTTTGCGGCACATAAAAAAACGCCGGGGCATGCCCCGGCGTTCTTGTCTTATTCAGGCCGCGTTCGACCGCGCACCGCTGCCGCCGCCACCCGGCTTGCGCCGACGACCGGCACCGGCACTGGGTTTGCCTTGCGGCTTGCCATGTTGTGCACTGCCGCCAAACCCACCGCCGCCACTGCGACGACGCGGACCGCCGCGCGCAGATGCGGGCTTGGGCGATTTCGGATCTGGCAACACTTCCCACGGACGGCCAGAGGCAACCGGAATGGTCGTGCCCAGAACCTTCTGGATATCTTTCAACTCGCCCATTTCATCAGGAGCACAGAATGCAATCGCCGCCCCGTCCTTGCCGGCGCGCGCCGTGCGGCCGATCCGGTGGACATAGTTATCAGGCACATTGGGCAACTCATAGTTATAGACGTGTTTCACATCCGGAATATCCAGACCACGCGCCGCCACATCAGTGGCAACCAGAATTTTGACCTGACCATCGCGGAACGCCTTGAGGGCGCGCTCGCGCTGGCCTTGGCTCTTGTTGCCATGAATCGTCGCGACTGCGAATCCGGCCTGCTCCAAGCGCTTGGCCAACTTGTCCGACCCGTGTTTGGTGCGACCAAAGACCAGCGCCAATTCGCTCTTGTGCTTGCCCAACAGCTCGATCAGCAGATCAGGCTTGGACGCCTTGGCGATGAAATGCACCTCTTGCGTGACCTTGTCCGCAGCCTTACCCGGAGGGCTGACCTGAACCCGTTTCGGGTTCCGCAGATAGCTGCCCGCGAGCTCTTCCATCTGCTTGGGCATGGTGGCGGAAAACATCATGGTCTGGCGCTCAGCGGCCAACAGACCCGCAATGCGGCGCAGCGCATGGATAAAGCCCAGATCGAGCATCTGATCGCCCTCGTCCAGCACCAGAAAACGCGCGGCATCCAGCCGCACGGCGCGGCGGTCAATGAGGTCAAGCAAGCGGCCGGGTGTCGCCACCAGAATGTCGATACCCTGCTCCAACCGTTTGATCTGCGGATTGATCGAGGCACCGCCCACCACAAGACCGATTTTTATCGGACTGTCCTTGACCAGCGGCAATAGCGAGTCGCGGATCTGACCTGCGAGTTCGCGGGTTGGGGCAAGGATCAGGCTGCGGATCGTTTTCGGCGCAGGTTTGCCCGGCTCTTCCATCAGGCGGGTGATCAGCGGCAGGCCAAAGGCCATCGTCTTGCCGGTCCCGGTCTGTGCGAGGCCGAGCACGTCAAACCCGTTGAGCGCATGCGGGATCGCATGGGTCTGAATCGGGGTCGGCTCGGTGATGCCTTCGTTTGCAAGCTTGCGCACGAGGGCCGCAGGCAGGCCCATTTCGTCAAAGAGATTCAAGTCGTATCCTTTCGGGGCGCGAGGACATCCCGCAGCCCATCGCAGACGGTGAATATCACCGCCCGGTCGTCGTGGTTGCACCAACCAGCAGCCAAAGAGCCGAATGCCCCCTGCACTCTGACAGGTGTTTGGCCCCACGCGTGATTTTGGGATCATCCGCGACATTTCATAAGATACGCCCATCTCGGGCAATGCTGCTCACGCGGCAGGAAACGTCGGTTGATCCGCATATGGAGGGCGGAGACGCAGAAGTCAAGCGCAGCGTATCGTTTTACCCCGTCATCCTCGGGCTTGACCCGAGGACCTCATCCCCCCAAACGCCCCCCGCGCGAATAGCACCGAAGGTGCCGCGCGGATCGCTGGGCCGTCCCGCGGACCAGCGACCGCGCGGCATCTCAGCGGATCATGCACCTCCCCTCACCGCACCATCCACACCCCCTTGGGCCAGAACGCATGAAACGCAAAGGCGAACATCACATCATGCGGCACATCGCGCCCCTGCCCGTCGCGCACCCGCACGGTGCCCACGTCGCGCCCCTTGGCAATCGTGCCGTGATCCAGCGCCGAGGCCTGACCCTTTTCCCAAGAGATACTGACCCCAGCCTCCGTCACCCTCCCTTCGGAGCGCACCCGCGTCAAGGGCCACGCCCTTTCACCCACCCGCACAACCCGTTCCAGCGGCGGAATACCATGCGGCGGGTCCTCGCCATTATACAGAAAGGGCCGCGCCGATGTATCATAGCCCTGATAGGGATTGCGCCCATAAGAGCGATTGTACTCCGGTTCCTCCATCACCAACCCATCCGGATTGCGCGCGCGGAATTGATCCCAGCTTTCCATCCAGCTTGGCATCTGTTTCAGCTTGGTGCCGGTCAGATCGCCCACAATCGCCTCACCGATCGCCTGCTGCCACCAGCTTTGGGTCTCGCGGTCATACATCACCATATCCGAATGGCGCAGCTTGCCCGACACGCCAAATGTCAGCACCCCCCGCGCCGTGCGCCGGTCGAATGTCATGCCGGAATTGCACAAGGGGCAGAATGTGACCGCCACTGGCACGCCCCCCACGGTGTCATTCACGATCTCATGCCAGGTCAGGTATCGGATCGGATAGGCGCGGGCCTGCGTGCCGGGGATTTCCAGCGTGATCACCGGTTCTGTGCCCGCAATCCGCCGCTCAGACGAGGCCTTGCGATATTTCGGCCCGGTAATGGCAGGGATACCATCCTTGGGCGGCCCGCCCGACAGGATCTCGGACCAGTCGCGCACAGCGGTCTTGTCGAAATTCGTGTCGGGCCATTCCGCGCGCCACGACCGGGGATCGGCATGAGCGAGCGAGGCAATCAGCATCAGGGATGTCAGCAGGGCAAGGAAACGGGGCATGGCGGCTCCTGTCATGGCGTGCATCATGCCCCAAGATGCAGGCCGCCGGGGCGTCAAACCAGCCCACCCCACGCGATTGTGACACCGCGTCAGCCGCGCCGTGCCTCATTCAGCGCGCGGTCCCACAGCCGGTCCCGCATCAGTCGGCGAAAGGCGCGTTTCACCTCGCCGCCCGCATCGCGCGTGTAACACCGTCCATGCGTGAGGATCAGCCGCTCCGGCCCCCAATCCAGCACCTGTTCCACCAGATCTCCGACCGCCTTGCGCCCGCCCAAACGCTGCGCCAACCCCAAGGGCGGCTTGCCGTCGCTGTCATCAATCCCGGCCAGCCAGATCAACGGGCGCACCCACGCCGGCAGCGGCGCGGTATCCACCGCGATGATCAGCCGTGACAAGATCGCCGAGCGGCTGGCCTGATGCAGGAAGACCACCTCGGTCTGCGCACCCTCCAGGACAAGCGGCTTGATCTGCCGACACCACGAGGCGGTTTTCACCTCTGCCCCGCGCCAGACCCTCGCACCTGGATAGGCCGCCTGCCAGTCAGGCAGATGCGGCAGGACCGGCGCATGCGGCACGACAATATGCGCCACCTGCCCCCGCGCTGCCAGCCAGTCCCGCAAAGTAGCGGGCAGCGCCCCCGGCGCATGCACCCAGAGATCGTCTGAGGGCAACTCAATCACAACGGTGCGCAGCGGCATCGCAACGCCGCCGCGCCACTGTACTGATCCGCCCGTCAGCCCCCAAACACCTTCGGCCAATGGCGCAGGGGTGATGACGGGACTGTCGGACCCAACAGCCATGTCTATTCGGTCACCGTGACCCGTGCCATCACATCCGGCTGACCGACAACGGCACCATTCGGCCCGTTGCCACGCTTGATCGCATCCACGATCTCCATGCCTTCGGTGACCTGACCAACCACGGTATATTGCCCGTTCAGGAACTCGCCCGCGTCGAACATGATAAAGAACTGGCTGTTGCCGCTGTCAGGGTCTTGGCTGCGCGCCATGCCGACCACACCGCGCAAAAACCGCTCGTCCGAGAATTCAGCCTTGAGATCGGGCCGGTCACTGCCGCCCATGCCGGCGCGGCCCATATCGCCGCCCTCCAGCTTGCCGAACTGAACGTCGCCAGTCTGCGCCATAAAGCCGTCGATCACCCGATGAAACACGACCCCATCATAAGCTCCCGCCGTGGCCAGCGCGGTGATTTGCTCGACATGCCCCGGCGCAATATCCTCAAAGAGGTCGATCTTGACGGTGCCATTGGCCTCGCCCGCAATCTCGATTTCCAGCCCGGTCGCCAATGCAGGACCAGCCATCAGGCTCAAAACAAACGCAAGTTTATACATCAGAGGCCACCTTGACGCTGATCATCCGGTCCGGGTTCGCGGGCGGCTCGCCGCGCGTGATGGCATCGACATGCTCCATCCCCGCGATCACGCGGCCATAGACCGTGTATTGCCCATTCAGGAAATGGTTGTCGCTGAAGTTGATGAAGAACTGGCTGTTGGCCGAATTCGGGCTCTGGCTACGGGCCGCCCCAAGCGTGCCGCGATCATGCGGGATCTTGGAAAACTCAGCCTTGAGATCGGGCAGGTCGCTGCCCCCCGTTCCGGCTCTGCGCGGCTGGTAATCCTTTTCCGTATTGCCATGCTGCACATCGCCGGTCTGCGCCATGAACCCGTCGATCACCCGGTGAAAGACCACGTTGTCATAGTGCCCGGCGCGGGCCAGTTCCTTCATCCGTTCGCAATGGCCCGGTGCGATGGCGGGCAATAGCTCGATGGTGACAGTGCCACCTTTCAGCTCCATCAGAATGGTGTTTTCGGGGTCCTTGATCTCGGCCATGAGGCTCTCCTTGATAAAATATGCCTCGATACCTAGGCGGTTCCCGCGCGATTGCCAAGCGCAGAGGTTGACGCTGGCAAAGACCCGCGCCAATAGAAGCGCGACAAAGTTTCGGGAGGCGTATCGCATGAGCTGGAAAACCCTTGACGACATGGATCTGAACGGCAAGCGCGTTCTGGTGCGGGTCGATATCAATGTGCCGGTCGAGAATGGCCTTGTGACAGACGCCACCCGGATCGACCGCATCGCGCCCACCGTCACCGATATTCTCGCCAAGGGCGGGCGGCCCATCCTTCTGGCCCATTTCGGACGTCCCAAGGGCAAGGTTGTGCTGGACATGTCGCTGCGCGTGACCGTGCCCGCCCTCGAGGCCGCCTTGGGCCGCAAGGTGCGGCTGATCGAAACGCTGGAGGGGGCCGAAAACCTCACTGACGAGGCGCTCGCCTCTGACGTGCTGCTCCTTGAAAACATCCGCTTTCACCCCGGCGAAGAGGCGAATGATCCCGCCTTTGCCGCGCGTCTGGCACAGCTTGGCGATGTCTATTGCAACGATGCCTTTTCCGCCGCCCACCGCGCCCATGCCTCGACGACAGGCTTGGCGCACCACCTGCCCTCTTGCGCAGGCCGCCTGATGCAGGCCGAATTGCAGGCGCTCGAGGCGGCCCTTGGCACCCCCAAACGCCCGGTTGTGGCCGTTGTCGGCGGTGCCAAGGTCTCGACCAAGCTCGACCTCTTGGGCAATCTCGTGGCACGCGTGGACAGCCTCATCATCGGCGGTGGCATGGCCAATACCTTCCTTGCCGCCATGGGGCTCGAAGTGGGCAAATCGCTCTGCGAACATGACATGACCGATACCGCCCGCGAGATCATGCTCAAGGCGGGGGCGGCGGGCTGCAAGATCCTGCTGCCCGCCGATGTCGTTGTCGCGCGCGACTTCGCCGCCGGTGCCCCGCATGAGGTGGTGGGTGCCCATGCCTGCCCGCCCGACGCCATGATCCTTGATGCCGGCCCGCAGGCCGTGGCGCGCATCATCGCCACGCTCGATGCCGCCAAGACGCTGATCTGGAACGGCCCACTTGGCGCATTTGAAATAGCGCCCTTTGACACCGCCACCAACGCCGCCGCCTCTCACGCCGCGAGCCTCAGCCGCGCGGGAAAACTCATCTCCGTCGCAGGGGGCGGCGATACCGTGGCCGCCCTCAACAAATCCGGTGCCGCCGAGGATTTCACCTATATCTCGACCGCAGGCGGCGCTTTCCTCGAATGGATGGAAGGCAAGGATTTGCCTGGCGTTGCAGCACTCAAGGCCTGAGACCCCGCCTGTTAGCGCCACCACGATTGCAAGGCCCGCGCCCCTCGCCTATGAGGACGCGAAACCGTGTAGTCCTTCAAGGGTGTCCCAAATGAGCAAGACCGAACAGGCCAACAAACTCCGTGCAGGACAGGGCTTTATCGCCGCCCTCGACCAGTCCGGCGGCTCCACCCCCAAGGCGCTGCGCCTCTACGGGATTGAAGAGAGCGCCTACAGCTCCGAGGCGGAAATGTTTGATCTGGTCCATGCCATGCGCGCCCGCATCGCCCAGGCCCCGGACTTCACCGGCGACAAGGTTCTGGGGGCCATCCTCTTTGAGATGACCATGGACCGCGACATCGGCGGCAAACCCTCGCCCACCTTCCTCTGGCAGGATCGCGGCGTCGTCCCGTTCCTCAAGGTCGACAAGGGGCTCGCCGGTGACACCGATGGCGTCAAGCTGATGAAACCCATGCCCGATCTCGATCCGCTGCTGGAACGCGCGGTCAAGTCGGGGATTTTCGGCACCAAAATGCGTTCGGTGATCGACGCCGCCAACCCTGCGGGCATCGAGGCCGTAGTGGCCCAGCAATTCGAGGTCGGCCAGCAGATTCTCGGTCACGGCCTCGTGCCGATTATCGAACCCGAAGTGACCATCTCCATCGCCGACAAGGCCGAGGCCGAAACCCTGCTGCGCGCCGCCATCCTCGCGCAGCTTGACCTGCTGCCCGCGGATCAGGAGGTGATGCTCAAACTCACCCTGCCCGAAACGCCGAACCTCTACGAAAGCCTCGTCAATCACCCCCGCGTGCTGCGCGTCGTGGCGCTCTCGGGCGGCTATAGCCGGGAGGAGGCCAACGCGCGCCTGTCCCGCAACAGCGGCGTCATCGCCAGCTTCAGCCGCGCCCTGACCGAAGGTCTCTCGGCGCAGCAATCGGACGAAGCCTTCAACGCCACCATTGCGAAATCCATTGACGACATCTACCAGGCATCCATCGCAGGCTAAACGCCCGCGCCGTCATCTGGCCGAAATACCTCGGGGGAGTCTCGGATGTCATCCGGGACGGGGGCAGCGCCCCCACCCCGCTCTCATCCCTTGGCGCGCTTGGCCTCTGCCACAACCTTTTCCGCCAGATCGCGAGCTATGCCAAAGGCGCCTTTGATGCGGTCGGTCTCGCCCTTCCAGTCGCGACGCACGACGATCTTGTTGTCACGCACCTTGGCCAGCCCCCGCTCGTCATTGATGAACTCGACCAGCCCGCGCGGCGAGGCGAACTTGTCATTGTGAAACTGGATCGTCGCCCCTTTCGGCCCGCCATCAAGCTTGGAAATGCCGGCGCGTTTGCACATCGCCTTGATCCGCACCACCAGCATCAGCATGTTGACCTCGCGCGGCAGTTTGCCGAAGCGGTCGATCAACTCGGCGGCAAAGCCTTCCAACTCCACCTTGGTCTCCAACCCGCTCAGGCGGCGATAGAGCCCCAGACGCACGTCGAGATCGGGCACATAGTCCTCGGGGATCAGAACCGGCACGCCCAGATTGATCTGTGGTGCCCATTGCTCGTCGGCTTCCGACAGCCCTTCCATCTGGCCCGATCTGATCTTGGCAATCGCCTCTTCCAGCATGGACTGATACAGTTCATATCCCACATCACGCATCTGCCCGGACTGTTCCTCGCCCAGCAGATTGCCCGCCCCGCGAATATCGAGGTCTTGGCTTGCCAGCGTGAAACCCGCCCCCAATGTGTCGAGACTGCCCAGCACCCGCAGCCGCTTTTCCGCCCCCGGCGTCAGCGGCACGCGTGGCTTGGTCGTGAGATACGCATAGGCGCGCGTCTTGGAGCGGCCCACGCGACCCCGGATCTGATAGAGCTGGCTGAGGCCGAACATATCCGCGCGGTGAATGATCATCGTGTTGGCAGTGGGAATATCGAGCCCCGATTCGACAATCGTCGTCGCCAGCAGCACATCGTATTTGCCATCGTAAAACGCGTTCATCCGGTCGTCGAGTTCCCCCGCCGCCATCTGCCCATGCGCGATGACATATGTGACCTCTGGCACCTGCGTTTTCAGGAAATCCTCGATCTCCGGCAGGTCACTGATGCGCGGCACCACATAAAACGATTGCCCGCCCCTATAATGCTCACGCAAGAGCGCCTCGCGCACGGTCACGCTATCGAACTCGCTCACATAGGTGCGGATTGCCAGACGATCCACCGGCGGCGTGCCGATGATCGACAGATCGCGCACCCCCGACAGCGACAGTTGCAGCGTGCGCGGAATGGGCGTCGCGGTCAGCGTCAGCACATGCACATCAGAACGCAGTTGCTTCAACCGCTCCTTATGCGCAACGCCAAAGCGCTGTTCCTCGTCGATGATGAGCAGCCCAAGGTTCTTGAACCTGATCCCCTTGGCCAAGAGGGCATGCGTGCCCACGACAATATCCGCCTCGCCGCGCGCCATGGCATCGCGGGTCTTGGCGGCATCACCTGCCGAGACAAACCGCGACAAGGGGCGAACATTGACTGGAAACCCCCGAAAGCGCGACGCAAACTCTTGATAATGTTGCCGGGCAAGCAACGTGGTGGGTGCGATCACCGCCACCTGTAGACCCGTCATCGCAGCGGCAAACGCCGCGCGCATCGCCACCTCGGTCTTGCCAAATCCGACATCGCCACAGATCAACCGATCCATCGGCGTGCCCGATCCCAGATCGTTCAGCACATCCTCGATGGCGTGCAACTGATCATCGGTCTCCTGATAGGGGAACCGCGCGGCAAAGGCCTCCCAGGCGTGATGCTCGGGCTCAATTACGGGCGCGCGCCGCAACGCGCGCTCGGCCGCCACCCGGATCAGACGATCCGCCATCTCGCGGATACGCTCCTTGAGCCGCGCCTTCTTGGCCTGCCACGCGCCGCCGCCCAGACGGTCGAGCAAACCCTCCTCATGCCCGTATTTCGACAAAAGCTCGATATTCTCGACCGGCAGATAAAGCTTGGAGCTTTCGGCATATTCGAGCACGAGGCATTCATGCGCTGCCCCGGCGGCTGTGACCACCTCGAGCCCCAGATACCGCCCGATGCCGTGGTCCACATGCACCACCAGATCGCCGATGCTCAGGCTTTGCGCCTCGGTCAGGAAATTGTCGGCCCGCCGCCGGCGCGGCGCACGGATCAGCCGCTCACCCAGCACATCCTGTTCGGCGATCACCGTCAGGTCCGGCGCCTCAAATCCGTTCTCCAGCGGCCAGACCGCCAGATGAAGCCCATGCTTGCCGACACCTTTGGCCGTGCTGACACTCACCGCGCCAATCAACCCTTCGTCCTCAAGCAGACCCTCAAGTCGCTCGCGCGCGCCCGCGGAATACGAGGCCAACAGCACCGGACCTCGTTCAAGTTTTGCGCGAATATGATCCTTCAGGGCACTGAAAAGATTTATATTTTCCTGCTGACGCTCGGGCGCGAAATTGCGCCCGATCCGCCCGCCCGCGTCGATTACGCCCAAGCCTGTCGCCTGCGGCAAGGCTGCAAACTGCAACACACGCCGGTCAGCCACCGCCGCGCTCCAGGCTGCATCGTCAAAATAGAGCAAACCCGGCTGCACCGGCTTGTAAACCGTATCGCCCCGCGATTTCTGACTCAGCGCCAGATGCCGCGTCTCGTATTGATCCGCAATACTGTCCCAACGCGCTAACCGCTGCGGTGTCACCTGCTCATCGAGCGTGATCGTGGCGCCGGGCAGATACTCAAAGAGCCCCTCCAGCCGCTCGTGAAAGAACGGCAACCAATGCTCGACACCCGCGTGTTTGCGCCCCGCACTTACCGCCTCGTAAAGCGGATCATCCGTGCCCGCCGCGCCAAACTCGATCCGGTAATTCTGACGAAAGCGGCGGATCGCCTCCTCGTCCAGAATGACCTCGGACACCGGCGCCAACTCCACCCGATCCAGCTTCTCGGTGGTGCGCTGCGTGGCCGGATCGAAGCGGCGTATGCCGTCCAGAACATCGCCAAAGAGATCAAGCCGCACCGGCCCGCCCTCGCCCGGCGGATAGATGTCGATGATCCCGCCGCGCAGCGCGTAATCCCCCGGCTCCGTCACCGTGGGCGCCTGCGTAAACCCCATCCGCACCAGAAAATCGCGCAACGCCTTGTCGTCGATCCGCTCGCCCACCGCCGCGACAAAGGCCGCACCGCGCAGCACGTCGCGGGCAGGCACCCGCTGCGACGCGGCATTCAGCGTGGTCAACAGCACAAATTGCGACGGCCCGCCATGCACCAATCCCGCCAAGGTCGCCATCCGCGTGGCCGAAATATCGGCATTGGGCGACACCCGGTCATAGGGCAGGCAATCCCAGCCCGGAAAGGTCATCACCGGCATATCAGGCGCAAAGAATCGCAAGGCCGCCTGCATCGCCGCCATCCGCTTGTCATCGCGCGCGACATGCAGGACCGGCGCACCGGTCTTGGCCACTTCAGCCAGGATCAGCCTCGCGTCAAAGCCTTCGGGCGCGCCGCCCACGGTGATATGCTGCGCTTTGGTCATGGTGTTCCTGTTCCTTGCGCTCGGTCAGCAGGCTGTGCATGTGCCCGAACGACGAGCGGATTCATCCCAGAATATTGGCACTCATGTTCTGATACATGCCCCACATCGCAGTCACGAATATCGAGAACATGCCAATCAACTGGATGAAAAAGCGATGCGTCTGCAACCGTTTGATCAAGGCCTCGCCATTCAGTTCCCGGACAGTGATGCGTTGTGCCACCCACACAGACAGAACACCGACAATCAAGAGCGGAAAGCCCAGCAAAAATAGGGCTTGGGCGAATTCGTTGTGATACACAAACCCCAAAAGCACCAGCATCGTCATCAGGAACGCGGTGATGCCCACCATCAACAAACCCGATTCCCGTGCGACATAGAGGATGCGGTTGATATTGATCCGGACCATATCTTCGAAATCCGTTATCGCCTGCGCACTCCGGCCCTTGCGGGCCCGAATGGCCATGTCCCATGGCACGCCTAATACCCAATGGCTGGCCGAGGACCACGTCACAGCCAAAGCGATCCAATACCAAAGGTTGCTAAAGGACCGCATGTCAATCAATTCGAAAACAGTGTCGTACCAGTCCAAGGCCGGTCCCCTCTCGCCGTATCATCGCTTCTCTTAGCGCCGGTGCGCGGCAATTCCTACCCTTGAGATGCGTGAATTTCCATGCCACTCAGTTAGGGTTGACCCAGCCAGAAAGACCGCCCATGCGCCCGACCCAAGCTGCCTTTCCCGCCACCCGCCTGCGCCGCACCCGCGCGACCCCTAGCATCCGCGCCTTGGTGGCGGAAAACACGCTGTCGGTCGGTGATCTCATCTGGCCAGTATTCGTGCGTGATGGCGAAGGCATCGAAGAACCGGTGCCCTCCATGCCCGGCGTGATGCGCCGTTCCATCGACCGCGTGGTCGAGGCCGCCCAAGAGGCCGCTGACCTCGGTATACCGGCCATTTGCCTTTTTCCTTACACATCAGCCGAGAACCGCACCGCCGATTGCGCAGAGGCCTGGAACCCCGAAAACCTGAGCAATCGTGCCACTCGTGCGATCAAGGCGGCGGTACCAGGCCTCTCGGTGATGACCGATGTGGCCCTCGATCCCTATTCGGACACCGGCCACGACGGCTTTGTCGTGGATGGCGAGATCGTCAATGACGCCACGGTCGAGGCTCTGGTCAAACAGGCGCTGTCTCAGGCCGAGGCGGGCGTCGATATCATCGGCCCGTCGGATATGATGGACGGACGCGTCGGTGCCATTCGCACAGCGCTTGAGGCGCATGGTCACCATAATGTGATGATCATGTCCTACGCCGCCAAATACGCGAGCGCCTTCTACGGCCCGTTCCGCGATGCCGTGGGGGCCGCAAATGCGCTCAAGGGCGACAAGAAAACCTATCAGATGAACCCCGCCAACACCGACGAGGCGCTGCGCCTCATCGAGCGTGACCTGCGTGAGGGCGCGGATATGGTGATGGTCAAGCCGGGCATGCCCTATCTCGACATCTGCCGACGGGCCAAGGAAACCTTTGGCGCGCCCACCTTTGCCTATCAGGTGTCGGGCGAATACGCGATGATCATGGCCGCCGCTCAGAACGGCTGGATCGACCGCGACCGTGCCATGCTCGAGAGCCTGATGTGCTTCAAACGCGCAGGGTGCGACGGGGTCTTGAGCTATTTTGCACCAGCGGTGGCCCGTATCTTGTCAAAAGGCTAACCTGAGCGCGCAGTATCCCGCGCATGAACGCAATCTATGGTGACATAAGACCACCTTACCCCTATAATCGGTGTCAGACCGGTATGTGACAAAAGACCGGCACCCTGAGGCAACAAACAGGCAAACCCATGAGCATTCTCTCAAGACGGACTTTTACCTTGGGCCTGATGGCCGGCACGCCGCTGCTTGCGGCCTGTGGCAACGGCGTTGGCAGCACCGGCGCCTCGACGATTGACGCGCGGGTTGATTCCACCCTCACCCATATGTATGCGCAATACCCCGGCACCCGCGCGCTTGCTGATAAATCCAATGGCATGCTGATCATGCCCCTGATGACAGAAGCGGGTCTGATCGTCGGCGGCGGCTTTGGCCGCGGCGCGCTCCGGATCAACAACATCACGGTCGATTACTACTCGGCGACCAAAGGCAGCATTGGTCTTCAGATCGGGGCACAGCAATTCGCGCATGTGTTGTTCTTCATGACCGAAGGCGCATTGGAACAGTTCCGCCGCTCGTCGGGTTGGGCTGCGGGCGCGGACGTCGAATATGTCTTCAACGACAAGGGCGAAAACATGCGCGCCGAAACCACAACCTCGACCAGCCCGGTTGTGGCCGTGGTCTTTGGACAGGCCGGCGCTCTGGCCGGTGCATCGCTCGAAGGCATGAAATACACCCGCATCATCCCCTAACCGGATCGCACACTGACGCCGCACAAGCCACAAGGCTTGTGCGGCGTCAGAGCGGCCAGACGATCAGCAAGAGCGGCAAGCTGATCGCCACGACCAGAATTTCCAACGGCAATCCCAATTTCCAGTAATCGCCAAAGCGAAATCCGCCGGGGCCAAGGATCAGCGTGTTGTTCTGATGCCCGATGGGCGTCAGAAACGCACAAGACGCCCCAATGGCCACCGCCATCAGGAAACTGTCCGGGCTAACGCCAAGCGACGCGGAAATCCCAAGTGCGATCGGACACATCACCGCGGCGGTCGCGGCGTTGTTCATCACATCAGACAGGAACATCGTGGTGATCAGGATCACCGCCAAGGCTGCTATGGCCTGCCCCTGCGCGACGTGGGTCACCAAAAACTCCGCCAGCAAATTCGCGGCTCCCGTGCTCTGCATCGCGCCCGCCACGGGGATAAGCGCGGCCAGCAACACGATCACGGGCCAGTCAATCGCCGTATAGACCTGACGGGGCGGCACTGTGCGAAACAGCATCGAGGCCAGAACGCCCAGCGCGAAACTCGCCGCCGCAGGCAGAACGCCAAAGGTCACCAGCACAACCGCCACGCCCATGATACCCGCCGCCGTGATCGCCATCCGTCGGCTTGGCAGGCGCAACTCCCGCTCGCCCAGCGGTACACAGCCCGTGTCATGGATGAACTCCGACAAGGATTCGGCCGGTCCCTGCATCAACAGGAGATCTCCCGATTTCAGCTTGATCGAGCGCAGGCGCGCGCGCGGTGCCTGCCCCCCGCGCGCCACCGCCAAAAGATTGAGCCCATATCGCGTGCGCAGATGCAGGTCGCTGGCAGACATCCCGACAATTGACGCTGACGGCAGCACCGCCAATTCGCGCAACACCGTGTCGCGCTCATCCAGTGAACCGGGGTCTTCGGTCGCCTCCGCGTCGGTTTCGGTTTCAGCCTCCTCCGCCTTTGGCTCCTTGGCCTTCTTGATGTCCGCCTCCAAGGTCAGATCGAACACCGAAAGCGTTTCCGCCAAGGCCTCGACATCGGCCTCCAGGACGAGAACATCATGCTCCCTGATTATTCGCCCACCGTGCGGCGCAAGCAAGCGTACATCGTTGCGCACCAATGCCACGATCTGCGCGTCCGAACTTTCGACGTCGCGCTCAAAGGCCCGCAGCGTCAGACCGATTGCCTTGCTCTTGTCACCCACGCGCACCTCGGTCATATAGGCACCTGCGTCGAATTCCGATGCGCGCGCAGAGGTGCGCCGGGGCACCAACCGCCAGCCAATAGCGGCAATCGCCGCGATCCCGAGCACAGCCACAGTCACACCAACCGGCGCGAAATCGAACATCCCAAAGGGCCCACGCCCGGTCTCCTGACGAAACCCTGAAACGATCAGGTTGGGCGGCGTGCCGACCAGCGTCATCATGCCCCCCAAAATCGTGCCAAAGGCCAAAGGCATCAACACCAGCCCCGGCGGCAACCCCAACCGCTTGGCCAGTTGCATCGCCACCGGCATCAGGAGCGCCATCGCACCCACATTGTTCATAAACCCAGAGAGCGCCGCGCCGAGACCCAGCAATGCGATCATACTGACAAATCGTCCGGCCTGACGCGGCAGCACCGCGCGGGTCAAGGCATCCACCGCGCCGGTATTCTGCAACCCTTGGCTCAGCACCAGCACACAGGCGACGGTGATCACCGCCGGATGCCCGAACCCGGCGAACGCGTCGGCGGCTGGCACCAGCCCTGTGACCACACAGGCCATCAAAGACGACAGCGCCACCACATCATGGCGCAGCCGCCCCCAGAGAAACAGTCCCATGGTCAGCGCGAGCACGCCGAGGATCATCGTTTGCGGGGCAGTCATCAGGCTATCCTCTGGATCAGAAGCGACGGCCCTCGACAAGATCACGGGCAGGCGCGCGCTTCAAGCGCGACCCACCTTCAATGCAGCGTGAATTCGCCCACGACATTGCGCCACTCACCGGGGGCGATCAGCTTGCGATGCGTGAAACGCACCGAATGAAGCGGTCCCTCGATCTCTCGCTGCCAGAATTCGATGAACTCGAACAGCCGCGGGTGGTCCGGTGCCAGATCATAGTCCTGCCAGACATAGCTGTTCAGCACATTCCGGTAATCGGGCATCCGGTAAAAGAACTCCGCCGTGGTCAGCCCATATCCTTTCAGCATCAATTCGGTTTCGGAAGTTGGCATTTTCTGCTCCTGTCACTACCTCATAGAACCATGATGCCTGAATGAAATTACTTTTCAATTAAAACAGTGTGTTAGCACTCTACCTGCCCGGCTGACACATGCTAGGGCCCAGCCCCATTGCACCCTATATCCTGCCTCTGATATAGTCCGCTCAACAAGATATAGAGAATGATCACAGGACGGTACAAAACGTGAGCGATACGCCTCAACCCCCTGAAAACATGGATGAAACCCCACCAGAACGCCCCGCATACAGCGGCCCGTCGGTGTCCATCACCCATGAGATGAAAACGTCTTACCTCGATTACGCCATGAGCGTGATCGTCAGCCGCGCGATTCCTGACCTGCGCGACGGCCTGAAACCGGTGCATCGGCGCATTCTCTATGCCATGCATGAGGGCGGCAATACCCACGACAAGCCGTACCGCAAATCAGCCCGCGCGGTGGGCGACGTGATGGGCAAATACCACCCGCATGGCGATTCCGCGATCTATGACGCGCTGGTGCGCATGGCGCAGGATTTCTCGATGTCCTTGCCGCTCCTCGACGGGCAGGGCAATTTCGGCTCGATGGATGGCGATAACGCCGCCGCCATGCGCTATACCGAAGTGCGGATGGACAAACCGGCCGCCTATCTCTTGGCCGACATCGAAAAAGACACCGTCAACTTCCAGGACAATTACGACGGCAAGGACAGAGAGCCCACCGTCTTGCCCGCGCGTTTTCCGAACATGCTGGTCAATGGCGCGGGCGGTATCGCCGTGGGCATGGCCACCAACATCCCGCCGCACAATCTGGGCGAGGTGATTGATGCCACGCTGGCGCTGATCGAGAACCCCGATCTCGAGAGCGAAGACCTCATCCAATATATCCCCGGGCCCGATTTTCCCACCGGCGGGCTGATGCTCGGCCGCTCCGGCGCGCGCAAGGCCTATCTCGAGGGACGCGGCTCTGTCATCATTCGCGCCAAGACCCGCGTCGAGGAGATCCGCAAGGACCGCTACGCCATCGTCATCGACGAAATCCCCTATCAGGTGAACAAGGCGACGATGATCGAGCGCATCGCCGAGGCCGCCCGCGACAAGCGGATCGAAGGCATCGCCCATGTGCAGGACGAATCCGACCGCAACGGCGTGCGTGTGGTGATCGAACTCAAGCGAGATGCCACCGCCGAGGTGGTGCTGAACCAGCTTTTCCGCTTCACCCCGATGCAGACCTATTTCGGCTGCAACATGCTGGCCCTCAATGGTGGTAAGCCCGAGCAGTTGACGCTGCACCGCTTCCTGTCCCTCTTCATCGTGTTCCGCGAGGAAGTTGTCGCACGCCGCACTGCCTTTGAACTCCGCCGCGCCCGCGAACGCGCGCATGTGCTCTGCGGTCTGGCAGTCGCTGTCTCCAACGTCGACGAGGTCGTGGCCACGATCCGCGCCTCCGCCGACGCCGCCGAAGCCCGCACCAAGCTGATGGAACGCCGTTGGCCCGCAGGCGAAATCCTGCCCTATATCGCGCTGATTGACGATCCAAGTCACCCAGCCAACGACGACGGCACCTATAATCTCTCCGAGGTTCAGGCCCGCGCCATTCTCGATCTGCGCCTGCAACGCCTGACGCAACTTGGCGTCAAGGAAGTCACCGACGAGCTGCAAGACCTCGCTGGCAAGATCAAGGAATACCTCGCCATTCTCGCCAGCCGCGAGCGGATCATGCAGATCATCTCGGACGAACTGCGCGAGGTGCGCGAGCTCTTTGCCGTCCCGCGCCGCACCCAGATTGTCGACTGGTCCGGCGACATGGAGGACGAAGACCTCATCGAGCGCGAGGATATGGTCGTGACCGTCACCAGCGGCGGTTATATCAAACGCACGGCCCTTGCCGATTTCCGCGCTCAAAAACGCGGCGGCAAAGGACTGTCGGGCATGGCCACCAAGGATGAAGACGTGGTCACCACGCTCTTTGTCGCCAATACCCACACGCAGCTTCTGTTCTTCACCACCGGCGGTATGGTTTACAAGCTCAAGACATGGCGTTTGCCGCTCGGGGGCCGGACCTCCAAGGGCAAGGCCATCGTCAATATCCTGCCGATTCCCACAGGCGTTTCCATCGCCGCGATCATGCCGGTGGACCGCCCCGAGGAAGATTGGGAAGATTTGCAGATCGTCTTTGCCACCTCGGCAGGCGACGTGCGCCGGAATGCGCTCTCGGATTTCACCAATGTCATGCGCAATGGCAAGATCGCGATGGACCTGCCCGAGGGCGTCGAGCTGGTCAACGCGCGCATCTGCGGACCCCAGGATGACGTCATGCTCGTAACCGATTCCGGCCGCGCCATCCGCTTCCCCACGACCGAGGTGCGGGTCTTCAAGGGCCGCAAATCCACCGGTGTGCGCGGCATCCGCCTGTTAGGCAACGACCGCGTCGTGTCGATGTCGGTGATCAGCCATTTCGACGCCTCCGCAGATGAGCGCGCCGCCTATCTCAAGATGCGCCGGCAACTGGCTGGCGCGGATGAGGACGCAGCCGCCGATGACGAAGGAAACGCCGATGCCGCCGTCAGCCCCGAGCGCTTCGAGGAAATGCAATCGGCTGAAAACCTGATCCTGACCATCACCACACGCGGCACGGGCAAGCTCAGCTCCAGCCACGACTACCCGGTGCGCGGGCGCGGTGGCATGGGCGTGCAGGCGATGGACAAGGGCATGCGCGGTGGCACGGTCGTCGCCTCCTTCCCGGTGACGCTCGAGGATCAGATCATGCTCGCGACCTCCAAGGGTCAGTCGATCCGTGTGCCTGTCATGGGCATTTCCTTCCGCTCGCGCAGCGCGGGCGGGGTCAAAGTGTTCAACACCGGCGCCGGAGAAGAGGTCGTTTCGGTCGCTTGGATCGCCGAACAAGCCGATGAGGACGAAACCGCCGAGGGTTGACTTTAACCCTCGGTGCGACCTTTTATCGTGCACGACCACGTTTTGGCCCAATTCTTGCAACTTTTGCGATGAATAGAAGGTCGCCCATGTGCGGCTTGTTTGTGCGAGTGTAGACCAGTTCCTCTTCTCTGACCGAGCGGATGCTGCATATGACCAGAAACTTTCGCTACCGAATTGGCCCAACCGGACTGAACTTGATGCGCATCGTGATGGGGTCCTACTTCATGGCCCTCGCGCTCGGGTTCGTGACAGGCTTTGACGTCGGGGCGCTATTCTCCTTTTTCCTGCCTCAGAGCGTCGCGCGTTTCGTCGGTTCGATGGTCCTGCTCTGCCTCAGCATCAGCTTTATGGCAGGGTTTCAACTGCGCCGCATCGCCCGCACCCTTGTCGCCTTGATCCTGTTCTCGAGCCTCATCCAGAACTTTTGGCTGTTGACGCCGGAAAGCCTCTCGGGTTTCTGGCGGGACTTGGCGCTCGCAGCGGGGGTATTCCTCAGCTACGCCTCGCTGGGACGCCGGGAATTGCGCCGGGCCTCTGTCTTCGTCCATCGTGCGCGTGTGCGCCGCGTATTTGTGCGAAAGGCGATTGAACCCCACCGCATAGGCCCGATCCTGACAGCTAAGAGACCGATCCAAAAGGAAATCCGGAACGCACTCGCCGTCACCACAGGTCCGAATCGCTCCAAAACAGCCGTGGACGAACCGGAAGTCGAGAATATCTTCGCCAATCTGTGACGGCCGCTCAGGGCTTAACTCGGTCTAAACACATCCCGTGCAAACTCGGCAGGGTGCCACAGGATACCGGGATGCCTGCCGATGAACCTCTATTGCTGCATGATTGACCTCAAACAGGATGCCAAGGCGTTGGGCTTTGCCGCCGCGCTTGAGGCTTGGATGACCCATCTTCACACCCACGGAAGCATTGGACGTTGGCGCCTCTGCCGTCGCAAGCTGAACCTTGCGGCCGATGCCTATGGTGATTTCCTGCTCGAGATAGAGGTTACCGATCTCGCCCAACTGGACCGCGCCTTTCGGCTCACCGGCGCACAGGACGAGACAACGACGGTGCTGCATGAGCGTGTCCATGCCCAGATTGCTCAGGCCCGCTTTGCCCTCTACCGTCCGTTTCCAGACGCAGAGCGCGCTGAACGCATGTCACTTGTCTAAAGCGTCAGGCTCGCCACCCGATCGGATCGCACCTGCGGAGCGGCCTCGTCGGGCTTAAGATACCTCAGGGGCATGGGGGCAGCGCCCCTCGTCATCCCGCAGGCCATTCTGACGTGAGATTGGGGCTAGTTCGCCAGATTGTTTGCGGTCGCACCGAATCCAACGATCGTTCCAAACAGGCCAAGTATGGTCTGCACCCGCGTAACCGGCGATTCGGTTGCAAGCAGCGTGTCGCCGGGATTGATCTGGAATTGCCGCGCGGCAAACAGGCCATCAGCATTGGTCAGATCCAGCGAGAAAATTACCTGAGGCATGTCCGGACCCGGCTTGTCGGGGTTGAGATGCCGCCGTTCATATTCGCGCAGCACCAGCAATCCTTTGGGATCGGCACGCGCCGCACTCAACCCGCCCATGGACGATATTGCCTCCATCGCGGTTATGGTTTCCTCCTCGAAGGGGATCACCTTCTGGCTGCCTGCAGCACCCAACACGTTAAAGCTGCGGTCATCTTCGGTCACGACGATCTGATCGCCCCCCCGGATCAGCGCGTTGCGACCGGGATCGGCAAACAGCGTCTCCGCGCGGGTTTCATAGACTTCAGAGCCACGTTGCAACACGACCAGAGGATTTTTCATCGCCGGAGACACGCCTCCAGCCTGCGCCAGCACGCTCATGACCCGCGTATTGCGCGACTCCAGCGGATAATTTCCGGGAGCCGAAACACCGCCCACCACATCAACCGCATTGTTGCGCCCCGGCTTGACGCTCAGCTGCACCTGCGCCGAGGGCGCAATCTCGAGCATGCGCGTTTGCAACGTCTCACGCGCTTCGGATTCGGTCATTCCGCGTACATTAATCTCACCGAGATAGGGCATGAACACCGATCCAGACGGCGACACCGTCATTGGGGGAACGGCCGTCGACCGCGACTCCTGACTGGCCAACAAGGAATTTTCCTGATTGTCCCAAATCACGATTTGAAGCGTATCACCGGTTTGAATGATCGAAGAATCAGGGCCACGGCTTGCGGATAGCCAACGGTAATGCCCCTTCCATCCGGACGCAGGCCATAGCGCGAGGGCGGGCGTGGACCGGCGCGTGACCTCCACCACCTGAAACGTGGGGGATTTTCTGTCACTTTCGGCGAGAACCTCGCTTTGCAGGGCGGCCCCCCGAGGCAAACTGCACGACGCCAGAGCGGCAAACATGAGAACCCCAAGGAAAATCCTGATTGTGCGCGTCACTCTCCGACTCCCCCGTCTGTTTAGCATTGCATCGGTTCCTACCCCGCCCACGGCGTGCTAGACAATCGGAATCTGACCTTTAGCAACAGGCAGCGCTGCATCTTGGCCGAAAAGCACTTAGGACCATCTCTGCTCGTGACCGGCGCATCAGGCCGAATTGCCGGACTGTTGCGGGCCGCGTGGCGCGATCTTGACGCCCCCCGGATTGTCTGGCTGTCGCGCCGCAAGCCCGCTGATATCCTTTGGGCTCCCGGTGCTCGTCTTGCAACTTTGCCCGATTGCGATACCGTCATTGCGCTTTGGGGCCGGGTGTCCGGCACGCCAGAGGATCTTTCAGCCAATATCGACCTCGTCCACCACAGCGCCGATCTGGCCGCTGCCTGCGGAGCGCGGCGCGTGCTGCATTTCTCGTCCGCCGCAGTCTACGGCCCTGGCCACGCGCTGCACGAAACCGATAGACCGGCGCCCGCCAATGCCTATGGTCATTCCAAACTGGCGATGGAAGACGCGGTGCGTGCCTTGCCCACCGGCCCGACGCGGCACTGCTGCCTGCGGCTTGCGAATGTTGTGGGGGCCGACAGCCTTGCCCCTGCCCTGCGGCTGCACGACAGCCCGGTCCGGCTTGACCGCTTTGCCGATGGCACCGGCCCGCGCCGCAGCTACATCGCTCCAGGCGATCTGGCCAAGGTCTTGATGGCACTCGCAAGCCTGCCGCCCGATCGGCTTCCTGATACGCTCAATGTCACATCGCCCACGCCCGTAACCATGCAGGCTCTGGCCAAGGCTGCCGGGCGTCCCGTGATCTGGCAAGACGCTCCGGAAACCGCCGTGCAGACCGTAAGCCTCGACGGCACCCGACTTGCCGGTTTGATCCCGTTTCTATATCTCAGAGATACAGCCCAACAGATGATCGACGACTGGCACACCCTGGAGACCGCAGCATGACCCCAGCCAAGAGGGCCTTCGACATTGGATTTGCGCTTTTGCTGATCCTGCTGCTGGCTCCGGTCATCCTCGTCGTTGCCCTCCTCATAGCTTTGATCGACGGACGCCCCGTGTTGTACTTGTCCGAGCGGATGCGGACACCGGAGACACCGTTTTGCCTTTGGAAATTCCGCACCATGCGGGTGGTCGAGAACGACGCCGGCGTCTCGTGCGGCTACAAGCAGCATCGTGTCACCGCCTTGGGCAGACGCCTTCGCGCCTACCGCCTCGATGAATTGCCACAGCTTCTCAATGTGCTGCGCGGGGACATGAGCTTTGTCGGACCACGCCCCCCCCTGCGCTGCTATGTCGAAGCCTGCCCCGACCTCTATGCCAAGGTGCTCGAGAAACGCCCCGGTGTGACCGGGCTCGCGACGCTGATTTACCACCGAACCGAAGAAAAGCTGCTCTCCGCCTGTACCAGCCACGAGACCGGAGAGACCACCTATGTGACCCGTTGCATTCCCCGCAAGGCAAGGCTGGATCTGATTTGGTCGCGCCACCAGAGCCTGTGCTACGACCTGCGTTTAATCTGCCAGACTGTGATTCGGGTCTTTTACCGTCGCAGGGCAGGCCGCCTCGGACGGGGTTGATTTCAAAGGATTCGTCACACCTCTTGCACATATGTTACGCGAGTCGGCTAAAACTTGCTCAGTTTTGGGGTTAACACATGTAACAAGCCAGTGATTGGGATTTGTATTACTGCGCCAAGCGCCTAAAACGAAAAAGCCGAATAATGGGGGTAAGCGCAGTGCTCTATCGAACTGTCACGACGCTGAAACAAGGTCAGAAACAGACGTTCTTTCTGACGCTCGATATGCTGATCGTGACCCTCTCGTACCTCGCGGCGCGTGCTATCATCCTCGGACCGTCCTCTCTCGCCGCAGCGGGAGATACAATTCTCAGCGAACTTCTCGTGATGATGTGCGTTGCCGCAGCGGTGGCAACCTATTTCGGGCTGCACAAAGTCAAGCTGAAATCCTACGAAATGCAAGGCATGCTCAACTCGGGTTGGGTGGCACTTGCCATGACGGGAAGCGGCGTCGCCGGTTCGTTTCTTCCGGGCGGCGCCGCGGCCCCGGCCACGCTCTATATCGTCAGCGGCATGATTTTTCTCATCTTGTCCGTCACCGCGCGCCTCGTGCTGCGCATGGCCCTGCTGCGCATCTACCGCAATGGCAATCGCCGTCTGCGGGTGCTGATCTATGGGGCCGGTCAAACCGGACAACAACTCGCCAGCGCATTGGCTACGGATGACGAAGTCTTGCCAATGGCCTTCGTTGACGACGAACCGCGCCTTCAATCCCTGACCATTGCGGGACTCAAGGTTTTCAAATCGTCCGATCTGCCAGATCTGATCAAACGCTACGACATTCAGCGCGTCATCCTCGCCATGCCAAGCGCCCCCCCGGCCAAGCGCGCTTTGCTCTCGCGCCGCATTGCAGAACATGGCTGCGAGGTCCACGCTCTGCCCTCCTTTGCGGATCTGATCTCCAACGACGTCCGCACCCTCTACAAGAGCCGCCCGGTTGACATCAACGATCTCCTCGGCCGCGACGGGCTCGACGACAAACTTCCCGGCTCACGTGACAGCTACAAGGGGCGCTGCGTGCTCGTCACCGGCGCCGGTGGCTCGATCGGCTCGGAACTCTGCCGCCAAGTGATCGCCTACGAGCCCGGCCATCTGATCCTCTTTGATCACAGCGAACACGCCCTCTTCGAGATCGACCGCGAATTGCGCAGCCTCGCACCGCTGATGCGGATCACCCCGATACTTGGCTCGGTTTGCGAGAAATCGGTCGTCAATGTCCTGATGCGCGCGCGCAAGGTCGAGATTGTGCTGCACGCCGCCGCCTACAAACACGTGCCCATGGTCGAAGCGAACGCGATTGAAGGCATGCGCAACAATGTGATCGGCACTCGGATCGTGGCCCATGCCGCACGCGATGCCGGGGTCGAACGCTTTATCCTCGTCTCGACAGACAAGGCCGTGCGCCCCGTCAGCGTGATGGGCGCCTCCAAGCGCTTTGCCGAAATGATCGTGCAGGATCTGGCAACCCGGAGCAAAACCACCCGCTTCTCCATGGTGCGTTTTGGCAATGTGTTGGGCTCTTCAGGCTCTGTCATCCCGCTCTTTGCGGAACAAATTGCGCGCGGCGGGCCTGTGACGCTGACCCACGCCGACGTCACTCGCTATTTCATGACCATCCCAGAGGCGGCGCGCTTGGTTCTATTGGCAGGCTCTTTTGCCCGCGGCGGCGATGTCTTTGTGCTCGACATGGGCAAACCCATCGCCGTGCGCGACGTGGCCCGCAAGATGATCGAAGGTTCGGGTCTCACCGTACGTGACGCGCTAAATCCACACGGAGACATCGAGATTCGCATCACCGGCCTGCGCCCCGGTGAAAAGCTCTATGAGGAACTGCTGATCGGCTCCGACATGCTGACCACGCCACACCCCAAGATCCTGCGCGCCCAAGAGGGCCATCTGTCGGAAATCGAACTCGCCAAGGCCCTCAAATCCCTGTCCGAGGCAATCGAGACCCGCGACGTGGCGCTCCTGCGCAGCGTCCTCGCGCAGTGGATCGAACAGATCGAAGACCACCCCGAAGCCAGCGTCAATCAGTAAACGTCACCCGGCGAACGCACCAAACTTCTCCTCCAGATAGGCCAAGAGCGGCTCTGCCTGCGGTGCTGCCCCACAGGCGCGCGCAATGACCTCAGCCGGCTCGTATAGCCCGCCATGCTGCTGCACAGTGTCGCGCAGCCACGCCGTTGCCTCTTGCAGATCACCTTGCGCCAATTGCGCATCGAGCCCCGGCACGGCGTCGCGCAACGCGGCATGCAGGCACCCAGCATAGACATTGCCCAGACTATAGGTCGGGAAATACCCGAACAGACCCACCGACCAATGCACATCCTGCAACACACCATTGGACGCGCGATCCACCGGCGTTCCGAAATCAGCGGCAAAGCGATCATTCCACGCCGCCTCAAGATCGGTCACGGCCAAATCCCCGGCCATCAACGCCCGCTCGAGATCATAGCGCAGCATGACATGCAGATTGTATTGCACCTCATCTGCCTCGGTCCGGATATAGCCACGATGCACCCGGTTCACAGCGCGGTAAAAGCCGTCTTCATCGGCAATTCCGAACGCGCCAAAGGCATCGCGCATCTGCCCATAGAGCCAGCCGCAGAATGCCCGGCTGCGCCCCAACTGGTTCTCGTAAATCCGGCTCTGGCTCTCATGCACGCCCATCGACACCCCCTGACCCAAAGGCGTCAGGCGATAGGCGGGATCAATCCCCTGCTCGTAGCAGGCATGTCCGACCTCGTGGATCGTGGAATAGAAACAGTTGAATGGGTCCACCTCGCTCACCCGCGTGGTGATCCGCACATCATCGCCGCTGCCGGAACTGAAGGGATGCACCGCCAGATCAAGCCGCCCCCGGCTCAGGTCATAGCCGAACACCTGCGCCAGCTTCTGCGACAGCGCCAGTTGCGCGGCACGGTCAAATCTGCGCTCAAGCTTGGGCCACGCCGCCTCCAGCGCCGCCGCGCGCAGCGCCACCAGACGCGGCCGCATTTCAGCAAACATCGCATCGAGCTTGGCCGCGCCCATCCCCGGCTCATAATCCTCCAGCAGCGCATCATAGAGCGCGCCGCCCGCTGACAGTGCCGCCGCCTCCTCGCGCTTGAGGCGCACCACCTCGGACAGAACCGGGGCAAAGGCGGCATAGTCATCCACTGCCCGCGCCTCGGCCCATTGCCCCTGCGCCCGGCTCGTCAACCGCGCCAGCGCCACCGCCAGATCGCCCGGCACCTTGACCGCCCGCTCATAATCCCGCCGGATATGTCGCAACTGCGCTCGCGGCACAGGCGCGGTCGCCTCCCCCTCCGCCTCGACCAGCAACGCGCCGCGCGCCGGGTCCACCCGCCGCGCATGCAGCACCGCCTGCATAGCACCGGACTCCTCGGCGCGCTGATCGGCGGCACCGCGCGGCATCATGGTTTCCTGATCCCAGCCCAGCCGCCCGGCCACCTGCGCCAAGGCCTGCGTCTCGCGCTCGCGCGCCATCAGATCGTCATAGGCGCTCATGCTCAGGTTCCCCTAATCGATGTGGCGCGCGGATACTGGCTCAGGAACCGCGCCCGCAGGATCAACACCCAGAGCACCACCGCCACGAATTGATGCGCAATCGCCAATTGCCAGGGCGCGATATAAAGCACCGTCATAATGCCCAGAACGATCTGCAGCAGCAGCACGGCAAATGCGGCGGTAAAGGCACTTCGCGTCTGCACATGCGCACTCTTGCGCCCGCGCAGCCAAACCACCACGGCAAAGATCAGCAAGAGATAGCCGCTCATCCGGTGAATGAATTGCACCGTGCCGGGGTTCTCAAAAAGGTTTCGCCACAGAGGCTGCAAGTCCATCATATCGGGCGGCAGAAATCCCCCCGCCATCAGCGGCCAGTCGGTATAGCTGCGGCCAGCGTCAATCCCCGCCACCAGCGCCCCCAGCAGGATTTGCAGAAACGCAAAATGCATGAGCCCCGTCGAGAGGCTGTAGAGCTTCGCCTCCCGCCCCCGCCGCGCCTGCATCAACTCCCGCTCCTCACGCCCCAGCAGGAACACGAACCAGGCAATCACCCCCAGAATGACAAAGGCCAACCCCAGATGCGTGGCCAGCCGGTAAGAGGCCACCGCCACCATGTCACCCGTCAGACCAGAGGAGACCATCCACCAGCCAATCGCGCCTTGCGCGCCGCCCAGTGCGCCCAGCACTAACAGACGCCCGGTCCAACCTTTAGGAATCTGCCGCGCCAGCAAAAACCCAAAGAATCCCAAGGCCCAGACAAGCCCGATCAAACGGCCCAATTGCCGGTGCCCCCATTCCCACCAATAGATGACTTGGAATTCCGATAGGGTCATGCCCTTGTTCATCAACTCATATTGCGGAATGGCGCGGTATTTGTCGAACTCTTCCATCCAATGCGCCTCGGTCATCGGCGGCAGCGCCCCCGTCACGGGCTTCCATTCCGTGATGCTGAGACCACTGTCAGTGAGCCGCGTCAGCCCGCCCACCGCGATCATGACCACCACCAGCGCAAAGAGCACCATCAGCCAAACCCGGATCGCGCCGCGCGCACCGCGGCGGCCCGTGTCGATCATGCCGCCTTGCGGCACGGGCTTCACGGCCCCTGTCTGTCCCACCTCTTCGAAAATGCTGCGTTTTCCGGTCATGCTTACGCCTCTTGTCCCTTGGCCCTGCGAGACACTAGAGCGCGTCCCCGCCTGCTTCAACCACGCGCCTTCCAGCGGACCATCTGCCGCATCACCCCGTGCAAGGTCTGCACATCGGCCCGCGTCATCGGCATCCGGCTCCACATATTGCGTAGGTTGGTTTTCATGCTCCCGGCCTTGTGCTCGGGAAAAAAGAACCCGGCCTCCTCCAGCCGTTCCTCATAATGCGCCGCCAAGGCTTCGACCTCGATCTGCGCGGCCCAGTCGGTCTTGGCCAGATCGACCCGCTCAAGCACCACCTGCCCCGCCGCACGCTGCCATTCATAGGCTGTGAGCAACACGCATTGCCCAAGGTTGAGACTGGCAAACTCCGGATTCACCGGCACGTTGATGATCGCATTGGCGCGGGCGATATCATCATTCTCCAACCCTGCGCGTTCCGGGCCAAAGAGCACAGCCACCTTTTCGCCCGCCGCAATCTTCTCCGCCGCCAACATCATGGCGCGCTCGGGGCTCAGCACTGGCTTGGTCAGCCCACGCGCCCGTGCCGTCGTCGCCAGCACAAAGGAACAATCCGCCACCGCATCCGCGGTGCTATCGACCAAGAGCGCCTCGTCAAGCAATCGCCCGGCCCCGCTCGCCATCGCCACAGCCCGCTCATTGGGCCAGCCATCGCGCGGTGCCACGATCCGCATCCGGTCGAGGCCGAAATTCCACATCGCCCGCGCCGCCGCTCCGATGTTTTCACCCATCTGCGGGCGCACGAGCACAAAGGCAGGCTGCGGGCGGTCGGTCGGCATCGGCACTCTCGATCTGGTGTCACAGAATGGGGCCCGCCACCGGCAAGCCCCCTCTTTCATCGGTCTTCAAATACTCAAATCCAACCGGGCGGCAAGTGCCGCGCCACCGGATCAGACCACGGGATTACTCCGCAGCCTTGGTCGCAGACTCTCCACCGCCATCTCCTGAGGATCCGTTATCCTCAGACTTGGGCGGACGCTTGGCGCGCGGCTTGCGCGGACGTTTCGGCGCAGCTTTCTCAGCACCCGTGTCGGACCCTTGCTCAGCGGGTTGCTCCGCCACAGCTTCCGGCGCAGGCGCAGGCGCAGGCGCATGGCGGCGCGACGGCTCGGATCTGCGCACCGGCTCGGCCTGCGGTTTGCTCTCGGGCGTTTCGACCAGACCGCTATCGCGATCCTCAAAGCCACCGATCACGTCAGGCTGCGACAAGGCGGCAGGCTCATAGGGCTGAGGCCGGTCGCCTTCATCTGCTTCACGCCCCGCCGGACGATCGCCACGCTCACGGTCGCGGTCGGTCTGACGATCCCGGTTAAAGCGTTCCTGCTCTTCACGCCGCGCATCCTGTTCCTTTTGGGCTTCCCCCAAAAGACGCAGATAATGCTCGGCATGCTGCTGGAAATTCTCGGTCGCCACCCGGTCGCCCGACAGTTGCGCATCGCGCGCAAGCTGGTTGTATTTCTCGATGATCTGCTGCGGTGTGCCGCGAACCTTGCCCTCGGGACCGGAGCTGTCAAACACACGGTTGACGACATTCCCGACGGTGCGGTTGCGGTTCGGCTTGTTCCGCTGACGTGACTTCGATGATCTCATATGGTGCTGTCCAGCCCTATGCTCAAATTGTCGCTTGACCCGACTGGCGCCCCTTGCGCCGAATGAAACCGGATCGGACATGTTCTGGCTTGGTGTCAAGCGGGACCGCCCGAATGGGCATCCTCCGTCTTGACTGCTCCCCAATAAGCACGCGCCGCCCGGTCACACAAGAGCAAAGCGGATTATTTCCGCGATTCTTGCCAATTATGGCTCATTTCTGCGTGAAGTCTCGGGCCAGTCTCCACACACCACCCGGTCGCGCCCCTCCAGATCGGGCAGCACCGCCACCGCCTCGAATCCCGCAGCGCGCAAGAGATCGGCCACCGCCGCCCCCTGCGTCCAGCCGATCTCAACCATCAGCCGCCCACCGGGGTTCAGATGCGCTCCCGCCCCGCCCGCAATCACCCGATACGCCGTCAGCCCGTCGCCCTCATCGGTCAAGGCCATGCGCGGATCGTGGTCGCGCACTTCGGGCATGAGCCCGACCATCTCATCACGCCCGATGTAGGGCGGGTTCGACACAATGAGATCAAACGCACCCGTGATCTGTGCGAACCAGTCAGAGTGGCAGAGCGATAGCCGATCCCGCACCCCATGCCGCGCAGCATTGCGCGCCGCCACATCGAGCGCCTCCGCCGAAAGGTCCAGGGCCACGCCCGTTACCCCCGGCCATTCCGCCAGCAAGGTCACCGCCAAAATGCCGCTTCCTGTGCCAAGATCGAGCAAAGTCAAAGGCTTGGGCCCGGCCAACGCCTCGGCGATCAGGCATTCCGTCTCGGGGCGCGGATCGAGCACATCGGCTGTCACCTCAAACTCCCGCCCCCAAAACACCCGCCGCCCAAGGATCTTGGAAACCGGCGCCCGCGCCATCCGCCGCGCGATCATCGCCTCAAAACGCGCCTCGGCCCCCGGCTCCAATTCATCGCCCAGATGCAGCGTCAGCCGGTCGCGCCCAATCCCTACGGCCCCCGCCAAGAGCGCCCGCGCATCGCCCGCAGCGTCCTCAATGCCCGCCGCCTCCAGCCGCCGCACAGCCCGCAGCAACGCCTCGCGCAGGGTCACGACATTTCGGCCAGCAAAGTGGCCTGCGCATCCGCCGTCAGCGCGTCGATCACCTCATCCAGATCACCGCCCATCACCTGCTCCAACTTGTAGAGCGTGAGGTTGATCCGATGATCGGTCATCCGGCCTTGAGGGAAATTATAGGTGCGAATGCGCTCGGAGCGATCCCCCGATCCCACCTGCGCCGCGCGATTGGCAGAGCGTTCGCTGTCCACACGGCTACGCTCCATGTCAAAAAGTCGTGATTTCAGCACCTGCATGGCGATCTCACGGTTGCGATGCTGCGATTTCTCGGAACTCGTCACCACAATCCCGCTCGGGATATGCGTGATCCGCACCGCCGAATCGGTCGTGTTCACATGCTGTCCTCCGGCCCCGGAAGAGCGCATCGTATCGATTCGCAAGTCGTTGGCATTGATCTGAATATCCACATCCTCCGCCTCGGGCAGCACCGCCACCGTCGCCGCAGAGGTATGGATACGCCCGCCGCTCTCGGTCTCGGGCACGCGCTGCACCCGGTGCACGCCGGATTCGAACTTGAGCCGGGCGAAAACCCCGTCACCCTTGATATGCACAACCAATTCGCGGATGCCGCCCAACTCGCTCTGCTGCTCCTCGATCACGTCGAACACCCAGCCGCGTGCCTCGGCATAGCGCTGATACATCCGCATGAGGTCGGCCGCAAAAAGCGCCGCCTCCTCGCCCCCGGTTCCGGGCCGGATTTCAAGGATCGCAGGCCGCGCATCCGCCTCGTCACGTGGCAAGAGCGCCAGTTGCAGCGCTGCTTCCATCCCCGGCAGCCGCGCCTCCAGCACCTCCAACTCGTCACGCGCCAAATCGCGCATCTCGGGATCACCCAGCATTGCCCGCGCACCCTCGATATCGGTCAGGATCTGACGATAGGCGCGGATCTCCTCGACCAGCGGGCGCAATTCGGAATATTCGCGGCCAAGGCGGGCAATATCGCCACCGCCCTGCATCATCTGCGCCTCGACAAAGTCAAAGCGCTCCGCGATTTGTTGCAATCTGTCCAAGGGTACCATGGGAATGATCCTCTGTCCCATCCTTGTGACTTGGTCAAGGGGCGTCACCTGTGCTAGAATCATCGCATGAAAGCGGTGTTGCCCCTCTTGCTGATCTGCGCCTCCCCGGCGCTCGCCGATGCCACCATCGGGCGCAAGACCGTGGAATGTTATTGCACAGACAAGAGCGGCGCGCGCGTCGAGATGGGCGAGACAATCTGCCTGCAGGTCGATGGCAATATGTTCATGGCGCAATGCCAGATGTCGCTCAACGTGCCGATGTGGCGCAAGATTTCGGACGGATGCTTATCCTCCAGCCTGCCCCAATCGCTGCAACCAGCCGTCGATACGGGCGGCGTTCACCCCCAGATCTGACTTGCCAAAGCGCAGACGCCCGTAAATCTCAAGCCTCTCGCCCGTCTGCCGCACCGTGGTATAGTCGGGAAACCCAAAGACCCGCGAGCGGGTAACATAGGTGATCATCCCCTGCGCCACATCCCCGGCCAAAACCTCTGTGCGCGGCGTGGCGCGAATGACCGCATCGAGCGCGGCCAGATCCCCCGTCACCTCCCGCATCGCGCCACCGTCCAGATCGCGATTGGTGACGCTGTCCCGCATCTGATGCCAGCGCGCCGGGTCTGACGGGGCCAGACGAACAAAGGCCAGCACCGCCACAATCCCCACCAGAACGAGTCCCAGGATCAGCTTCATAGCACGCCCCTATAGTCTGTGTGACAGGTGCCTTAGCCCGCCCGCGCACCGTCCACAGTCTCGGCCAGCGCTTCGGCGCGCGCGGCGATCTCGGCCAGCGTGTCCACCACAGCATCCGGCACCACCGGCACTTCGATCCGTTGCGCCTCTGGGCCAGGCGCATTGCGCAACTGATCCAGCTCCGCTTCTTTCTCGGCCAGCCGATCCTCGGCCTCGCGCAGCTTGTCCTGCAACCCGGCGGTTTTGTCAGCCAGCATCAAACCCGCCATGAGCAACATGCGCGGCTCGGGGATACGCCCGATCTGCGCCGCCAACACGGCGGCCTCCTCATCCAGCATCTTGGCAGCGGCATGCAGGTAATGCTCCTCACCCGCCTGACAGGCCACTTCGAAATTGCGCCCCCCGATCTCGATCTGAACCTCAGGCATCCGATGTCTCCGTTTTGTCGTTCTGGTCTGTTTCTGCGTCAGCCTCGGCAATCACCTGCCCCAAGGCCCCCAGCACCGCCTCCACCTCGCCACGGTCAGCGGTGCGGGCGGCACGCAGCCCCTCCAACTCAGCCATCATGGATTTGTTGATCAGATGCGGCTCGGCCACACCTGCCGCATTGGCGTCGCGCAGCGCTTGATTGTTGTCACGCAACTGCTGATTGGCCTTGCGCAGTGACTGTAGGTCCGCATCCAGCTTGCGCAGGCTTTCGGCCTGCGCGCCCTCCGCCGCGTCCAGCTTGCTGTGCAACGCCTTGATCCGCTCCTGCAACTGCGCATTGGCCAACCGCTCTTCCTCGATCTGCTCATGCAGCTTGCCAAGATATTCAAGATCACCCGCCGCTGTGGGGCGGCCCTCCAGCCCCTGCGCGATGCGGTCCAATGCCGCCGTGATCCGTGCCTGCAACTCGTCTATCTGACTCATCCTCGGAGGTCCTCACTTGTATTGCCCCTATGTCCCACGAATCGCACACTGGGTGGGTTTTGATCAAGTCTAATGAAACCATCACTGAAATGCGCCCCCAATCCCGCTCAAAGCCCCTGATGCACCGCCTCGCGCTTGAACTTCTGCACCGGGCTGGTATGCAACGCGCAGTCATTGCCCCATTCAAAGGATGTCACCCCCGTGGATATCGCTGCCCTCCGCTCTGCCAACCCCGATCATTGGAAAAAGGCCACCGCCATCCGCGCGCTGACCCTCGACGCCGTCGCCGCCGCAAATTCCGGCCATTCCGGCATGCCGATGGGCATGGCCGATGTCGCGACCGTGCTGTTTGAAAAGCATCTCAAGTTTGATCCCAGCAATCCCAACTGGCCCGACCGCGACCGCTTTATCCTCTCGGCAGGACATGGCTCGATGCTGCTCTATTCCCTGCTGCATCTGACCGGCTACGCCGACATGACGCTCGATCAGATCCGCAATTTCCGCCAGTGGGGCGCGAAAACCGCAGGTCACCCGGAATACGGCCACGCCACCGGAATCGAGACCACAACCGGCCCGCTTGGTCAGGGCATCACCAATGCCGTCGGCTTTGCCATGGCCGAGGAAATGCTGCGCGCCCGCTTCGGCACCAAGCTGATGGATCACTACACCTATGTGATCGCCGGCGACGGCTGCCTGATGGAAGGCATCAGCCATGAGGCCATCGGCCTTGCTGGCCGCCACCAGCTGTCGCGCCTCATCGTGCTCTGGGACAACAACAGCATCACCATCGACGGCGCCGTTGACCTTGCCGACCGCACTGATCAGGTGGCGCGCTTCCGGGCCTCCGGCTGGCATGTGATCGAGATTGACGGGCACGATCCCGCAGCCATCGACGCGGCCCTGACCGAGGCCAAGACCACCGATCAACCCACGATGATCGCCTGCAAGACCCATATCGCCCTTGGCCACGCCGCACAGGACACCTCCAAGGGCCACGGCGCGCTGACCAACCCAGAGCAACTGACCGCCGCCAAAGACGCCTATGGCTGGGCAAACGGCCCCTTCGAAATCCCCGCCGATGTCAAATCCGCATGGGAGGCCATCGGCAAGCGCGGGGCCAGCACCTATGCCGCATGGGCCAAGCGGCTCTCCGCGACATCACCGGCCCGTCAGGCCGAGATTGCCCGCATCTTCAACCGCGACATGCCCACCAAACTTTCGGCCCGCATCCGCGCCCTGAAAAAACAGATCAGCGCCGAGGCCCCCAAAGTGGCCACGCGCCAATCCTCCGAAATGGTGCTGGAGGTGGTCAACCCGATCCTGCAAGAAACCGTGGGCGGCTCTGCCGATCTCTCGGGCTCCAACAACACCCGCTCGGGCGATATGACCGTGTTTGACGTGGACAACCGCGCAGGCCGCTACATCCATTGGGGCATCCGCGAACATGGCATGGCCGCCGCGATGAACGGCATGGCGCTGCATGGCGGCATCCGCCCCTATGGCGGCACCTTCATGTGCTTTACCGATTACGCCCGCCCGGCCATGCGTCTGGCCGCGCTGATGAAAATCCCGACCGTGTTCGTGATGACCCATGACAGCATCGGTCTGGGCGAGGATGGCCCGACCCACCAGCCGGTCGAGCATCTGGCAATCAGCCGCGCCACGCCCAACACCTGGGTCTTCCGCCCCTGCGATACGGTCGAGACCGCCGAGGCCTGGGAACTGGCGCTGACCTCCAAGGAAACGCCCTCGGTCCTGTCGCTCACCCGCCAGTCCCTGCCCACCCTGCGGCGCGAGCATAAGGCCAAGAACCTGACCGCCCAAGGCGCCTATGTGCTGGCCGATGCAGAGGGCAAGCGCCAAGCGATTCTGATGGCCACAGGCTCCGAGGTTGAAATCGCCATGAAGGCCCGCGATCTTCTTCAGGCCGAAGGCATCGGCACCCGCGTTGTCTCCATGCCTTGCTGGGAACTCTTCGAGGAACAAGATGACAGCTACCGCAAACGCGTCCTGCCCGCAGGCCCGGTGCGCGTCGCGGTCGAGGCCGCCATCCGCTTTGGCTGGGACCGCTGGCTCTACGGCGAACGCGGCCGCCGCGAAAAGGGCGGCTTTGTCGGCATGCATGATTTCGGGGCCTCCGCCCCTGCCCCCACGCTCTTCAAGGAATTCGGCATCACCGCCGAGGCCGTGGCAGACAAGGTCAAATCCCTGCTCTGAGCGGGGGCTAAACCCAATGAAGAAGCCCGGATGCGCCGCGTCCGGGTTTTTTATTGGCAATGAGATGCCGCGCAGCACGTACCCCCGCGCGGAACAAGGCGCGGTACGCGCCGCCGCGCGGGTGACGACCCGATATCCTCCAACTTGCGCGCCCCCATACCCGAGCCCTACACTCCCCCCATCATGCCCAGCCTCTGCCGCGATTGCCTCACCCGATTCGACACTGCCCGCCGCTGCCCCGCCTGCGGCAGCCCCCGCATCGTGTCCCATCCCGAACTCTTTGACCTCTCCATCGCCCATATGGATTGCGATGCCTTCTACGCAAGCGTCGAAAAGCGCGACAATCCCGAGCTTGCCGACAAGCCGCTGATCATCGGTGGCGGGCGGCGCGGCGTGGTCTCGACCGCCTGCTATATCGCCCGCATCAAGGGCGTGCGCTCTGCCATGCCGATGTTTCAGGCGCTCAAACTCTGCCCCGAGGCGGTGGTGATCAAACCCCGCATGCAGGTCTATGCCGAGGCCTCGCGCGCCATCCGCGCCATGATGCTCGATCTCACCCCCGACGTGGAACCGCTCTCGCTCGACGAGGCGTTTCTCGATCTTACCGGCACCGCGCGCCTGCATGGCGCCCCGCCCGCCGTGATGCTGGCCCGCCTCATCAAGCGGATGCGCGACGAGTTGGGCCTGACCGGCTCCATCGGCCTCAGCCATAACAAGTTTCTCGCCAAGATCGCCTCGGACCTCGACAAACCCCATGGCTTTGCGGTGATCGGGGCCGCCGAGACCGCCGATTTCCTGCGCGACCGCCCCGTCAGCCTGATCTGGGGCGTGGGTCAGTCCACCCTCACAGCACTGAATGACGCAGGCATCCGTAGCTTTGCCGATCTCCTGCGATGGGACCGCCGTGATCTCAACGCGCGCTTTGGCTCCATGGGCGACCGGCTCTGGCATCTGGCGCGCGGAGAGGATCGCCGCCGCGTCTCGGCCAATGCCCCGGTCAAATCCATCTCGAATGAGACCACATTCTTTGAGGACACCCGCGACATTGACCTGCTCGACGGCCATATCTGGCGGCTCGCGGAAAAGGTGGCCGATCGCGCCAAGGCGCGCAGCCTCGCAGGCCGCGTGGTCACGCTCAAACTCAAGCGCACCGATCACAAGCTGCTGACTCGCCGCCACGCCCTGCGCGATGCCACCCAGCTTGCCGATACGCTCTACCGCACCGCCCGCGCGCTCCTAGATCAAGTGCCACCGGGGACCGCCTACCGGCTGATCGGCGTGGGCCTGTCTGACCTCGGGTCAGAGATCGGCGCAGATCGTTCAGGTGACTTGCTGGACCCGCAGGCCGTTCAGCGCGCAGGCGCAGAACGTGCCCGAGACGCGATTCGTGCCAAATTCGGGCCAGATGCAATCGTCAAAGGGCGGTCCCTGCGCTGAACCCTACTCCGCCGCCAAAGGAAGCGCCTCGGCGCGCCCGATCTCGGCGATGTCGCGGATCACGCCCGAGAGCAGGCTGCGGAACGCTTCAAAATTTCCATTCGGGCGGATCAACCGCTCGTTCATATAGAGCGCGCGATCAATCTCTACCTGCACCGCATGCCGCGCGCGCGCAGGCCGACCATAGGCTTGCGTCATATAGGCCCCGGCAAAGGGCGTGTTGCGCGTGACCACCAGCCCGGCATCGGCAAAGGCCGCCTCGATCCTGTCCATCACCGCCCCATCCGCCGCCGCTCCGAACCGATCCCCCAGAACGATCTCAGGCCGCCGCACACCGCGCCGCGCCACCGCATCCATCGCCTCATGCGGCATCGAATGGCAATCTATCAGAATGGACTGACCGAACATCAGATGCGCCTGATCCAACTGCCCTTGCAGCGCCATGTGATAGGGCTTCCAGTAATGCTCGATCCGGTGCTCTGCCTCGGCCATGCTCAGCTTGCCGGAATAGATCGCCTGCCCATTCGCCACGACGCGCGGGATGACCCCAAGTCCCGAGGCCACGCGCGGATTATGCCCCTGCCGCGACACACCGTCGATCAGCGCCGGGTCCAACTCATCACAGCTTCGGTTGAGATCCACATAGGCCCGCGGCGCGCCCGCTTTGAGCAGCGGCGCGCCATAGAGCGGTGCCGACTCGAACAGTTGATCGACGAAAGCATCCTCCGAGGACCGCACCGAATGCTCGTTGAGCGTGGTGCGCCGCAAAAACGTCCACGGGTAATCCCGCCCGCTGTGCGGCGAGGCGAACACCACAGCCGTGGTCCGCCGTTCGGGATGCGTGAGGTGATAGGCGACCTTGGGCATGCGTGATCCTTTCACCCGTGATAATAGACTGAAATTGGTGTTCTAAAAGCCCTTGATCCCCTCTCCGACTCCTTTTATAGACCACCGAACCGGCGCGGATTTCCGCGCCCCTCTTTTTGGGGCAGGCGATCGGCTGGCATTCATGGGCGATTAGCTCAGTGGTAGAGCACTTCGTTGACATCGAAGGGGTCACAAGTTCGAACCTTGTATCGCCCACCATGAATTCACTGTCCCGCACGTGCCGGGACGCCCGCAACCCCAGGCGCTGGCCCGCGCCGCGACAACCGAGGAGACGACCATGAAGGTTCGTAATTCGCTCCGCTCGCTCAAGAACCGGCATCGGGATTGCCGTGTCGTGCGCCGCAAAGGCCGCGTCTACGTCATCAACAAGACCCAGCCGCGTTTCAAAGCCCGTCAGGGCTGAGCCGCGATCAGCCTTGGCTGAGAGATCAAAACCCCGCCCAACCGGCGGGGTTTTTCTTTTGGGATGGCCGCGCCTTGGGTCCGCTTGCCGTGCCGCACGATGGCCAGACCGCGGTTTTGCGATAGAACGGCGGGAACTGTCCGTTTAGGGCCTGTCGCGCCCATCGAAACCACACCCGTCCCGGGCTTGACCCGGGACCTCGCCAAGGCAGTGTAGAGGCCCCAGGCTCGAGGGTCGGGGCAATGTGACCCCGATCAGACGCAACGTGCTTTATCCCCGTAAAATCCGTATGCCCCCACGCGCCGCAGCACATTGCAAAATCGCCAGACCGGGGGGCGGTCTGGCGATCGCGCTGCACCTGCGGTGCTAGTCGTGCGGGCTGCGTCTCAAACCTCGCCTCAATCCCTGAGCAACTCGTTGATCCCGGTTTTGGACCGCGTCTGCGCGTCCACCCGCTTGACGATCACCGCACAGTATAGGTTGATCCCGTTCTTCGACGGCATGCTTCCTGCGACCACCACCGAATAGGGCGGCACTTCGCCATACATCACGGCCCCGGTCTCGCGATCGACGATCTTGGTGGATTTCCCGATGAAGACCCCCATTCCCAGAACCGAGCCTTCACGCACGATACAGCCCTCAACCACCTCAGAGCGCGCGCCGATGAAACAATTGTCCTCGATGATCGTCGGCCCGGCCTGCATCGGCTCCAGAACGCCGCCAATACCCACACCACCCGACAAATGCACATTCTTGCCAATCTGCGCACATGACCCCACCGTGGCCCAGGTATCCACCATCGTGCCGCTGTCCACATAGGCGCCCAGATTGACAAAGGACGGCATCAAAACCACGCCCGGCGCGATATAGGCCGATTTGCGCACGACGCAGTTCGGCACGGCCCGAAACCCGGCGTCGCGCCACTCGGCATCGCCCCAGCCCTTGAACTTGCTGTCCACCTTGTCCCACCAGCCCGCGCCCTGCGGCCCGCCGGCATGGATTTCCATATCCTTGATGCGAAAGCCCAAGAGCACCGCCTTCTTGGCCCATTGGTTCACATGCCACTGACCATCCGCCTGCCGTTCAGCCACCCGCAACGCCCCGCTATCGAGCGCATTGAGCGTCTCCTCAATCGCCTCGCGGGTCTCGCCTCCGGTTGCAGGCGTGATCGTATCGCGCGCCTCCCAGGCGGCCTCGATTGCGGTTTCCAGGGCAGCATTCGACATGGGCATCTCCTCGGGTTTCCATCGCGTGTCCCCCGCCTATAGGGCCAAGCGCGAGCAGGATCAATCCGACCCCACGTCGAAACCCTCAGCCGCCCCGGATCAACTCATCCTCATCATCCGACGCCGACAGACCGAGCGCCTCCAGACCGTTTTCCAGATGATCCGACAGATGTGGCGTGCCCAAGAGGTAATCCGCACAGGGCGTCGTCGCCTCTTCCTCTGCCGTCCGTTTCGCCTCTTCCAGTTCCTCAACCTCGAAACTGCCCCGGCCGATCCACATCACGGCGACCAGACTGGCCTGTTCATCCTCGCTCAACCGCTCGATAAAGGCGCGCAATTCGCCCTCCGCCCGATCAAGCTCGCGCGCCATCAGAACCACCTGCGCGATTTTATGTACCGTGATGTCCAACATCGGACCGCCCTCCTGTTGCGCGTATCTTAGCACAGGAATGACGGGCGCGCAGCCACCCGTCCTTGATCTCACGCAAACAGTCGGTAATAGGCCCAATCCGGTAAAAACCGTGACAAACGAAAGACATAGCTGAAAAATCGCGGGAAATGCCGCTGAAATGCCGCCTCGTCGCACATCAATTCGAACATCTCCTGCGCCGCCGCCTCAGGCGTCATGATAAAGGGCATGCGAAATTGGTTCTTGTCCGTCAGCCGCGTCTTGATGAAACCGGGATTGGCCAGTTGCACCCGTACGCCGCTGCGCCACAGATCAGCGCGCATCGACTCGGCCAGAGACATGACGCCCGCCTTGGACGCCGCATAGCCAATCGCCCCCGGCAATCCACGAAAGCCCGAGAGCGATCCGGTCAACACCACATGGCCCGCGTCCCGCGCCACCATGTCGGGCAAAACCGCGCCAATGACCCGCACCGCGCCGGTGAAATTCACATCCGCCATGGCGACCGCGTCCTCGGGGTTCCACTCGGTCGCGGGCATCGGCCAATAGACACCCGCCAGCCACACCAACCCGTCGATTTGTCCCACCGCGCGCGCCGCTTCGGCCACGCTCGCGTCATCGCGCACATCGACCGGCACCGCACTGGCCCGCCCCGGCAGGCCCGCCACAACCGCGTCAAGCCGCTCGGCACTCCGCGCCGATACGATCACCTCGGCCCCTGCCGCGCTGATCTTCTGCGCGAGCGCGGCACCCAGACCCTCGCTGGCCCCCACCAGCCAATACCGTTTGCCGCGCCAGTCCATCATGCCTCCACCCGGCGCATCACCGCCACCAGTTCCGCCACCTTGATCCCGAACTTGCGGAACTGACTGCGATTGACCACCACGCCATTCGGGGCCAAGTACATCCAGTCGGTCACGCTCAGCACATGACCGCCCGCCTCCTTGGGCAAGCGAATTCGGTAACAAAGCCGCGCCGCCGCCCCCAGCTGCCGTCCGGCACCGGTGCCGACCAAATCGTCGGCCTCTGCCCGAATGCTTCCGTCATTGCCAAGTTCCAGACGCCACTCACGGTCCTGAGAATTACCGCTGTCATAGTCGAAATGCTCGCGCATCACCCCGCGATTGCCCTGCCAGCTTGCCTCGAAATCACCCGTGAACCGCGACGCGACCCGCCCGAGCGGACCATAGATCACGCCCTCGCATTTGATCGCACCGCGCAGATGCTCGCGCAGATCAAACTGCGGCCCCTGCCCCGCGTAATCCTCTGGAACCTGCGCGCCGAACCCCGCAAGCCGCTCCTTGAGCAGCACCAGCGCCAGCATCACCGCCGCCCCCAGCCCTATCCATCCCAAAGCCTCCATCGGATCAGCTCCCTTCCTCAATCGGTGTTCGGGCCAAGAGCGCAATGGCCAAAAGTTTCAACACACACGGCACAGCTCCATAGAGCAGGCTCAGCAGCATCAGCGCCTCACCCGGATTGGCCTGCCCCGCCTCGAACCCGCCCGCTTCCAGCAGTGGCAAGAGCGCCACAGCCGCCAGCGCCAGCGTGAATTTCGACACAAAGGACCAGAGACCAAACCCCTCCGCCGCCCCCGGCGAGACCTGCGCCATCCGCCGCGCGAAGAGCGCGGGCAAAAGCGTCATATCCGCCCCCATCGCCGCCCCGGAGGCCACGCAGATCACGCCAAAGGCCCAGAGATCACCCGCCCCGAGCATGACCGCCCCGGCAAAGGCGGCAATCGACAGGACCATGCCTCCCAAGAGCATCCGCTTGGCCCCAAACCGCTCAGCCAAGGCCCCCCAGACCGGCGCCGCCGCTGCCGCCGACAGGAAAAACAGCAAGAGAAATGGCCCTTCCCATCCCGGCGCTTGCAACCGGCTCTCGACAAAGAACAGGAACAGCGTCGAACTCACCGCCACGGGGGCTGCATTGACCATGGCCACCATCAGCAACCGCCGCGCCACGGCATCGCGCAGCACCGGGCCAAAGCCTGTGCCCGGCACGCCTCCGCAATCCTGCCATTGCCCAACCATGGCCAAACCCGCCAGCCCCGACAAAATCGCAAAGCCAAGGGCAAAACCGCCAAAGCCACCCAAAACCACCGGCGCCACCGCCGCCGCACAAATCCCCAAGAGCGCGCCGGTTTCCCGCCACCGCGCCAGCCGCAAATGCCCCTGCCCCGGCAGCCCCGCCGCCGTGGCCACGCCCTGCGCATAAAAACAGATCGTGAGATAGCTGAAGGCCGAAAACACCAGCACCAGCATCGCCGCAAACCACCAGAGCGGTGCAACAGGCGGCACCACCGCGAACAGGCCCAGCATCGCCGCCGCCATCACCGCAACCGCGACCCAGACGCTCATCGCACGATGCGCGCGCAACCGATCCGACAACCGCCCGAGTAACGGGTCTTGCACCACGTCAATCAGCCGCAGCGCAAAGAGCACCGCCCCCAGCGCGCCCAGTGACACGCCATATTCGTCCACATAGAACTTCGGCGCGTGAATATAGAGCGGCAACCCCGCCGCCGCGAGCATTGCCCCAAAGAGCGCATAGCCCGGCAGACGCGGCGCAACCTGCGCCACGGTCCCGGCGAAAACCGCACTCACCGGCTCACCTCATCGGCGGGCGGCACCGGGCGACTCTGAAACCGCGCGCCCTTCCACCACAGCTTGAACGCCTGCCAATGAATCAGGCCCAGCACCCGCCGCGACCCGAAGGGCCGCCGCAGCATGGCGCGCAGCAGCCCCCAATTGGTCAACCTCCGACGCTGCCCCACCAGCGTCGCGATCACCCCGCCATGGCCACCGCTGAAATCAATCCAGATGCCGATCCGGTCCTCGCGCAGATCGAACCGGAATTCATACCCGCCCTCGATCCGCAGGAACGGCGAGACATGAAAGACCTTCTTTGCCTGCAACCGGTCCTGCGCCGTGATCGGCCCCATGTCATCGCGGTGACACAGATAGGAATGGCGATCCCCATAGGTATTGCTGACCTCGGCGATGATCACCGGCACCTGACCGGCCGCATCGCGACAAATCCAGAAACTCACCGGGTTGAACACATGTCCCAGAATACGCGGCTGTGCCAGCAGCTCGATCCGCGCAGGCGGTGGTATCTGCCGCTCGGCCAACACCTCCCGCACCCACACCGCGCCACGCCCCTGCCCCGGCACCCCGCCGTGATCTGCATCCCAGACCGAGGCGACACCCCGCCGATTGCGCCCGAACAAACGCGGTGCCGAAGCCTCGGTCTCGGCATCCAGCAGCACATAGTCGATCCCATAGCGAAAGGCGTTCTCGATCCCGCCCTTGCGCCCATGCCAGGTATGGCCCGCGATATGGTCGATCCGCCTCATTCCGCCGCCACAGCCGAGGCGGCGCGCGCATAAATCGCTTCGGCCACCTCAAGACCACTTGCCAACCCGTCCTCGTGAAACCCATTCCGCATCCATGCCCCACAAAACCAAGTGTTGCGCCGCCCGTTCATCGCCCGCACGCGGGCTTGTGCCGTCACCGCCTCCAGATCATAGACCGGATGGCGCAGCGTCACCTGATCATAGATCAACTCGTCCCGTATGGGCCGCGTGGTGTTGAGCGTGACGAAATGCGGATCGTCTTCGGGGATCGGTTGCAGGCTGTTCATCCAATAGGTCAAATCAATCTGCCCCGCCCGCTTGACCTTTGCCTCGGTGTAATTCCACGACGACCAGACCGCCCGACGCCGTGGCATCACGCTGGTGTCCGCATGCAGGATGATGTCATTGGGCTGATAGGCAATCGCCCCCACGCTGCCGCGCTCGATCTCATCCGCATCCAAGAGCAGCCGCAGTGCGTCGTCGCTATGCGCCGCAATCACCACGTCGTCAAACTCCTCCCAGTCGCCGCCCTCAGCCCGTACCTCCACACCCTGTGCGAGGCGCCGGATGCCCGCGATTGGCGCGCTCAACCGGATCTCGGCACCCTTGGAGCGCAACGACCGCTCCAGCAGGCTGACATAGGCAACCGATCCACCCACAACCGTATACCACTGATGCTGCTCGCTGTAGCCCAGCAATCCATGCTGCTTGAAAAACGTCACCAGCGCCTGCGCCGGAAACCCCAGCACCTGCTCCACCGGCATCGACCAGATCGCCCCCGAAAAGGGCGTGAGGTAATAGTCGCGGAACGAGCGGCCCAACTTCATCTTGGTGATGAGCCCCTCCATGGTCAGCCCCGGCTCCTTGCAGGCCTCCAACGCCCCTTCGTTGAACCGGAAAATATCCCGCAACATCATCCAATGCGCCGGGTTCATCAAATTTCGGCGCTGAGCGAAAAACGCCCCCGCCCCTTGCAGACCATATTCCAAAGCCCCGCCCCGGAACGACGCCCCAAAACTCATTGTACTTGGCGCAACCGGCACATCCAGACGCTCAAAGAGCGCGTTGAGGTTGGGATAGGTCGCATAGTTGAACACGATAAAGCCGGTATCGACCGGCTGATCCCCGCGCTTGCCCGCCACAATCGTGCGCGCGTGCCCACCCAATCGCGGCTCGGCCTCGAAGACCACCACATGATGCCCATCCGCAAGACGTTCTGCGGCCCCCATACCCGTGATACCTGCACCGATCACGGCAATTTTCTTGCGCGCCGCGGCGCCTGTCTCAAATGGCATGAAGCATTTAACCTGCTAATTTGTGCTCGTGTTTGCAATACGCACCGTCACCTCGAACGGATTACAATGAGTCTGGAAACAAAACGCGGTTTATTTGTGACGAGAGGTGATCCAACCCCGCACTTTCATCGTAAATCTTTCATGCTGAACGAAGCCGTCCTCCTGCGTGACCCTGACCCCTCGCCGGTGCTTGTCACCCGTGTTAAGAGGTCTGCGACAACAATGAAACGGGCAGGACCGGCCAAGGTGACAACGACATGTGAGCGGGAAAACACGGATTGGGTGGCTTGCATCGCGGCCATCCGCGAGACTCAGGACGAGGCCGCCTTTGCCCGGCTCTTTGGGCATTTCGCCCCAAGGGTCAAGGCGTTCCTGATGCGCTCGGGTGCCGATGCTACGCTGGCCGAAGAATGCACCCAAGAGGCGATGGCCGCGCTCTGGCAAAAGGCGCATCTCTTTGATCCATCCCGTGCCTCTGCGGCGACGTGGATCTTTACCATCGCGCGCAACCGCAAAATCGATGCGCTGCGCAAACAAAAACGCCCCGAACCCGAGGATTTGCCTTGGGGACAGGACCCGGAACCAGATCAGGCCGATACGCTCGCCCTGCAACAAGAAAGCGACCAATTGAGCGAGGCGATTGCCGCGCTTCCCCAGAAACAACGCGAGTTGATCGAAAAGGCTTATTTCAGCGATCTCAGCCACTCCGAGATTGCAGCGCAAACCGGCCTGCCTCTCGGCACGATCAAATCCCGCATCAGACTGGCGCTCGACCGCTTGCGCCACACAATGAAGTAAAGTGTATGCCATGACCAGAAAACAGATCACCCACCACCTCAGCGACGCGCTTTTGATGGCCTATTCCGCCGGCAGCTTGCCAGAGGCGTTCAACCTGACGGTCGCCACGCATATCTCCATGTGCGACGAGTGCCGCGCACGGCTCGGCAGTTTTGACAGTCTCGGTGGCGCGCTGATCGAGACCTCCGAAACGGCGGCCTTGGCTCAGGACAGTCTCGCCGCAACCATGGCCCGGATACGCAATGCGCCACCGCAGACGGTGACATCGCCCGCGCGCCCCGCGCCCGGCCTCTTTCCCGCACCGCTGCGCGACTACATCGGCGGCGATCTTGATGCCGTGCGCTGGCGGCCCGTCGGCATGGGGGTGAAACAGGCGATCCTGCCCACCTCTCGCGATGCCACGGCACGTCTGCTCTTTATTCCTGCTGGCGCAGCCGTGCCCGACCACGGCCATCGCGGCACCGAACTCACGCTGGTGCTACAAGGGGCGTTTTCCGACTCGGTGGATTATTTCGGCCCCGGCGACATCGAGATTGCCAATGAGGATCTCGATCACACGCCGGTCGCGGATATCGGTGCCGATTGTATCTGTCTTGCCGCAACGGATGCGCCCTTGCGCTTTCGCGCGCTTATTCCCCGCCTCGCCCAACCGTTCCTGCGGATTTGAGCCAGAGGCTCAGCACCTCTCCCGCCTGTGGACCTCCAGCCATGGGCGGGCGAGGCAAAACCGGCCAAGCCCCCTACGCCTCCTCCAGCCGCGTTTCCACCTGCGACGACCGTTCCAGCGTCCGATGCACCGGGCATCTGTCCGCGATCTCGAGCAATTTAGCGCGCTGATCCTCGCTGAGATCCCCCTCCAGCCGAATGACCCGCGTGAACTTGTCCGCCTTGGCATCGGCACGGGCATCGGCATCCTGCGCATGCACCTTGTCGTGACACACATCGACACTCACATGATCCAGAATCCAGCCTTTGCGCCGCGCATACATCCGGATCGTCATCGAGGTGCAGGCCCCCAACCCCGCCGCCAGAAACCCGTACGGCGACATGCCGCGATCCGTGCCCCCATAGGCAATCGGCTCATCGGCATAGGCATGATGCGTCGGACCAGAATTGATGTCCTGCAAAAACCCGTCGCTATCTGCCTCGCTCACCCGCACCACGCCTTCCGGTGCGCCGGGCGGCGGCGCCGGGACGCGCATATCCAGATAGCGCGGTGCCCAGGCGGCAATCACCTGCGCCGCATATTCGGCATCCTCCGGGCCGGTGATCAGATGATCCGCCCCATCGAGCGTGACAAAACTCTTGGGATGCTTCGCCGCGCGGAAAATCTCTGACGCATTCTCGATCCCCACCACGGCATCGCGCGGCGCGTGCAACACCAATAGGGCCCTGTGCAAACCCGCAATCTTGGGGCCCAACACCTCGGCGCGCACATCCTCGACAAAACCGCGCCCAATGCGAATATCCCGCCCCCCCAGCCGGACCTCGGCCACGCCCTCCGCCTCGATCCGTTCCAGCGCTGCGCCGAAATTTTGCGTCACATGTCCGGGGTCATACGGCGCGCCGATGGTCACAACCGCCCGCGCACTCTTGATCTGCCCCGCCGCAGCCAAGACGGCGGCCCCTCCCAGACTATGCCCGATCAGCAACCCCGGCGCCATGCCGCGTGCCGCGAGCGCCGCCGCCGCACGCTCCAGATCCTCGACATTCGAACTGAACGAGGTGTTCTCGAACTCGCCCCCCGAATGCCCGAGCCCGGTGAAATCGAACCGCAGCACCGCAATCCCCGCCCCCGCCAGTCGCGCCGCGATCCGACGCGCCGCGGGAATATCCTTGGAGCAGGTAAAACAATGCGCAAAGAGCGCCGTCGCCAGATGTGGCCCCTCCGGCAGATCGAGCCGCGCCACTAGGTCATGGCCGCCATGGCCCGCGAATGTCAGGCGTTCGGTGGGCATATCACCTCCTTTATTCTGTCACCCTCAACCCTAGGCAGGTCCGGCAGGCATCGCCACCCTGACCGGCCACCTGTCACGCGAAGGTGAGATATTCACGCATTTGCCTAAAACCCTGCCCATTCTCTGGGCTTTACCGCCACCAAAAGCCACCACTCATTAACCGCTCCGCGCGATCCTGAGACAGGGATTGCGGGAGAGTGGCAGATGAATTGGCAGATTGAAACTCTGGGCGACGTGCGGCGCTTCGTGGCGCTGATCTGCCTAACGGTGCTGGCGGGCGGCGCGCTCTTGCGCGGCCTCGTTCTGCCGCCCGATCTCGCGGCACGCACGCTCATGCCCGACGCGCTCATGGCGCTCATGCTCGCGGCCCCGCTTGCCTATGTCATCGGCCAACGCCTGCAGACCGCCCACCACCGCGCGACGCAGCTTGAACATGCGCTGCACCATGACCCGCTCACCGGCGTGCGCAGCCGCAGCAGCCTCTTTGCCACCGCGCCTGCCTGTCCCGATCGCCCCTGCGCCGTGATCCTCGCCGATATCGATCATTTCAAGGGCTTCAATGACCGCCACGGCCATGCCGCAGGCGATCTCGCTCTGCGCCAATTCGCGGCGATCCTCACCGGCAATTGCCGCGCGATCGACCTCGTCGCGCGCCTCGGCGGCGAAGAATTCGTGATCGTGATGCAGAACACGACCCTTGCCGATGGTCACGCCGCCGCCCGCCGCCTCGCCCACCGCACCCGGCAAAGCCCGGTGTTTCTGGGCACGCGGAGCCTGACCCTTACCGCCAGCTTTGGCGTGGCGCTTCTGCCCCCCGGCGGCACACTCGACACCGCATTGCAACAGGCCGACCGCGCCCTCTATCGCGCCAAGCACGAGGGCCGCAATCGCGCCTATGCTTACGATCCGACCCTCGAGTCCCTGCCAGCAGGTCTGAGCGTCGCACCGGCCCAAACCCATCAAGAAACGTCATGAATAACCCATCATAAATTCGTTTTATGAATTGTTATACTCCGCCTATCCTGGGTCCAGTCATCCCGGACAGAAAGGATCGGATCATGTCCCACGACCTTTGCCCCCCCTACGCGCCTGCCCGCAGCTCCAAGGCCCCGTCAGCCGCCCCCATCGCCGTCATCCTGCTTGCGGCCTTGGTCATTGCGGCACTGGCCCCCGCACCACAGGCGCCAACGGCCCATACCCAGCCCCCGGCATCCGAGGACTGGCACGGCAATGTCATGCGCTCCCATTGGGCAGGCGCGGAACAGCCCCGCTAAGCCGCGCCCATCAACGCCGCATCGAGCGGATAGCGCGTCAGGTTCTCATAGCCATCCTCGGTGATGAGAACCTGATCCTCCAGCTTGATCGAGAAATCATTGCCGACCTCGCTCACCAGCGCCTCGACACAGAGCACCATACCCGGCTCAAGCGCATAGTCGAACGCGCCCGCCACGGCCTTGTCCGCATAGGCCACCAGCGGCCACTCATCACACAGCCCCACGCCATGCATCATGCAGCCGTATTTCTGGGTCTGATATTTCTCCTCCAGCCGATGACAGCCCGCGATCAACTCAGGGATCGTCACACCGGGGCGCAGCATCGCCATATTCGCCTGAATATGCTCCTGAGCATGCTGCATCGCAGCCACCATATCGGGACGCGGGCGCGCGTCACCAATCCACCAGGTGCGGCTGATATCGACGCAAATTCCATAACTGCCGATCAAATCGGTATCAAAGGCCACGATCTCGTTATTTTGCACGATCCGCGGTCCGCATTCCTGAAACCACGGGTTCGTGCGCGGCCCGCTGCTCAGCAACCGGGTTTCGATCCATTCACCGCCGCGCCGGATATTCTCGGCATGCAGCACCGCCCAGATGTCATCCTCGCTTATCCCGCCACCGGGCACAGCAGTCCGCGCAAACCGCTCCATCTCCGCCACCGCCGCCTCGCAGGCATGGCTGGCACAGCGCATCGCCTTGATCTCATCCGGCCCCTTGATCGCGCGGGTCTTTTCCGTGACCTCCTCGCCCTCCATGATTTCCAGCCCCTGCGCCTCGAGCGCGCGCAGCCCGTGCAGCATCACCTTGTCCACCGCCAACCGCCGGTTGCCGGGGCTATGCTCCGCCAAGAGCGCCGCCACATCACGGGCAAAGACATCGGCGGCCACATCCACTTTGTCGCCCCGGTCGAAATAGAACAGATCCGCCCCCGACCGCGCCTCGCGCACCAGCGGGTTGAACCGCGACAGAAACGGCGAGTTCTTGTAGTCCCAGATCACCATATAGCCGTCGGCACAGAGCAGCACGGCCCGAAACGGATTATGCGTGTTCCACAGCTGCATATTGGTGCTGTCGGTCGCATAGCGGATATTGAGCGGATCGAACATCAAGAGCCCGCCATAGTCCCGCGCCACAATCGCTGCCGTCAGCCGCTCCCAGCGAAACTGCCGCATCGTCGGCAGGTCCGGCAATTCCAGCCCCGCCGCCGCCCATTCCCCATAGGCCAGTTGCGTGGGCCCGATTTCCACCCGGTCGGCATCATTGGGCGTGCCATCGCCCAGCATCATACCCCGGCTCGGGTCGATCTTGCGGATGTCGCGGTAATGTCTGTTCATCGGCAGGTCCTCCGATCCCCAGACTGTGACCGGTCCCCCGGCTTGGCGCGCTCAGCCGCGACATCGCCTTCGGTCGCTTTTGGCGCTTGGACGTGGGACGACGTTCGATCTCTCTCGCATGGCTCGATCCTTTCAGCCCGACATGCGCCCACACTGCCCGCCAAAGGTTAAGATCAGGTTGCCGCGCGGTGCCAATGCGGCGCGGTCCTCCGCGTCGCCGCCTTGTGTACAAAACCCGCGTACAAAACGTACACCCTGTACCCTCAGGCCCCCCGGACCGCGTCAATCATCACCTGCACATTGTCAGGGTCCGCATCGGGCGTGATGCCATGACCAAGGTTGAAAATATGCGGGCCATTCTGGAACGCCTCGACAATCTTGCGGGTCTCGCGCACCAGCGCCTCACCCCCCGTAACCATATGGGAAGACTTGAGATTTCCCTGAACGCAGCCATCCTTTTGCACGTTCTCCGCCGCCCAGGCAGCACTGACCGAATCATCCACCGCCACACAATCAGCGCCGGTTTTTGCGTGAAATCCCATATAGTTATCCCCGGCCTCCCGCGGAAAGGCGATGATCGGAATCCCCGGATGCCGCGCCTTCAGCTCGGAAATGATCCGTTTCGCGGGTGCGACCGCGTAGTTTTCGAAATCGTCACCTTTCAGCGATCCGGCCCAGCTGTCAAAGAGCTTGATCACCTCCGCCCCGGCCTCGATCTGCGCCGAGAGATACTCGATCGTTCCTGCCGTCAGCCGGTCGATGATCCCTTCAAAAACCTCTTTGTTTTCAGCCTTGAGCGCGTGCGCCGGCCCCTGATCCGGGGTGCCGCGTCCGGCGATCATATAGGTCGCCACCGTCCAGGGCGCACCTGCGAATCCAATCAGCGTCGTCTCCTTGGGCAAGGCCCCGGCAAGGTTGCGCACCGTCTGGTAGACAGGATTTAACGTCTCATGAATCTCGTCCACGGGTTTGAGTTTTTCCAGCCCCGCCCGATCCGTAATGGTCGAGAGCCGTGGTCCTTCCCCCGTCACAAACCACAAATCCGCCCCAAGCGCCTGTGGCAAGAGCAGAATATCGGCAAAGAGAATCGCCGCGTCAAACCCGTATCTGCGGATCGGTTGCAATGTAACTTCGGTCGCCAAGTCACTGTTATAACACAAAGAAAGGAAATCTCCCGCCTGCTCTCGTGTCGCCCGATACTCCGGCAAATAGCGCCCCGCCTGCCGCATCATCCAGATGGGCGGCGTGGGCAGGGTTTCCCCGGCGAGGGCTCTCAGAATGGTCTTTTGCGCGGGCATCATGTCCTCCGTTTTGACTGTGGTCGCCTTGACACCCCAAGATGTCAAGCGCCAGGCGCTTGCCACGTCGCTTTGTCACGTCTAAACCTGCGGTATGACACGCAATTTACCCACCCCGTCCCACCCGCTCAAGATCGGCACCCGCGGATCGCCCTTGGCGCTTGCCCAGGCCTTTGAGACGCGCACGCGTCTGGGGGCGGCATTTGACTTGCCCGAAGAAGCCTTTGAAATCGTTGTCATAAAGACAACAGGCGATCAGATCATTGACCGTCCGCTCAAGGAAATCGGTGGCAAGGGCCTCTTCACCCGAGAGATCGAACAGGCGCTCCTGATCGGCGACATCGACATTGCCGTCCACTCGATGAAGGACATGCCCGTCCTGCAACCCGAGGGTCTGCTCCTCGACACCTACCTGCCACGCGAAGACGTGCGTGACGCCTTCGTCTCGCCCTTGGTCGGGTCACTCGCCGACCTGCCCGCCGGGGCCTTGGTCGGCACCTCCTCCTTGCGGCGCAAAGCGCAAGTGCTGGTCGCCTACCCGCATCTCCAAGTGGTCGAGTTTCGCGGTAACGTCCAGACAAGATTAAAGAAATTGGCTGACGGAGTGGCAACCTGCACCTTCCTCGCGATGGCCGGGCTCAACCGTCTTGGCCGATCCGAGGTGGCCACTGGTGCCATTGACCCCGAAGTGATGCTGCCCGCCGTGGCTCAAGGGGCCATCGGCATCGAACGCCGCGCCGATGACACCCGTGCCGCCGAAATGCTGACCGCAATTCACCATAAGGAAACCGGCCAACGCCTTGTTGCAGAACGTGCTTTTCTCGCAGCCCTTGATGGCTCCTGCGAGACACCGATTGCCGGTCTGGCCGAACTCAACGGCAGTACGCTGCGTCTTCGCGGCGAAATTCTGCGCCCCGACGGCAGCGAGAGCCTGACAGACGATCAATCCGCTCCGATCGAAGACGGCGCCGACCTTGGGCGCGCCATGGCCGGCAAACTGCTCGCACAGGCAGGTCCGGGATTCTTTGATTGGCGCAGCTAACCTATTGATCCGGGATTAGTTTTCCAGGGTTCATGATCCCGTTTGGGTCCACCGCCGCCTTGATCGCGCGCATCATTGCGAGGGCGGCAGGGTCCTTATGCGCCGCCATTGCGGGCAGTTTCGACAAGCCGATGCCATGTTCCGCCGAAAAACTTCCGCCGAGCGCGATCACTTCGCGCTCCACCGCCTCTTGCACCGCCCGACAGAGCGCCGGATCATCCTGCGAGGGCCAGCCGACATAGTGCAGATTGCCATCCCCGAGATGAGCGACACCAGTGTTTTCTATATCCGGATCAATCGCTTGGCTGACACTTTGAATGCGCGCGATCAGCTCTTCCATCCGATCTGTCGCCACCGCGATGTCATTCTCAACCACCGGCTTGCGCACCCGCAGGATCTGCGCCGAAGCCTCGCGCCGGGCCCAGATTTCCGCCCGCTGCGCCTCACTCTGCGCCACGACGGCATCGAGAATCAGCCCCTCCTCGTAAAATCCCGCCAGAACCGTCTCGAGATGGGCACAGATCGGCACCTCACCCGCCGCATCCGGCGTCACATCGCGCGGCGCCCGCGCTCCGAGTTCGACCAAGACATTGATATCATATGATTTTTCAAGCGGGAGCCGCATCTCGGGAAACCGCTGCAACAACGCCGCCATGAATGTGCGCGGCATGTATTCAAAAGCCTCAACTGCGCCGCCCGTCTCATCCTGCAATCGGTTCAGCAGGCTCAGGGCCGCCCCAACCGACGGCACAGCCACCATCGCCGTGGCATAGACCCTTGGGCGCGGAAAAAGCTTGAGCACCGCCGCCGTGATGATCCCGAGCGTTCCTTCGGCTCCGATCATCAGATGGCGAAGATCATAACCGGAGTTGTTCTTGTGCAGGGCACTCATCAAATTCATCACGTCTCCGGTGGGCGTCACCACCTCCAGCCCCAGACACAAATCGCGCGTGTTGCCATAGCGCAGGACATTCGAGCCCCCCGCGTTGGTCGAGAGCACGCCCCCCACCATAGCCGAACCACGCGCCCCGAAACTGAGCGGAAAGATCAGGTCGTGAACCGCCGCAGCCTCGTGCAGACGGGACAGGATCACCCCCGCCTCAACGACTGCCACCCGCGCTTCGGCCCGAATTTCGCGGATCGCCGACATCCTGTCGAGCGACAGCATCAGCGCCCCTTCCGCCATCGTTCCCTTGACCAGATTGGTGTTTCCCGAAACCGGTATGATTGGCAATCGCCGCACATTGGCCAATCGAACAATCGCAGCCACTTCGCTCGTTGTTGCAGGCCGCACGACAGCCAAAGGCTGCCAGTGAGTCAACCCTGACCAATCCTGCGACCATGGCGCGGCATCCCTTCCGGTCACGACATAGTCGGGCCCGATGATCCGGCCAATCTCATCAAGAATTGCGTTATCTGGGCCCATCATGCCCCGGATCATGGGACAAAGGACGCGGCACCACAAGACCAGTCAGAACTGGCATTTTCGCCCTTGACGCACGCGACGTGCTGTCATACCAACCGCCACGGTCTGGCGGAGTAGCTCAGTTGGTTAGAGCAGCGGAATCATAATCCGCGTGTCGGGGGTTCGAGTCCCTCCTCCGCTACCATTGCACCCCAGATGGCCTAGACGCCTTGCGAGACGCCAATAGGATCAAGCGGGCGGGTCAGGGTCGTTTTCACGGCCGTCTCGCCGATAAGGACCAGTCTGCGAGGGTCTTGCCGCACCCTTGGCTCGCGGCGCGTGATCCACTCCCAACGTGCTTGGCGCAGCGCAGGCTGATCATGCACTACCCATTCAATTCGACCACCCGATGGGACTCCCCATTGGCTGCACGTCATTCACGAAATCGGTTTGTTTGATCTGCGGGTTCTCAGGGTCGATGGTCGTAGGCAGTCGTGGTAACGCCCTCGCCATCGACAGACCATCCAGATTTGATGACCGTTTGGCCTCATTTTGCATGAAAGCCTTCCACGTCGGTCGCGCCCGCGCTGCGCTGTGTGAGATTGAAAGACCGGCGACCCAGTCCCCTCCAATGATATAGCCCCACTAGAATACACATCAGACTCGGAGACCGGCAGGGGTGTCATTCCGTCTGCCGGTCCAAAGGTCACATTCGGTCAGACGTTGACCCTCCCTTTCTTCAAGAACAAGTAGATCATCCCACCAAGAACCGCGCCAATGACCCAGTTATAACCGGACAGGAACCCGAACCAGGGAACCCAAACCGTTGACACCGAGAACACAGCGGCCAGACCGAAGGCCGTGACTGCCGTACGGTTCCAGCCCTTTTGGTAGTGATAGCGCCCGCCCTGCATGTCGTAGAGGTCGTCAAGGTCGAGATGGCCTTTGCGATGGACATAGTAATCCACGATCATGATGCCAAAGATCGGGGCCAGCGTGGCACCGAGCGTGTTGACGAAACCGCTGATCCCGAATTCGCTGATGAAACTGGTCCAGAGCCCACCGATGATGAGTGCGAAAAACGAAGTAATCAGCCCAGCCTGACGAAAGCTGATCTTGCCGGGAGCGAGGTTGGCGATGCCGTTCACCGCCGGGATGAAATTAGCGACAAGGTTGATGCCGACGGTCGCGGCAAAGAAGGTGATCGCCGCGATAATCCCCAAAAGCACAGAGTCGGTGCGCTCGACAATCTCGCTCGGGTTGGTGATCTCCTCGCCAAAGACCACCGCGGCCCCGGCCGTGGTCAGAAGCGCCAGAGCCGAGAAGAGGATCATGTTGAAGGGCAATCCGGTGAGGTTACCCAAGAGCATGGTCGGCTTGTCCTTGGCATAGCGGGAAAAGTCGCTGAAGTTGATCATCACGGCGGCGAAATAGGCCACCATGGTGCCGACGATGGCGACAAACCCGTTGAGTTCACTGGCAAAGGTTGCATCCGGATTGGCAAAGATCGTGCCTGCGGCGGACAGAAGCTGCCCGTCAGAGCGTTGCCAGAGCACGATGACAAGGCCGATCATCACCAGATAGACGAAGGGGCCGGCGATGTTGAGAAAGGTTTCGACCCAGTTCATGCCGCGCCAGAAGATGACGATATGAAAGGCCCAGACGATGAAGAACGACAGCCAGTCGATGCCGGTGAGGCCAAGGATTTCCGCGCCGCCGCTGGCCCCGGTGATCGAGCGGATCAGAAGGGCCACCGCCGTCGAGGCGAAATAGACCTGCACGCCGTACCAGAACACCGCCACCGTGGCGCGCAGGATCGCGGGCAGTTTCGCGCCGCTGGTGCCAAGGCTGGCGCGCGCCAGCACCGGGTAGGGGATGCCGTATTTCTCGCCCGCAGCCCCCGAGAGATTGACCATCCACATGGTAAAGAGCCCCGCCGCGATAAGGGCGGCAAAGGCGGTCCAGCCGCTGACCCCATACGAGATGAAGAGCGACGCGACGAGCGAGTAGCCAAAGAGCGACTGCACGTCATTGGCCCAGACGTTGAAGATAGCGAACCATCCCCATGTCTTTTCATTCGCGCCGACCGGGTTGAGGGTATTGCCCTCGGGGTCCATGGTATTGCCCTTGGGCACGTGCCCCTGTTCGATTGCTGTCATTTTTTCCTCCCTGACCGATCGAATTCTTGATTTTCGTGACGTTTCATCTGGCCCGAAATACCTCGGGGGTCCGGGGGCAGCGCCCCCGCTTCACAGCGCCATATGCCGGTTCACATCCTTGTAGAGCAGATAGCGAAACGGCCCCGGACCGCCCGCGTAGCAGGCCTGCGGGCAGAAGGCGCGCAGCCACATGAAATCGCCAGCCTCGACCTCGACCCAATCCTGATTGAGGCGGTAGACTGCCTTGCCCTCCAGCACGTAAAGCCCGTGTTCCATCACATGCGTTTCGGCAAAGGGGATCACCGCGCCGGGCTGAAAGGTGACGACCGTCACATGCATGTCGTGACGCAGGTCGGCGGGGTCCATGAAGCGGGTCGTGGCCCAGCCGCCGTTGGTGTCGGGCATGGGGACAGGCGCGATGTCGTTTTCATTGACCACCATGATGGGGGGATGATCGAGACCGGCGACCGCCTGATAGGCCTTGCGTATCCAGTGGAATTTGACGGGTGTGTCGGCTGTATTGCGCAGCGTCCAAGCGGTGCCCGGTGGGATATAGGCAAAGCCGCCCTCGGCCATGTCCTGCGCCTGCCCGTCGATGCTGAGGCGCAACGTGCCTGTCACGACGAAGAGCGCCGCCTCGACGCCCTCTTCTGTCTCGGGGTGGTCCGAGCCGCCGCCCGGCTGCACCTCGGCGATATATTGCGAGAAGGTTTCGGCAAAGCCCGAGAGCGGTCGCGCCAGAACCCAAAAGCGCGCCTTGTCCCAGAAGGGCAGATAGCTCGTTACGATGTCGCTCATGGTGCCGCGCGGGATGACGGCATAGGCCTCGGTAAAGGCGGCGCGGCCGGTCAGAAGCTGGGTTTGCGGCGGCAGGCCGCCTTGGGGGGCGTAATAGCTGCGCGAGGTCATGGGCGCGGTCCTTCTACGGTGAGGGGCTGGTCAAAATGAAATTCTTCGAGATTGTCGCCAGGGCCGATCCGGTCGATCACGGCATAGCGCCCGGCGCGCCCGATGGGGGCCAGAACCCCGTGCCAGACATTGCGCAGAAGATTGACCCCCTGCCCCGGCAGGCTGAGGAAGGCGCACGGGCGCGCGGGGCGGCCATCGGCATCCTCGGCCACGCAGAGCAGCATCGGCACGCCGTCGAGCGGGATGAACGCCTGAGACCCCATTGGGTGCCGCTCCATCAGGTCGAGCGTATAGGGCAGATGCCGGGCCTCGGCATCAAAGAGGCTGATCCCGGCGCGCCCGTCCAGAAATTCGAGCCGGGCGCGATCATGGAAGCGCCCGCAGAGGCCCGCGTTGATCATCCGGTCGGGGGGGCCATCCACCGCGAGCATATCGCCGTAAGGGGCAAAGGCGGCGGCGGTCAGGGGCTCGGCGATTAATGCTGCGCCGGTCATGGCAAGAGCGCCTGCAAGCGCGGTAGGGTGTCGGCCTCAAGCTGCGCGGGGGTGAGGGCACCGCGCTCTGCCGGGGTGGCCTGTCGCAGCACGCGGACAAAGGCGCTGAGCAGCCCCACCGCGCTGTCATGGGCGGGGCCAAGCTCTAGCTGCCATGCGCGGTCCGCGATCCACGGGGCGGGGAGCAGCGGGGCGAACACTTGGGCAAAGCGGGGGTGGTCCATCTGGCTTGGGCGCTCAAACCGGCGGTGCGGATGGGTTTTTGCCCAATGCGCGGCAATGTCGATCCGGCGTGGGCACCATGCGCCCTCGTGGCGCTGAACGTGGTCCAGAAACCGGCGCACGCCTGCGATCTTGCCGGGGCGGCCAATGAGGCGGCAATGCAGGCCCACGGTCATCATCTTGGGCGCGCCCGCCTGCCCCTCGGCATAGAGCGTGTCAAAGGTGTCGGTCAGATAGGATTCGAAATCCGTGCCCGTCACCCAACCGGGCGAGGCGGCAAAGCGCATGTCGTTACATTCGAGCGTGTAGGGGATCATCAACTGGTCGCGCGTGCCGTAGTTGCGCCAATGCGGCAGGTCATCGTCATAGCAATCCGAGATATAGTCGAAACCGCCCTCTTCGGCCACGAGCCGCACGGTATTGACGCTGCACCGGCCGGTATACCAGCCGCGCGGGCGGGTGCCCGTGACCTCGGCATGCAGGCGCACCGCCTCGGCGATGGCGGCGCGTTCCTCGGCCTCGGGCATATCCTTGTGTTCGATCCATTTCAGGCCGTGGCTGGCGATTTCCCAGCCGGCCTCCTGCATCGCGGCCACCTGTTCGGGGCTGCGCGCGAGGGCAGAGGCGACGCCGTAAATGGTGAGCGGGATGTCCATCCCGGTAAAGAGGCGGTGCAGACGCCAGAACCCGGCGCGCGCGCCATAGTCGTAGACCGACTCCATGTTCCAGTGACGCTGACCGGGCCAAGGGGCGGCGCCCGGAATATCCGACAAGAACGCCTCTGACGCGGCATCGCCATGCAGGAGGCAATTCTCGCCGCCTTCTTCGTAGTTGAGCACGAATTGCACCGCAATGCGCGCCCCGCCGGGCCAGTTCGGATCGGGCGTCTGGGGGCCGTAGCCGCGCAAATCTCGGGGATAGCGGGTCATATCGTCAACTCCGGGGATCTTGGTTTGGAAAGAAACGCAGGGACAGGGGGCACGTGGCCCCCTGCCCTCGCCTGGGGTGCCTCAGCGGTCGAGGAACCGGCGCGCGGCGGGCAGGTGCCGCATCAGCACGTAATAGGTGACACCCGCCGGGATCAGGCTGGCATACCAGGAGACCGCCGAGAAGGTCAGCGCCGCGACCACGCCCACCGCCATGGCGATCAGGGCGGCGGGGTTGTAGCCCGCGTAATCGCCGCTCTCGTCATAGAGTTTCTCAAGATCGAGCGTCTGGCGGCGCAGCACATAGTAATCCACCACGAGGATCGCAAAAATCGGACCCAAGAAGGCGCTATAGGTCTGGATGAAGAGATTGAGACCAGCCGCGGATTCGTTCTTGACCAGTTCCCAAGGGAAAGTGGCAAAGGCCAAGAGACCGACGATCACGGCAGAGGTCTTGTAGCTCAGCTTGAACACATCCATCAGCGCATAGGCGGGCGGCACGACATTGTTGAGAATGTTGGTCGTGACCTGCGCAAAGGCGATGAAGAGGAGCGTGACGACCAGCAAGAGCTTGTTATCGACCGCGTTCGAGAAGACGCGGATCGGATCAACCTCACCCGTCGCACTCGAGACCATTAGGCCGATCAGGCCCATAAAGAGCGTCGCAGGCAGGATCGAGTTGGCATAGATCACCACTTGGCGCACCCGCCCGACATCCTGCCGCAATTCGCGGCTGTAGTCCGAGACGTTGAGCATCATCGTGGCGTAGATGCCCAGAAAGAGCATGGTCGCCCCCCAGAACGGCGCCCCCCATGTGCCCTCGACATTGATCAGATTGGTGCTGATTTCATCGCCATATTTGCCGATGACAGAGGTGAACATGTAAATCAGCGCGCCGATGATGAAGACGGAGCCGATATTCTCGAGCCATTTGATGCCGTGAAAGCCCAAGACCGAGAGCATGATTTGCAGGGCCAGAGCCTTTTGCGCGATGATCGGTTCGGTCATGAAATGCCTGTCCTTCTGAGGTTCTTCAGAAGAGATAAACCGAAACTATCCCGAGGGAAGACGTGATCGCTCATCCCGCATATCCCGCTTTGCAAATGTACCGCACAAGAGGCGTGGTCGTGAGGTTCAAACACGCGCTCTACTGGTCCGATATGTATCTAAAGCGCTCACTCTCAGCGCGACGCATATTGGAGACAGAGCCTAGGAAAACTCACGGCGATCGTAATCCACACTGAAACCGCGTTAATCTAAAAATATCCTCAAATACCCGTCAGGCGCTCTCAGATGCCTAAAGGAAAGCTAAACCAACGCCTATTACCGCCATTCACCTTGATAGGATCAAGGTGTCGCACAACTCTGATGCACCGACTCAACAGACCAGTTGAATCCATATAAGCTATTACATTCAATAAATTAGCAAGATCAAGAGGTTGGGATGGTGGGTGATGAGAGACTCGAACTCCCGACATCTTCGGTGTAAACGAAGCGCTCTACCAACTGAGCTAATCACCCGTGTTGCGCGTCATACCCAAGCGGTTCCGCGCGCGCAAGAGGGTTTGCACGCAGCTCTGTAAATCAGCCTTGGCTCTGAGTGGGAACCTGCTAGCCTGCCCATCAAACTGACAGGAAAGGCCCACCCATGTCCCCCACCCTCCACACGATCCCTGCGCGTCGCGGCAAGGCCACGCGATTGAGCGCCGGAGAGGCTATTCGCATCGTAAACACCCATGGCGCGCAGGTGGTGGATACCTGGGCCTTCAGCGCCGACGACATGAGCGAATTCATGTCGATGGAGCATATCCGCCCCACCTTGGGCCGCATCTTTCCAAGCGCAGGCGATGCGCTTGTGACCAACCGCCGCCGCCCGATCCTGATGTTTGAAGAGGACAGCTCACCGGGCCGGCACGATACGTTGATTGCCGCCTGCGATGATTACCGCTACGGCCTTCTGGGCTGCACCGACTATCACGACAACTGCACTGACAACCTGCACGCCGCCCTGCGCCAATTGGGCCTCAGCAGCCCCGAGACACCCAGCCCGCTGAATCTGTGGATGAATATCCCCGTTGATCCTGCAGGCCACACCTCTTGGGGCACGCCCCTCAGCAAGCCGGGCGATTATGTCGTGCTGCGCGCGGTGATGGATTGCGTGGTGGCAATGTCGGCCTGCCCGCAAGACATCCTGCCGATCAACGGTGCCGCCTGCGTGCCCACCGAGGCGCATTTCGAGATATTGGGGCGCTAACGACCGTTTGACCCTCGACCCGGGTTCAGCCTGTCAGACCCATTCAGCGCAGCAATACCACCGGCACCTTGCAGGACCGCACCATCTCGGTCGTGGTTGAACCGATGATCAGGCTGCGGATGCGGCTGTGGCCATAGGCGCCCATCACCACCATGTCGAAACCCGCCTCGTCCACCAGCTTGCCAAGCGCGGTTTCGGGCTGCCCGGCGATCACCCCAGTCTCGGCCACGATCCCCGCTGCCGCCAAGAGCGCACGGGCATCCTCCAGCCCCTTCTTGACCTCGGGCGTGGCCGCGCCCACCGTGACCACATGCACCCTCAGCCCCGCAAAGAGCGGGCTGCGCGCGATGTGATCCACCGCTTTCATCGCAGATGTGCCCCCGTCATAGGCCAGCAACACCTTCTCGATGGGCCGAAAAGCGCGGGCCGCGACAAAGACCGGCTTGTGACAGGCGCGCACAATCCGCTCGATGTTCGATCCCAGATGTCCCTTGGCGAAATCCGCCGCCTCGCCGCGCTTGCCGATCAGGATCACGCGCGCCTCCTGTTCGACCTCGGCGACCGTCTCGACGATATCGCCATGGCGCAACCGCGTGGTTACGTCGGTCACGCCCGCCCCCTCCAAGAGGGCGCGCGCATCGTCCAGAATGGCCCGCCCCCGGTGCGCCACCAACTTGGCGCGCTGCGCGTCCAAGGCTGCCAGTTCCTCGAGCAGCGCCGTGCGCGCGCCCAGCCGGATCGACCCCGAGAGGTCAGTGGTCTCTGCCCCCTCGCGCCGCCCCAACACATGCAAGAGCTCCACCGGCGCGCCGGTGCGCGCAGCAATCCACGCCGCATGTTCGCAGACCGAGGCCGAATAGATCGAGCCATCGACCAAGGCGATGATCTTGTCTGTCATGTCGCTCTCCTCCCTCAATGCGCCATCAACTTGTCGATGGCCCCCGGCTTGTCATGTTCCGCCAGCCTGTCCACGATGGTCTCGGAGGCAGCGTTCATGCCCCGGATTTCCACTTCGGCCCCGTCGCGGCGGAATTTCAACACCGCCATGTCGAGTGCCTGCACCGAGGAAATATCCCAGATATGCGCCGCGCTTACGTCGATCACGACCTTCTCAAGCGCCTCACGGAAATCAAAGGCATTCATGAAATCCTCGACGGAGCCATAGAAAAGCTGCCCCTCGACCCGGTAAATGCGTTCGCGCCCATCCTTTGAAATCTCTGACGTAACCCGGAAAAGCTGCGCGATCTTGCCGGCAAAGAAGATGCCCGACAAGAGCACCCCCACCAGCACGCCAATGGCGAGGTTGTGGGTATAGACCACCGTCACCACCGTTGCGATCATCACGATCGAGGACGAGCGCGGATGCTCTCGCAGATTGCGGATCGACGACCATGAAAACGTGCCGATCGAGACCATGATCATGATCGCCACAAGCGCCGCCATCGGAATGAGGCTGACCACATCGCCCAAGCCCACCACAAGGATCAGCAGGAACAGACCCGCCACAAAACTCGACAGCCGCCCACGCCCGCCCGACTTGACGTTGATGATCGACTGCCCGATCATCGCGCAGCCCGCCATGCCGCCGATGAATCCGGTGGCGCTATTGGCAATCCCCTGCCCGATCATTTCTTGGCTCCGGTTCGATTTCGTGTCGGTCAGATCGTCCACGATGTTCTGTGTCATCAGGCTCTCGAGCAGCCCCACGATCGCCACCGCCACCGAATAAGGCAGGATGATCATCAGCGTTTCAGACGTCAGCGGAATGTCGGGGATCAGGAACACCGGCAATGTGTCGGGCAGCGCGCCCATGTCGCCCACCGTGCGCACATCAAGGCCAAGCGCCAGCGTGAGTGCTGTCAACACGATGATCGTGACCAGCGGCGAGGGCACAGCCTTGGTCAGAAGCGGGAAGAGGTAAATGATCCCCAGCCCCGCCGCGACCAGAACATAGGTGATCCATGACACCGCTCTTGGGTCCAACTCCGGCAATTGCGCCATGAAAATCAGGATAGCGAGGGCGTTGACGAAGCCGGTCATCACCGATTTCGAAACATATCGCATCACAAACCCCAGCCGCAGCACGCCCATGCCGATCTGAATAAGCCCGGCAAGCACCGTCGCCGCGAGCAGGTATTCCAGCCCGTAATCCCTGACCAGCGTTACCATCAGCACCGCCGTCGCCGCCGTCGCCGCCGAGATCATGCCGGGCCGCCCGCCGGTGATCGCCGTGATCACAGCGATCGAGAAACTGGCATAGAGCCCCACCTTGGGGTCCACGCCTGCGATGATCGAAAAGGCAATCGCCTCGGGGATCAGCGCAAGCGCAACCACTAACCCCGAGAGCAGATCGCCCCGGATATTGCCAAACCATTGCGCCCGATAGGCATCTATTGAAATCATGTGAAATCCGTCCCGATCCGGCCAGCCGAAGCCCGGCCCGATTGTGCATCTTGATAGGGTTCAATGATCCGGCGGATAGGCGGCCGGAAGAGCCACCCGGGGCTTGCACCCGGGGTCCATGCGATTACAAGCGGCGTTTAACGACCTTGCTCCCAGATGCCAAGCCATTTTCGCCGCAATGCAACAGAGCCCGGCCTGCCATCCTCTTAGTCTTGCGTGGCGATCAACTCTGGAATGATGAAGGACTCGGTCTTCACACCACGCGCCTTGGCACTTTGACGCACGGCCTCCTGCAAGCCCGCACTGCGTTTGAGCAACCGCCGGAAACGGGCCTCGTCCAGCACCAACAGCGTAGAGGAGGAAATCGCCGTTGCCCCAGTGCGGCGCGGCTTCTGCATCAGGATCGCCATCTGTCCAAACATCTCGCCGCGACCCAAGCGCCATGTCTGACCGGCAACCGCCAATTCCACAGCGCCCGACGCAATGAAAAACACGCTGCGCGCGGGCGAATCCTTGCGGAGGATCACATCCCCATCATTGACATACCGCGTGCGCAAGGCGCGCGTGAGCTGTCGCAGGCTGCGCTCGTCCAGATCGGCAAAGAGAGGAAATTGCCGGACAAGTTCCGCTTTCTGCACTGCCACGTCCAGCTTGGGTCGTTGTTCTTCACTCAATCTGCGCGCCGCGATGTCCTGCATCAGCGCCACATGCAATTCCGCGCCGATCAGGCCGTCTTCGCGCAGCATCCCGTATTCCCGCTCCTCCAGACGTAGCGCGGTGCGTCGAATGAACCGTCGCTCCAATTCCTCCGCATAACCGGGATACTGGAGCCGCAACCCCTCCAGCGCAGTTTCCACCGCCTCCTGACGCCGCCCCAGCAACTCGTGCAAGAGGTCGGCCACCCGCTTGCCGTGAATGCGCCGAATGCGCCCGTCGATGAATCCGCTCAGATCACGCAGGATCAGGCGTTGAGACAAGAGCACTTCGAACCGATCCGCCGTCATCAGCGCCAAAGGCCTTGAAATCCGCAACCGGTTGTTCAGGATCACCGCCGCCCGAAAGCCTCGGCCATAGCGCAGGCTGCGCCGGGCGGCCCGCTGATAGCCAGTCCGCCCACCAGACCGTGCCGCCTCGATCAATCGATCAGCTTCGGTCAGGATCTGTTCCGATAGGCGGGCCGAAATCGCCTGTTCTCGGAACCGCGCAAGAATTGTGTCTCGTTCTGCCCCTGCCAGCGCGATCAACCCCAGTGTGATCCGGTCGCGGTCCTGAATTTCACGGTCCGCCTCAGCGGTTTGTACGGCACCGTCCAGTCGCGCAGCAAAACGCTTGGCCTCGGACCGCACCGTCTCGCGCGTCAATTCGTAATTCTCGGCCGTCCGCGCCACGTCTTCCCGCACAGTTTGCAAGGCCACCGCGATCACCTGATTGCTGAGCGCCTGATCAAGCGGCGACAGCCGATCCAGCCCGAGCCGCCCAATCACCCAGCGCAACGTCGTCCCCTGCACAAGCAGCGTAAAGAGAGTAAAGCCGGTGGCGAGAATACCCACGAGCCGCTTGACTTCGGGGGGCACCCGGAAACTCTCGGTGACCGCCAGCGCGAGCGCCAGCGTGACTGCACCTCGTAGCCCGCCCCAAAGAATGGCGACGCGATACGGTCGCTCGACCAGCGGCGACAGCTTGAACTTGCTCAGGATCGGCATCAGCCCAAAGAGTATCACCGCGCGCGCCGCCACCGCCGCTGCAATCACCACCGCGATCAGAATGAAATCTCCCGCCCGCACCTCTTCGAGCAGCCGAGGGATAAGCAGCGCCGCGAGAATAAAGATGAGCGCCCCGGCCCAATGCGCCAAGAGGTCCCATACCTCGCGCAGGTTGCCCCAGACCGCAGGCGGCAGGCGCGCCGGACCCGTCAGATTGAGGGTCAGCCCCGCTGCCACAACCGCGATAACCCCCGAGGCCCCGATGCTCTGTTCCGCGCCGATATAGGCCAGATAGGGCAATGCCACAGAGACCGAAATCACCGCCAACTCATACCGCGCCATCAGTGCCATAATCCGCACCGCAATGCGGGCGGCCACCCAGCCTGCCAGCGCGCCGCCCGCAATCAGCACCGGAAATTGCGACAGGGCATCCTGAAAGCTGGGGTCCGGCACGCCCAGCATGACAAACCCCATAAAGAGACCAAACAGCGCAATCGCGGCCGCATCGTTCAACAGGCTCTCGCCCTCAATGATGCGCGCCAGTCGTCGCGGTGCCGAAATCGAGCGGAATATCCCCACCACAGCCGAAGGGTCCGTCGTGCTGACAATCGCGCCGATCAGCAAACAGACTACCAGCGGCAGCGCACTCGCCCAAGCCAGTGCATAGCCGACCGCCAGCGTCGCCACCACAACCGCGACAACCGCCAGCACCAGAATAGGCACCCAATCATCCATCATCCGCCGCGGATTGACCCCCAGCGTCACCTGAAACAGCAGCGTCGGCAGGAACACATAGAGGAAAACGTTTGAGCGGATCGGCAGGCCCAGAATCGCTTCGGCCACCGGATTGAGCGCATCGGTCAACTCGGTGCGCAGGAAAAAGATGGACGCAACGCCTATCATCATGCCCAGACAGGCTAAAATCACGGTATAGGGCAGCCTGAGACGCGCAGCCAAAGGCTCAGCAGCGGCAATCACCAAGAACAGCGATGCAATGATTGTGGTGACAAGAACGATATCCATATTTCTGAAATAGCTTGAATATCTGACATTGGAAATCAGAGGTTCGGGGATCACCGATGACTTTTAACACGGTCCCAGCAAACTGCCGCCTAAAGCATCTCTCCGCCGTCGATCACAAGCGCCAGTCCGGTCACAAAGCTCGACCGTGCCGAGGCCAGATAGACGATTCCATGTGCGATTTCCTCGACGCTGGCCCATCGTCCCATCGGAATTGACCCTGCAACATAGGATTCGAGCGCCTTGCGCCCGCCCATCTGTATCTCGAACCCGGCGTTGAAAGGCGTGTCGACAAAGCCGGGACAAAGCGCATTGAAGCGGATGCTATCGCCTGCGTAATCCACCGCCATCTGTTTGACCATCGCCACGGCGGCATGTTTGGTCGTGGCATAGGACACCATGCCCCGATCATACTGGCAGCCCGAGTTTGACGCGGTCACGATCACCGATCCGCCGCCCTGCGCGCGCATTGGCGCAATCACCGCCCGCGCCAAAACGAAATGCGCCCGCACATTCAGCGCCCATGCCGCATCCATCTGCGCGGGCGTCACATCCTCGGCGCGCCCCGGTATCTGGATGCCCGCGTGGCTGTGCAGAATGTCGATCCGCCCCCAGTCCGCAACCACCTGCGCGACCATCGCGGCACAAGCGGCATCCTCTGTCACATCAAGCGCAAAGGCCGCCCCCCGCCCACCTGCCGCCTCGATCTGCGCCAAGGTCTCCTGTGCCAATCCGCCATCAAGATCGGTGACAATGACCACCGCCCCCTCGCGCGCCATGGCAATGGCCCCCGCCCGGCCAATCCCCGACCCTGCCGCCGTCACCAGCGCGATACGATCCTTGAGCATGCCTGTCTCCTGCATCCGGTCAGCGCCCGGCCCGCGCCACGCCGGGCCGCAACAGAACCTGCGCGATGATCAAGAGCGTCAGCGATGCGACCATAACCATCGTTCCAATTGCATTGATTTCGGGCGTCACCCCCCGGCGGATCGACGAAAAGATATAGATCGGCAGGGTCGTCTCGGACCCCGCGACAAAGAAGGCCATGATGAAATCGTCAAAGCTGAAGGTGAAGGCCAGAAGGAACCCCGCCAGAACCGCCGGGGCGATCTGTGGCAGCGTCACTTGCACAAAGGTCGCGACCGGACCCGCCCCCAGATCGCTCGATGCCTCGATCTGCGCGCGGTCAAAACTCTCCAACCGCCCGCGCACCAGCAGAACCACCAGAGACATGGTGAACATGCCATGCAACCCAATGAGCGATCCCATGCCCAGAGACAGCCTGCGCCCGCTCAACGCCTCAAGCCACGGATTGACCAGATCAAACACTGTCACCAGCGCGATCAGCGTGGCAATGCCGATCACGATGCCGGGGATCATTACCGCGACCTGAACCAGTGTGTCGAAAAACACCCGCATCCGCCCCCGCATGCCTGTTAGGGCAAGCGCCGCCATGGTGCCCACCACCGTCGCCAGCACCGCCGAAAGAAATGCGACCTTGATCGAGGTCCAGAGCGCCTCCATCACAAAGGGATTGCTGAGCGCGCGGCCATACCATTCGGTTGAGAACCCCTGCATCGAACTCGCCGACCGCCCGGCAGAGAAAGAGAACAGCGCAATGATTCCGATGGGCAGATAGAGAAACGCAAAGACGGCAATGGCATAGGCTCTCATGACATCCTCACATCAGCCCGACATCGTCGCGGCCCGCGCCGAACCGCCGGACAGCCCGGCTATAGAGGGCCACAACGATCAGCATGATCACGATCAGCGCCACCGCCACTGCCGATCCAAACGCCCAGTTGCGCGACTGCAAAAAGAGATCAACCAGCGCATTGCCGACAAAGAACACCTTGCCGCCGCCCAGAATGGCGGGGATCAGGAATTCGCCGGTGAGCAGGATAAAGACCAGCATCGAGCCTGTCAGAACCCCTGGCATCGACAAAGGCAGCGTGATCTGCAGGAAACTGCGCCAAGGCGGTGTGCCGAGATCTGCCGCCGCCTCCAACAGGCTGCGATCCAGCTTTTCCAGCGCCACATAAATCGGAAAGACCATCAGCGGCAGATAGCCATAGACAATCCCCACCAGCACCGCAAAAGGCGTGTTGATCAGACGAATATCGCCCAGCCCCACCGCCTCCAGCAGCGCGGGTATGCCATTGCCCCCAAGCAGGTAAATCCACGCATAGGACCGGATCAGGATCGAGGTCCAGAACGGCACGATCACCAGAATGAGCAGCGTCGTCTTCCAGCGTGCCGTGACCTTCAATGCCAGATAATACGCCAGCGGATAGGCGATGATCAACGCCGCCAGCGTGCCTAAGGGTGCCAGCGTCAGCGTGTTGCGAAACGCGGCAAACCGCGCGGGCAGGTTAGCATATTGCTCCAACGTAAATCCCGGCGCATAGCCACCAATGGGGTTCCGCTCGCCAAAGGAAAAGACGAGGACGACAGCCAGAGGGAACAAGAGCAGCACGCCATACCAGATGCCCGCCGGCATCAGCAGCAGCGCACGCGCCCGTGTCCTTGTCATGACCATCGCCCTCTTTCCCCGATCAGGCCGATTTGAACCGGGCCATCAACTCGGCGCGGTTGGGATCGGTCAATGTGACCGCTGCGCCAAATTCCAGCGCATTGAGCGCCTCTGCCGCCGGATAGAGGATCGGATCGTTCAGCAAATCCTCTGGCAAGAGCGCATTGGTGCGCGCATCCGCCACCGGATAGCCGTGCGCCAACGCCTCACGCGCGTTGACCTCGGGATCGAGCAGATAGTTAATCAGCGCATAGGCCGCCTCGCGGTGCGGTGCGCCGACCGGGATGGCATAGTAATCCGACCAGATTTCTCCCCCCTCCTTGCCCAAGGCAAAGGCGATTTCGGGCAGGTCGGTATTGAGTTGCTTGCCATCCCCTGTCCAGCACATCGTAACCCAAGCATCGCCGTTGCGCATTGCAGGCTGATAGTCCGAGGAAATCGCAAAGAGATGCGGCTTGACCTCGATCAGCAGCTTTTCGGCCTCGGCCAATTCCGCCGGATCGACCGAGTTGAAGCTATAGCCGAAATAGGCCAGCGCATTGCCGATGGTGGTCAGCTGATAGTCATGCACCATGACGCGCCCGTCGAACTGATCCTTGGCCCCGTCAAAGAAGGTCTTCCAGCTATCCACCACACCGCCGGTCTTGGCGGTGTTCGAGGCAATGCCCGTGGTGCCCCAGTTTTTCGGCACGGCATAGACCTTGCCATCAATCGTGCCCGCATCGGCAAAGCGCGCGTCAAACGCGGCGGGATCGTAATTGGGCAGTTTTGTAAGGTCCAGAGGCTCGATCAGAGCGGCCTCGACATAGGTCGAAATGGCATAGTTGGTGGGAACGAACACATCCCAACCCGAGCCACCCGCCTGAATCTTGGCCAGCATTTCCTCGTTCGAGCCAAAGACATTGACCTGCGAGAAAACGCCGGTTTCTTGGGCGAAGAGGTCAAAATTGGCCGCGTCGTGGTAATTGGGCCAGGTCGCCAGAACCACGCGGTCGCCCAGATCCTGCGCCATGGCGCGCCCCGGCAGAAGACCGGGCAAGGCCCCGCCCAGCACCGCCATCGCAGTGCCAAGACCCGTGGTGCCCAGAAACTGCCGCCGGCTGATCGAGCCCTTTTCGTAGCGGCGCAGTTCCTCGATGAATTTCTTGCGCGAAATCGTCGTGTTATCCTGTGTCATCGTCGTGTTTCCCTTGTTGAACTTGGTGCAGTTGTCATCCGTCACTCTTCGGCAGCCAGGATCAGACCCGTGCCCGCCGTCCAGAGGATATGGACCTGATCGCCCACCCCCTGCCCGCCCATGGCTCTTTCGGCCTGTCGCGGAACATTGACCTGAAACGGGCCGATGTCCTCGGCCAGCAACAGATATTCGGTATGATCCCCCAAAAAGGTGCGATGGGTGATCCGCGCCCGCAGCATCGCATCCTCGCCCGGTGCCTCGCCTGCCACGGCAAGGCGCAACGCCTCGGGGCGCACCGCGACATCGACATGACGTCGCGTATCCCCCGCCGTATCGGGCACCAGCACCTGTGCGCCCCCCGCCAAGGCGATGCGCGCCAGACCCGCCTGCCGCGATAGAATCTCTCCGCTCAGGATATTCGCCTTGCCCACGAAATCCGCCACATAGCGATTGCGTGGCCGATCATAGAGATCCTGCGGCGTGCCCACCTGCACGATGCGCCCTGCCCCCATGATGCAGATACGATCCGACATCGACAGCGCCTCTTCCTGATCATGTGTGACCAGAACAAAGGTGATGCCAAGGCTGCGTTGCAGATCGAGCAATTCGCGCTGCATCTCGCCGCGCAGCTTGGCGTCGAGCGCCGCCATCGGCTCGTCCAGCAACAAGAGCTTGGGTTCGTTGATGATCGCGCGCGCCAAGGCCACCCGCTGCTGTTGCCCGCCCGACAATTCCCATGTGCGCCGCGCGCCAAACGCCTCCAGCCGCACCTTGGCCAAGGCCGCATCGACCCGCGCCGCAATCTCGGATTTCGCCAGCTTGGGCCGCACCTGCCGCAACCCATAGCCGATGTTCTGCGCCACGGTCATATGCGGAAAAAGAGCGTAGTGCTGAAACACCATGTTCACCGGGCGCGCATAGGCGGGCACGCGGCTGACATCCTGACCGTCGATCCGCACCATGCCGTCGCTCGGGCTCTCGAACCCGGCCAGCATCCGCAGCGCCGTGGTCTTGCCACAGCCAGAGGGGCCAAGGAACGACAGGAATTCCCCGCGCCGGATGCGCAGGTTGATCCGGTCCGCCGCCAGCACAGCGCCAAATCGCTTGGTGGCCCCGACGAACTCGGCGACGCAATCCTCGTCCGAGGGATGGCCCTGTGTGCTGTGCGTCCCCTGTTCCCGGCTCGCGCCCATCCTGATCCCCGCCTCGGCATTCGCATCCAGCATGCCGGTCCTCTCGTGTTGCCGCGCCCCTGCGCCTATGCCATATATTCTCAAAACGGTAAGAAAATCGCGGACGGTTGTATATATCATAAAGAGCATAGATGACGACGAAAACGCAGATTTCAGATTGGTTCGAAACCAGTGCGCGCGCGGTCTCGGCGCTTGGCACGCCCGGTTTTGCCCCGGCGCTCACCTCGGCGCTGCGCAGCATTGTGCCTTATGAATTCACCGTGATCTTTGCCTATTACCGCGACCACAAACCTCTTGATCTGCATGATGATTTCCCGGCAGCCAAGCGCAAGGTGATGGTCGACGACTATCAGGAAGGGCCCTATCTTCTTGATCCCTTTTACCTCAACGCCGCATCCCCGACGACACCACGTCTGGCACGGCTGCGCGATCTGGCACCGGATCGGTTCTATCAGGCGGAATATTTTCGCAATTATTATATCCAGACCGGACTTGCCGAAGAAATAGGCTTTATCGTCGAAATCGGCGACGGGGTCAGCGTGGTGATTTCCGCCATGCGGGAACACAAGGTCTTTTCCGCCCGCGAGTTCCGCGATCTTGAAGCGGCCTTTCCCTTTGTCGCGGCCATCGCCCAGAAACAGTGGGGCGGCCTGATCACCCAATTTGCGGCGCGGCCCGAGACAGACGGTCCCCGCCTGCCGCAACTGATCGAGGATGCGTTTCAAAGCCTTGGCCGCAACCTTCTGACTCCGCGCGAGGCCGAGGTCGTGGAATATGTGCTCAAGGGCCATTCCGCCGATGCCACCGGCCGCGCCTTGGGCATTTCACCGGGCACCGTGCGTATCCACCGCCGCAACATCTACGCCAAACTGCGGGTGAGCTCACAAGGAGAGCTGTTTTCCAGCTTTATCGCCGCGTTGTCAGAACTCGCCTGAGACTATCAGGATGGATCGGCCCGTGTTGCGTTTGGTGTCTGAAATCAGCCCCATGGGACCGTCGTGCGATTTCTGGATCATCTGGGTCAGACTTTGGAGATAGCGATGAAAGATTCGCAGAGGGCTGGCCCTATTGCCATGTTTCTTCGTCATGTTTCGCGGTTAGAGAGAGATACACGATTGAAGTTGCTCACGCGACACCTGATATCCGTCACAGGATTCTGAAAGGCGCATCATGCCAGGACGTCAAGGCAAGCGAAAACGACCATCCTTGTCCCTACCGATCTTGCGAAACTCGCGTGCGCAGCACCGCGCGGGGACATTGACCTTGGGCACGTTGCTGACCGCCCTTGGTGAGACCTCTTTTGGTTGGGCTATTGTGGTGTTTTCGCTCGTGACTCTTTTGCCACTGCCGCCCGGAACCACCCTTCTGACCGCCTTGCCTCTTTTGGTCACCACGGGCCAGATGGTTCTCGGCTATCCGCATGTGAAACTTCCCGGTCCGCTCGGGCGCCTCAGGCTTGATCACCCCATGCTGCGACGTGCTGTTCTGCGCCTCAGACCCGTGACCCGCAGGCTCGAACGCATCCTGAAACCACGGTACACGCGGCTTTTTTCACGCCAGAACGAGCGCCCCCTTGGTGCGCTCCTCTTCATCATCGCCTTTGCGCTCTTTCTGCCAGTCCCGCTCAGCGGATGGTTTCCGGCGGTGTCGCTCTTCATCGTCGGGGTCGGCATCGTCGAGCGCGACGGGCTGGTCACCTGCGCCGGACTCTTTCTTGGCGGCCTCTCGGTCCTGCTGACTGCGACAATTCTCGTCTCCTTGGCAGCCGGAGCAGATGCCCTGATCCATTGAGATGTGACATAAGCTGCTGGGCCCGGCGCCGCGCACACCAAGAACCCCGCGAAGCCATAGGTATTCCTGACGCCCGAGGCCCGCGCCTATGCGAACTCCGGCATCCGGGGATGTCCTCGCGACAAAGCGCAAGGCGCCTCCCTGATCGCAGAGAGCCGCCTTGGAATGTCAGTTTCGATGGGTCTTGTTCAAAAGGTCTTGGCGAGTGTCAGCTTGAAATTGCGCCCCGGCGAGGGTCGTGTCGCAAGATTTGGCGTGAATTGCGCGTCAAACAGGTTCTCGATCCCCACCCGGAATTCGGTGCCATCCCAGACCCCTCGCTTGGGCGCGATGGTGGCCCGCAGGTTATGTACCGTATAGCCGTCATCACGCACCCCGTTGACGGTGATGGAGTCGGCACTCACAACTTCCCAACTCAGGTCATAGGTGTCATCAAACACCTTACCCACAGAGGCGCGCAGGTTGTTGGCCGCAAGGTTGCGCCAATCGCGCACGCCGCCCAGGGCATCCACCTCTTCGCCTTCTGCGACGGTGGCGTTGAGATCGACGTAAAACCCGTTCTCCATCGCATAGGACGCCTCGAACTCGAGACCTTGGGTCTGAATCTCATCCAGCGGGTTCTGCGCCGGGGTGGTGTCGACAAAGGAATTCACATCCCAAAGCTCACTGTCGAAATAGGTGACCTTGAGGGCGAGCGCGTCATTCTCACGCAAGAGCCCGCGACGGTCATAGGAAAACCCGACCTCATAGGTGCGCGACTTCTCGCTTTGGGTCATGCGGCTTGGAAATTCCAGATCGTCGATGATCGGCAAAACCTCGGTATAGGCGGCGCTGCCAAAGACCGCCAAACCGTTGTTGAACGCATAACGCACCGACAGCCCCCCCATCAGCGCATCCTCGGAAAAGCGACCATCATTGGGGGCCGTGTCGCCCTCGACCTTCGATGTCTCGTACCGAATGGCGGGCGTCAGGGTCCAGGCGCGACCAATGTCGATCTCGTCCACCGCAAAGATGGCCCAGCGATTGTCCTCACCACCCGGTGCCGCAAAGGCATCGACGCGCGCGCGGTTGATATGCTCGATCCCCGCTGTCAGATCATGGCGCAGCGCGCCGGTATCAAACAGTGACGTGTTCTTGAGCGTGAGCGTGGTGGTCTCGTAATCGTGGTCCGCATTCAGCAGCGCCGAACAGATGGTTATCGGGGCGGGCGGGCTACCCGGACAAGAGACCGCATCCTGAAGGATCGACTCATCGACATGCGAATACTGCAGTGTCAGATCGACCAGATCATTGAGCGGGTTGAAATTGTATTTGAGGATACTGGTCTGACTCTCGACTTCCCGGTCGACATTGCCAAAGAACGTGAGATTGCCAAAACTGTCATACGGCACGTCGAATTGCGAGCTTTGGGTATCCTGATAGCTGGCCTCGATGGAATGGGCCTTGTCCTCGCCAAAGCGGTACTTTGCCTTGACCAACCATGACGGATCATCGATCCGTTCCCGCAGCGGATTGATGACAGCGCCATTGCCATCCTCGGGAAAGCCAAGCCTGCGGCTGACGTAATTGAACAGCACCCCAAAATCCTCGGTGGGCTGCCAGGCCCCGATGCTCGAGGAGGTCACACCATTGCCATTGGTCTGGAATTCCAGCGTTTGACGCAGGCCAAATCCGGTCTCGCCCCCAGTCACATCCTCAGGGTCGATGGTTTCAAGCCGCACCACACCGCCAACCACGCCAGACCCATATTGGAACGACCCGACTGTGCCCCGGATCACCTCGACCTCCTTGAAGAGGAACGGATCCGTAAAGAGCTGGGTTCCAATGCGGTAAAGTTCCTCGGAACCGCGCGTGGCGCCATCGACCTGGATCAACACCTTCTGGTCCGTGCCGAACGTTTCATTGGAGCCAAAGCCACGGATGGAGATGCCAGACCCCTGCGCCGTGTCGCCGTTGAGCAGAGCCACGGACGGCACCGTCACCAGCAATTCGGCGACCGACCCGGCCTGACGGTCACGAATTTCGTCTTCGTCGATCACAGTCGACGGGGTCGCGGTTTCGGTTTGCACCGTCCGTTTGCTCTCTCCCAGCGTGAGTGTCCCAAGAAATCCCTCTTGACCAGGTGTCTCTTGCGCCAGACTGGCAGAGCCATGGCCAAGCCCCATGCACAGGCAGGTTGTCGTTAGTAAAATGCAGCGCGTGCGCGATGTCATCTCGTGTCCCTTTCGTTTCATTGACAATGGCTGTCACACCGTTGTGCTTGCGAAAGGCTGGCACGGTTTTTTCATTTGGTTTCAATGGATGAGCGATCTATTCCGGATCAGTCTTGCGTTCCTTATTCTTTTATGAGTAAAAGAGTCAAGATTGTGATTCAGATTTCTTGGATCGCAGCTGAGAGCCACGTCCGCGCCGCATGCGCGATGCAGCCAGCCCATTTCAACACGACACGAGGCAGGCATGACAGACTCCGCTCCCCTTTCCCCCGAAGCAATTCGTGCCTTTCAGGCCGAAAACTCCAAACTGCGCAGCCGCGATCAGGCGGACCGCCTTGGCATCAGCGAGGCGCAGTTGAACGCCGCCCACATCGGGCGTGGCGCGACGGCGATCACCGCCCATCCCGATCAGGTCATGGCCGCCGCGCAACAGCTGGGCGAGGTGATGGCCCTCACGCGCAATGAGAGCTGTGTCCATGAAAAAGTGGGGCGTTATGACAATTACCACAGCGGTCAACATGCGGCGATGGTGCTGACCGAGGATATCGACCTGCGGATGTTCCCAAGCCATTGGTGCCATGCCTTCATGGTCGCGACCGAGACCGATGCAGGCACCCGCCGCAGCCTGCAAGTGTTCGATGCCGCGGGTGACGCGGTGCACAAGATTTTTTTGCGCGACGGCTCATCACTGGCCGCGTGGGAGGCGCAGCGCCTGGCGCTGGCCCTTCCGGACCAGTCCGAGACCTTGACCGTCGATCCGCGCAAGCCCCCCGAAGCCGCAAAATCCAACCCCGACAAGATCGAGGTGCTGCGAGAGGAATGGCGGCGGATGACCGACACCCACCAATTCCTGCGCCTGACGTCCAAGCTGCGGATGAACCGACTTGGGGCCTACCGCATCGCGGGCGCACCGTTTGTGCGCGCGCTGGCCACCGAGGCGGGGAATACCCTGCTGACCCAACTCGCAGAGACGGGCACCGAGGTGATGATCTTTGTCGGCAATCGCGGCTGCATCCAGATTCATTCCGGCCCCATTGTGGCCCTCAAACCCATGGGGCCGTGGCAGAACGTGATGGATGCGCGGTTCAACCTGCATCTGCGGCTGGATCATGTGGCCGAAGTCTGGGCCGTGGACAAACCCACGCAACGCGGCGCAGCAATTTCAGTCGAAGCCTTCGACGCGCAGGGGTCGCTTATCTTTCAAATCTTCGGGCTTGGCAAAGAGGGGCGCGACAGCCGCGCCACCTTTGCCCGGATGGTCGAGGCCCTGCCGGGGCTGCAAGAGGTAAACGCGGAGGCGTTGACATGATCAAATTCAACCTGACACGCCGCGTGCTCATGGCACAGGTGGCGCTCTTTGCCTTGGCCTCCGCGAGCATGGCGCAGGAGACCGACCGAGTGCTGTCGATTGGTGGATCAGTGACCGAAATCGTGCAAGCCTTGGGGCAAGAGCATCGGCTGGTTGCGCGCGATACCACCTCGACCTTTCCACCCACGGTTACGGAATTGCCCGATGTGGGCTATGCCCGCGCGCTCAGCCCCGAGGGCGTGCTGTCGGTCGCGCCCACGCTCATACTCGCTATCGAGGGGGCTGGCCCGCCCGAGACGATTGAGGTTCTGTCACAATCGGGCGTACGATTTGTCAGCATCCCCGAGGCGCAAAGTGCGGAAGGGATCCTTGCCAAAATCACCGCGGTTGGCGCGGCGCTGGACGTGCCCGAGCGCGCCGAGGCTTTGGCGACAGAGACGCGCGCCGCACTCGACACGGCGGCGGCGCGGACAGCACAGACGCCCGAGGCCGCGCGCAAGCGCGTGCTCTTCATCCTCAGCCTGCAAGGCGGTCGCATCCTTGCGTCAGGACGCGATACGCAGGCCGCAGCCATCATCGAAATGGCCGGCGGCATCAACGCGGTCACAGGCTTTGACGGCTACAAGCCGATGACGGATGAGGCCGTGGCAGAGGCAGCACCAGACGTGATCCTGATGATGGACCGGACGGGGGATCATGCCATCCTCGACGAACAGCTCTTCGCTCTACCCGCAATCCGCACCACCCCTGCTGGAACCGCCGAGTCAGTCCTGCGGATGAACGGGCTCTACCTGCTGGGTTTCGGGCCGCGCACGGCCAAGGCTGCGCTGGACCTGAACACGGCCCTCTACGGCCACACGGAGACCACAAACGATGACCGTGACCCAAGCTGACACTCTGCCCCACAGCAATCGCTGCGACCGCCGAACACTGGCGCGGCGCGCCCATCTCTGGCTGGGTCTCGGTCTGCTCCTGACGTGCGCCATCAGCCTTGAAACAGGCGCGTCAGGCGTTTCTCTTTTGTCGGTATTCGGTGCCGGGCTGGCGGATAACCCCGTCCAGAGCATAATCCTCTGGGAGGTCCGCCTGCCCCGCGTGCTCTTAGGCGTGCTGGTGGGCGCAGCACTTGCGGTTTCGGGCGCGGTGATGCAGGGACTCTTTCGCAATCCGCTGGCCGATCCGGGCATTGTAGGGGTAAGCGCCGGTGCCGGTCTTGGGGCTGTCTCGGCGATTGTTCTTGGCGGCCTGCTGCCCATCGCTTTGCGCGACAGTCTGGGACCGTTCCTTGTACCGATCGCGGCGTTTTTCGGCGGCTGGGCCTCGGTCCTTCTGCTCTACGGCGTCGCCACGCGTGGCGGCCGCACGTCGGTGGCAACCATGCTGCTGGCCGGGATCGCCCTCGGGGCCTTGTCGGGCGCGGTCTCGGGCCTTCTGGTCTATGCCGCTGACGATCAGCAATTGCGCGACCTTACATTCTGGGGGCTTGGCTCTCTCGCCGGGGCGACATGGGCCAAGGTGGCCACTGCCACCCCGATCATTCTTGCGGCCCTCCTGGGGGCGCTCCTTCTGGGGCGCGGCCTCAATGGTCTGGCCTTTGGCGAAGCGACGGCGCTGCATCTGGGCATTCCCGTGCAACGGGTCAAGACGCTGGCCATCCTCGCCGTCGCGGCGGCAACGGGCGGCGCGGTGGCCGTCTCGGGCGGGATTGGCTTTATCGGCATCGTCGTGCCACATCTGCTGCGGCTGGCGACCGGACCCGACCATGGCCCTCTCCTGATCAACGCGGCCCTTCTGGGGGCAAGCCTTTTGCTCGGCGCGGATATCATCAGCCGAGTGATCATTGCCCCCGCGGAATTACCCATAGGAATCGTCACCGCCATTCTGGGCGCGCCGGTTTTTCTATGGATTTTGCTGCGGCGGCGCGGACTGGTGGATCTATGATACTGCGGGCTAAAACCCTATCGGTGACGCTCGGGCGGAGATCCATACTTCGGGATATCAACCTTACCGCCTCTCCCGGTGTTCTGACTGCCATCGTTGGACCCAACGGCTCCGGCAAAACCACGCTTCTGCGCGCCCTGATCGGCGAAATCGAGACCCAAGGCGTTCTCACGCTGGGCGATATTCAGATCAGCCCGCGCAATGCCGCTGCCTTGGCTGTGCGCCGGGGGGTCTTGCCGCAGGCGTCCCACCTCGCCTTTCCCTTCACCGTGCGCGAGGTGGTAGACGTCGGCCACCGCGCCGGACCTTGGGCAACCCGCAAAGACCTGCCCCACCGCGCCCTGAACCGGGTCGGCCTGGCCCATATGGCAGAGCGGTTCTATCAGGACCTATCGGGCGGCGAACAACAGCGCGTGCAATTGGCGCGGGTGCTGGCCCAGATCTGGGAACCGACCGGACAAGACGGGCCGAACTGGCTCTTTCTCGATGAGCCCGTCTCTAGCCTCGACATCGGGCATCAGCTGTCCGTCATGCGTCTCGCCCGCGCGTTTGCGGATCAGGGCGGGGGCGTGGTCACGGTCATGCATGACCTGAACCTGACAGCAATGTTCGCGGATGAGGTGGTGATGATGCAGAACGGACGGATCGTGGCACAGGGGTCTCCGTATGAGGTCATCACCAGCGCCACTATCTCGCGAGTCTACGACTGCGACCTCGCGGTCAGCGTGCCGCCTCCCGATATGCCCTATGTCTTGCCGCAGTCGGCGACGATCTGACAGACATCAGGTACAGGTCTGACCTGCTCCTCTTTGAGTCCGCTAATTTAGGTTAGCTCTGTTCAGGTTTTGGTCCTCTTTTGACCGATTATTACAGTCCCCTGGCGTCTGACCAGCGAGACTGGTGTGTGGGCGGTGGGGTGGTTGCCAGCGCGGCGTCGCTCGTCTTAGAGAGATCCCCCGATCCTAGCGGGTGAGCTATCCCAGTTCCAGCGTCGCCACGGCATGCAGCATGTCGCCGATTTCGGGCTCAACGCCACGATACATCCGGGCAGTCGCGAACCCTTCGACAAATCCGTTCTGCCGCAGCAAAGCGCCAAAGGCTACACATCTGTCCGGGACGTCGATGATGGCCAACGGCTCTGCCATAGTGGCGGCGGCCTGATGCGCGAGATGCAGCGCGGCGGCGGCATCAGGGGCCACAATCGGGCCGATCTTGACGCCCTGCCCACACAGCCGCGCCGTGGCGAAACCGGTGACATCTGCGCCCTCACGCAACAGCACGGTCCGGCGCGTGGGTCCATTGCGCAGCCATGCGCTCAGAAATCGCTCTCGCGACACGCCAGTCGCGGCCCTGTCGAGACGGGCAAGGGCGGCAAAATCCGCCTGCGCAGCCAGCGGCAACGTTAGTGCCTCGAATGAAAAGGTGCCGGTCAGCCGACGGGTCCGATCCGCCAGCACAAAACCGGACTTTGCATAATTGGCCTCTTGCGCGGGAACACCATCGAGGCCCACGGTCCGCCCGCCCGCATGCGCAATGGCGTGCTGCCAGAGCGCGAAACCGATCCCCTGCTCGCGAAATTCCGGGCGGCAGAGGTAAAGCCCCAGAAAGGCGTAACTGTCCGAATGGTTCACAACAGAGATGGCGGCGACCGGCTGTCGCTCCACCTCGGCCACAAAGAACCCTTGGGGATCGGCGGCACAAAAGGCCGCCGCGTCGTCGCACCCCGGATTCCAGCCTTCGTCTGCCGCCCAATCAAGCATTCGCTCGACCTCAGGCAAGGTTGCGGTGCGACAGAGAAAATGCGTCATCGCTGCAAAGCCTCGCGCAAGGACATGGGCGGCTGGGTGACATTGCGTAGATCCAGCGAGGCCACGAGATCAAGCAGGTGGCTCTTCATCAGTTGCTCGGCCAGAGCAGCGTCGCGGTTGGCAAAGGCGTCCAAAAGCGCGTGATGCGCCTGTGTCTCGCAGAGCGCAGCGCGGCGGCGCCAATACAGCGCAATGATCAGCGAGGACCGCGAGATCAACTGCGAAATAAAGGCCTCGATCGTGCTCTGATCCGCAATGCGCGCGATTTCGACGTGAAACTGACCCGAGAGAAGCAGGGCGCGGCCGTTCTCTCCGGCGTCCAGAGCGGCGTGCTCGTTGCGTATATTGGACCGCAAGAGCGTCAGGTCCGTATCAGTCATTCGCAGGGCCGCGGAATGTGCCGTGCGGGGTTCTAGCAATGATCGTGCCTCGAACACCTCGCGCGCCTCTCGCACCGACGGTTGCGCGACAAAGGCACCGCGATTGCGCTTCAATTCGACCAGATGACGGTGAGACAGGGCCAACAAGGCCGCCCGCACGATGGTGCGGCTAATGCCATAGGCGTCGCTCAACTCGTCCTCTCCCAGCTTGGTGCCGGGGGGCAAACGATGTTCGTGGATTGCGCGCTCAAGGTCTGCGACGACCGTATCGCTGGTCCACACTCTGGTTTCGATCTTGTTCATGGTTTCCGGATCACCCATTCGCCCCTGACTATCTCTTTTTCCGATTCGCATGGGAAGGGACAAGTGCGACAGTATGATTCCCGTTTGCCGACATAATTGTATACAAAGTTGTGCTATTTTTTACGCAGGCCCCGCGCACATCGGCCAATAAAACAGGCGACGCCAGTTTTCGCCCCCCAACGCCTTTAAAAACGCTGCCGCAAAGCAAAAAGGCCAGCACAGGGTAATCCCGACGGATGGCACGGGGGCCCTGATGCGCACGGGATACGATCTTGAACTGGTTCACCTGACCAAGCGCTACGGCGACACGGTGGCCGTGCGCGATCTGAACCACGTGTTTGTCAAAGGCAGTTATGTCTGCCTCTTGGGGCCGTCTGGCTGTGGCAAATCCTCGACCCTGCGGATGATCGCCGGGCATGAGGACGTCAGCGAAGGCGCAATCCTGCTGGATGGGCAGAACGTGTCGCAATTGCCGCCGGCGCGGCGGGGCACGGCCATGATGTTTCAGAACTACGCGCTCTTCCCGCATCTGTCGGTGCGCGACAACGTGGCCTTTTCCCTGCGCATGAAAGGCGTGGACAAGGTGACGCGCCACGCCCGCGCCAATGAATTGCTCGAACTGGTGGACATGACGCATCTGGCCGACAGGCTGCCTGCGCAGCTTTCGGGGGGCCAACAGCAGCGTGTGGCGCTGGCACGCGCGCTGATCACGGACCCAAAAGTGCTCTTGCTGGATGAACCTTTGTCCGCACTCGACCCATTCCTGCGCATCCGGATGCGCACCGAGTTGAAAAAGCTCCAGCGCGAGTTGGGCATCACCTTTATCCACGTCACCCACGGTCAGGACGAGGCGCTCGCCCTTGCCGACGAAATTGTCGTCATGCACGACGCGGTGATCGCGCAGGCAGGGCCCGCGCGCGAGGTCTGGGCGCAACCGCGCACCGAGTTCGTGGCGCGGTTCATCGGCGGCCATAATGTGCTCGCCTTGCCCGGCGGCAAGGTCACGATACGCGCCGACGCGGTTTCGCTTGGGGCTGAGGGCATGCCCGCAACGGTGATCGCGGTCGAATATCAGGGGGCCTCGGTCTCTGTCACCGCAGCCACCGAAAGCGGCGAAGAGGTTCTGGCGCTGCTGCCCGAAGCACAATTCTTTCAATCCCCGAAATCGCCCGGTGAGGCCGTCAACCTCTGCTGGGACAAAGAGCGGTTGCACCGCCTCGAGGCCTGAGAGGCCAAATTACGTTTGACCTAGATCCACTGGACAGAGAGGAAGAGAACAATGGCAAAACCCAAGGTCGGTTACACCCGCCGCACACTGCTCAAGACCGGGGGCGCAGCACTGGCTGCCTCCGCCCTGCCCGCCCCGATGCTCTGGGCGCAGGACACCAAAGACATCGTGCTGCGCCAGTTCGGCACCGGGGTGTCGAACCTCAACGACGTGGCCAACAAGGTCAAGGAAGACTTGGGCTTCACGCTCGAGATGACCGCGCTGGACAGCGACAGCGTGACCCAACGCGCCGCCACCCAGCCCGACAGCTTTGACATCGCCGATATCGAATACTGGATCTGCAAGAAGGTTTGGCCAACCGGCAACCTGCAGGCGATGGATACAGCAAAGATCGCCAATTACGACAAGATCGTCGGCATCTTCCGCACGGGCAAGCTGACACCCGAATCGACCATCGCCCAAGGCACAGCGCCACATACGGTGGGCTTTGTGGACGGTCCCGGCAGCACCAGCTTTGCCAGTGGGGAAACCGGCTGGATGACCCTGATCCCGACGATCTACAATGCCGACACCCTGGGCATCCGCCCCGACCTGATTGGCCGCCCGATCGAAAGCTGGACAGAGCTTTTGAACCCCGAGTTCAAGGGCAAGGCCTCGATCCTCGACATCTCATCCATCGGCATCATGGATATGGCCATGGTCTGCGAGGCGATGGGAGAGGTCCAGTATGGCGACAAAGGCAACATGACCCGCGAAGAGATCGACAAGACCATGGCGATCTTTACCGAAGCCAAGAAGAACGGCCAATTCCGCGCATTCTGGAAGAGCTTTGACGAGAGCGTGAACCTGATGGCGAGCGGCGAGGTGGTGATCCAGTCGATGTGGTCGCCCGCCATCACAGCGGTCAAGTCGCGCGGCATTCCTTGCGTCTACCAACCGCTCAAGGAAGGCTATCGTAGCTGGGGCGGTGGCATCGGCCTGTCCTCGTCGCTGTCGGGCATGGAGCTGGACGCGGCCTATGACTACATCAACTGGTATCTCTCGGGCTGGGTCGGCGGCTATCTGATGCGCCAGGGCTATTATTCGGCGGTGCCCGAAACCTCCAAGGACTTTATGTCCGAGAATGAATGGGGCTACTGGTTCGAGGGCAAGCCCGCCACCGACGTCATCACCTCGCCCACCGGCGACGCGCTGGCGCAGGCGGGCGAGGTGCGCGATGGCGGGTCGTTCAATGACCGCATGGGGGCTGTGGCCTGCTGGAATGCCGTCATGGACGAAAACCAGTACATGGTCCGCAAATGGAACGAGTTCATCGCCGCATGATGCCCTTCCGCCACGCGGATATTCAGCAACCGGCTGGGGGACAACCGCCCCCCAGACCGCGCATCCCCATGGTCACACCCCAGCGAAAAGAGCAGGCACAATGACGACCAACCGCCATCTTTTGGGCTGGCTTCAGGCGGCGCCCCTGACAGCGGTTCTATTGGCGTTCCTGATGGCGCCCATCGTCATGATCGTGATCGTCAGTTTCTGGGGGGCAACCGAGTTTTCGATCTACCCAGCCTTTCAGTTCGACAACTACGAGTTTCTGTTCGGCTCGGCCGTGACCTATCAGGTGTTCGGCGCGACGCTGAAATACGCCCTCATTACCTGGGCGCTGACCCTCGCCATCGGATTTACCGTGGCCTATTTCCTGGCCTTCCACGTGCGCAGCCTGACGATGCAGATCGCGCTCTTTCTGATCTGCACGATCCCGTTCTGGACCTCGAACATCATCCGCATGATTTCATGGATACCCTTCCTCGGCCGCAATGGCATTGCCAATCAGACACTCCTGTCCTGGGGCGTGATCGACACGCCGCTGGAGTGGCTTTTGTATTCCGATTTTTCGGTGATCTTGGCGTTTGTGCATCTCTACACACTCTTCATGGTGGTTCCGATTTTCAACACCATGATGCGGATCGACAAATCCCTGCTCGAGGCGGCGCGCGACAATGGCGCAAGCGGTCTTCAGACGCTGGTGCATGTGATCCTGCCCTTGACCAAGCCCGGCATCATGATCGGCACGATCTTTGTCGTGACACTGGTCATGGGCGATTTCATCACGGTGCGCTTCATGTCGGGCAGCCAGCGGGCCAACGTGGGGCGGCTGATTTCCAACGATATCGCCCTGCTGCAATACCCGTCCGCCGCCGCGACCGCCGTTGTGCTGCTCTGCACCGTGCTGCTGGTGATCGCGATCCTGCTGCGCTTTGTCAACATTCGCAAGGAGCTCTGAGATGGACCGCCGCCCCCGCAGCTTCTACATACTGGCCGCCTTTTTTGGCCTCTTCGTGCTGTTTCTCTACGGCCCGATCCTGACCATCGCCATCCTCAGTTTCCAAGGCCCACAGGGCGGTCTGACCTTTCCGATGAATGGCCTCTCGCTCCACTGGTTCCGAGACCTGTTTCAGGAACAGGCCGTGGGCGATATCTGGGGGGCTTTCCGCCGCAGTTTCGCCTTGGGGCTGATGGTGATGATCACTACGGTGGTGGTGTCGATCATGGCGGGGCTGGCCTTTCGCAAGCGGTTTGCCGGATCGGGCCTTCTGTTCTACGCCGCCATCACCGCACTGGTGATCCCCTCGATCCTGATCTCGCTTGGCGTGGGGTTGATCTTCAATCAATTGGGGTTGCGCATTCACTGGGCAACCTCGGGGTTCGGCGCGCAACTGACCTGGACCTTGCCCTTTGGCTTGCTCATCATGTTCGCCGTCTTCAACCGGTTCGACAAAAGCTATGAAGAGGCCGCCCGCGATCAGGGCGCAACCGCGTGGCAGACCCTCCGCTATGTGGTGCTGCCGATCATCGGGCCCTCGCTGATCGGGGTGGCACTCTTTGGCTTTACCCTGAGCTATGACGAATTCGCACGCACCCTGCTGACCGCAGGCAGCTACAATACCCTGCCGCTGGAAATCTTCGGGATGACGACCAACGTGACCACCCCGGTGATCTACGCGCTTGGCACACTCACCACAGTGTTCTCCTTTGCGATCATCGCGGTCTTCCTGCTCGGTGCGTGGATCATGGGCAAACGGCGCACGCGGCTTGGCTCGGATGCGGGGAGAGGCATATGAAACTGGCCTATATCAATCCCAACGCAACCGTCGGCATGACAACGGGCATAGTCGCCGCCGCACGCAAGGCGCTGCCAGAGGCCGACATCTTTGGATTGACCAACACAAGCGGCCCGGCGGCCATTCAGGGCCGCGCTGACGGGGACGCCGCAGTGCCCGGTCTCTTGGCTCTCCTGCCCGTCGCTCGGTCGCAGGGGGCCGAGGCCATCGTGATCGCCTGTTTCGACGACACCGGCCTCAGCGAAGCGCGCGCGATGGCCGGCTGCCCGGTCTTGGGCATCGGTCAGGCCAGCTATGTGATGGCGCAATTGCTGGGGCTCAGGTTCTCGGTCGTCACCTCTCTGGCGGTCTCGATCCCGGTGATCGAGGACAACATCCGCGAGCAGGGGTTTGCAGCGTCCTGCGCTTCGGTGCGGGCAAGCGGCCTGCCGGTTCTGACCATCGACGCGGGTGCGCCGGACACCATCGACCGCATCGCCGCCGAGATCGAGCGTGCCCGCCACGACGATGCCGCCGCTTGCGCCGTGCTCGGCTGCGCCGGAATGGCCCCGCTCAAGGAGGCTCTGTCGGCACGGACGCAGTTGCCCCTGATCGACGGCGTCGCCGCGTCGGCCCTCCTTGCAAAGGCGGTCGTGACTGGCCTCGCCCGGTCGAACTAAGACCCGTTCCGCGCAGATACCCGTTCCGTCCCGCACACTTTACCAAGGTGGACACAGCCCCCCGTTATTTTGCGATCCAAAAGACGGGTTTCGCGCGCCGCCCTTGGCAAGGTACCGAGCCCGTGCGCACGATCGTCAACGAGTCCTTCACACGAGCAAGCCTGCCCACCTACGGTCCCCATGCGGTCCGACACATGCTGGCGCGCCACGCGGCGAAGACCGCAACTTCAGTTGCCGAATTCGTCGCCAATTCGCAAAGCCTTGGCCACACCGATGGTCTGACAATCCCGCACAGCTACAGCCAAATCAGCCGAGAACGCCAGCGGGAACGGATCACAGAACGAAAACCCAATGACTGACGCGAGTCATGTCATGCCCCGGCGAGGGACCCGATTGCGCCAACCGTCACCGGCGGGAACAAATGTGGGATGACTATTTTTGGAAGGTTTTTTTAAAGGACACCAATACCTTAAGCGGAATTAGTGGCGGAGCCGATGGGATTCGAACCCACGAGACCCTTCCGGGCCTACTCCCTTAGCAGGGGAGCGCCTTCGACCACTCGGCCACAGCTCCGCCGACGCGTATAGCCGCCCATGTGGGAGAGTTACAAGGCTAAATTTCGACTGTTTAGAGGATCCGTTTCATCCGCCCCCAAAACCTTCATCCCAGGCAACCGTGACCGGTTTGACAGGTGCAGACCTGTGCGGCCACACCTGTCAAAACCCATCTGCGCTCGGCGCGTATCGGTCTGGGCGTCAGTTCGCCATCAACGCCGGGACAATCGTGACAATCGTCGGAAAGAACCACAGAATGCCAAGCGCCCCAAGCTGGATCAGCACGAAGGGAATCACACCGCGATAGATATGCCCCGTCGTAACCTCCTTCGGTGCCACCCCGCGCAGATAAAACAGCGCAAAACCAAAGGGTGGAGTTAGGAACGAGGTCTGCAAATTGACCGCAATCATGATCGTCACCCATTTCGGATCAAAGGTGCCACCATAGATCACCGGTCCCACGATAGGGATCACGATATAAATGATCTCGAGGAAATCGAGCACGAAGCCGAGCACAAAGAGCACCAGCATGACGATCAGAAAGACCTTGAGCTCATTGTCAAAGCTCTTGAGGAATTCTTGAATGTAATGCTCGCCACCAAAGCTGATGACCACGAGGTTCAAGAGTTGCGAGCCGATCAAGATGGTAAAGACCATGCTCGTGACCTTCGCCGTTTCGCGCACCACCGGGGTCAACACCCCACCGGTATAAAGCACCCAGCACGCGAACAAGAGCCCGAACACCGCATAGAGATAGGCGGCGTAGGCAAAGAAGAACGCCACCCAGGATTCAAAGCTGACCCCTGCTTGATTGATCCTGAGATCAAAGTTGATGCCGATCAGAATCGACAGCACCACCGCCAGCGTGGCCAGAATGATGATCTTGGGCGACCGGTCCTGATCACGCAGCTTGCGATAGGCCGCGAGCATGATCGCCCCCCCTGCCCCCAGCGCCGCCGCCGGGGTCGGGTTGGTGATCCCGCCCAGGATCGACCCCAGCACCGCCACGATCAGAACCAGCGGCGGAAAGACAACACGGATGAGCTCGTTCTTGGCCATCCGCACCGCACCATGGGCGCAGCCATAACAGGCCATCGCCAGCGGGATGAGCAACAAAAGCACCGTCACCCCCGCTGAGGTCGACGGTCGGATAAGTGTGATATCCACCAAGAGTCCGAGCAGAATTCCGAACGCCCCGATCAAGAGCGGCGCCGGATTGGCCGAAGGCGCCACGCCCCGCGCCACCGCCAAGGTGAGGGCGAACATCACCATCAATGTCGCCACGCCCGTGCCGATGGGGGCGGCATCCGCCTCTTTCTGGACGCGCAGCGCGGCGATTTCCTCGGGCGTCAGGCGCACGCTCGCGGTCACGCCACCGGCGGCGTCAATCTCCTGTTGCTCAGCCACCGCCGCATCCCATTTCGATTGACCGTGCAACTCGATCATCGCCGCCTGACAGTCGGGGCTCACAGTGGTGCGCAATGATGCGGCCTCGCCCTGATCGCTGAAACTGTCCACAATCAGGCCTTGACTGCCAACCACACCCAGCGTCGAAAGCAGCATCACCCCGGCAATCAAGGCCACCGGCACACCGAGGAACCATGTGAACCCCTCACCACGGGTGATCACCTCGCCGCGCGCGCCACCGGCGACCTGGACCGCCGGTGCCTTGGATGGGTTCACCAGCGCATAGCCAAAGGCATAGAGCCCATAGAGCACCGCCAGCAATATCCCCGGCAAGAGCGCCGCCTGAAAGAGCGTCCCCACCGACACCACCGCAGGCTCGCCCAGATAGGTCAGCGCATCGGTGCATCCCACCGACAGCGCCCGGTTCTCCTGTGCCACCGAATAGAGATCGCCTGCCAGCGTGCCCAAGAGCACGATGACAATCGAGGGCGGAATGATCTGCCCCAAGGTGCCCGACGCCGCGATGACCCCCGTCGCCAATTGCGGGCTATAGCCCGCGCGCAGCATCGTGGGCAGGCTCAACAGGCCCATCGTCACCACGGTCGCCCCCACGATCCCGGTCGAGGCCGCAAGAAAGGTGCCCACCACCACGACAGACACCGCAAGACCGCCCGGCAGCGGGCCAAACACCCGCGCCATGGTGGTCAAGAGATCATTCGCGATCTTGGAGCGTTCCAGCGTGATCCCCATCATCACGAACATCAGAACTGCCAACAATGTCTCGATTGACGCCCCCGCCAGAACGCGCTCGTTGATCCGGTTCACAAGGAAAGACACGTTGCGATCCAGCGCCACTTCCCAGCCCAGCGGAAACACCGGCTGCGCCGCGCGCGGCAAATCCGGATATCGGAAAACTGACACCGCATCGGGCCGCACACCGCTGGCCACGATGGCATTATACGCCTCGCTCGACGTGTCGATGGCCTGATGGATAAGCAGCCCCGCGCTGTCGAGCCCGGCAATGATGCCAAACGCCACAACCCCCGCCCCGCCAATGGCAAAGGCCACAGGAAAGCCCGATAGAATACCCCCAAAGAGGCACAGAAATACGATGATCAGCCCGATCTCGACCCCGTCCAGTCCGAATAACATTGGTCCCTGCCCCTTTAATGTGTGCCTTCAAAGGCTTCTTCACCCTCGCCCAGCGTGTCGCGGTCGAGGTATTTGCCCAGACTGTCGGGGCCTTCCTTGAATTCCAGATACGAGCGCCAGAAAAACGCCATCGCATGCAGGAACACCATGCCGGCAAAGAGCACCAACAACACCTTGAACAGGAAATAACCGTTGAACCCGTTGGGGCTGAACCCGATGGTTTCCACATTCCAGCGCAATGCGCGGGATTTCATCAAGAGCCGATCCAGCGGCTCACTGGCCGAAGGGTTCGGCACGATCAGATGCCGCCACATGAAGAACCAGCCATACATCCAGGTCAGCACCGCCATCGGCATCATGAAAATGAGACTGCCCGCCATGTCGATCACCTTCTTGGCGGAATGACTGACCGGCGCATAGATCAGGTCCACCCGCACATGCCCGCCTTGAACAAAGGTATAGGTGGCACAGAGCGTGACAATCAGCGCATTATAGAGCTTGAGCTCTTCGGAATACCAACTGACGTCGAATTGCAGCGGGATGCCGAAGCCGATCACCAGATCGGGACGGGCAAAGATACGCTGGATGAACACAATGATGATCTGCTGGATCACCATGATGAGCCCCGCCCAGGCGGCAAACCGTCCGACCGTATTGGCCAGCCCCTCCAACCCGCGCACACAGCCCCACATAAAGCCGTTTTTCCACAGGCCCACCCCGGTGAGCACCAGAAAGGTCACGAACGCCACAAAGAAGAATTCGACCGAACCGCCATAATAGACGACCCGCATGATCGCTTCCTTGTTGGACCAATCCAGCCAGCTTGCGGGATGGCTGATGGCATAGGCCAGGTTGTAAAAGGCCATGCCGATATTCTGGATAATCCAGAGAACTGCGTCCAGCATCTTGTCCCCCTCACGCGCGGATACGCGGGTCCGCGCGGCCCGTCATGCGATGCGAACAGGCCCCGAGCACCGGGGCCTGTCACTGTCAGTGTCGCGGGGATCAGCCCAGAACGCGGTCGCGCTGTGCGGTATAGGCACCGTCCGACTTGTTGATCCAGGCCGAAGACGATTTCATCGACGCCATGTAGCTGTCATAGACGCGCTTGTAGATCTCGTCGCTCATGTTCTCCTGATGTACGGCATCCGAGGCCTGACCAAACGCATCCCAGACGCTGTCAGGGAATTCGAGCGTTTTGACGCCGTTCGATTGCAAACGCTGCAACGCGGACGAGTTGTTGGACAGGAACTGCGCAAGGTTCCACTGATGCGCCTCAGCACAGCCGATCTCGACCATCTTTTGCTGCGCGGGGGTCAGACTCTCGAAAACTTCAAGGTTCATGCCGATCGACAGGCCCGCACCCGGCTCGTGGAAACCGGCGGTGTAGTAGAACTTGGTGATTTCCTGGAACCCAGCCTTTTCGTCCGCCCAGGGGCCAATCCACTCAGTGCCGTCAATCGCACCCGAGGCCAGCGCCTGATAGACTTCGGCGCCGGGAATGTTCTGGACCGATGCGCCCAGCTTGCCAAGCGCTTTGCCACCAAGACCGGGCATCCGGAACTTGAGACCGTTGAAATCCTCCGGCCCCGCGATCTCCTTGGAGAACCAGCCACCGGCCTGCGCGCCCGTGTTGCCCGCAAGAAAGGATTTGAGGCCAAAGATCTGGCCAAGCTCGTCATGGAACGCGGCACCGCCATCATGGTAATACCAATTCGCCAATTCCTGCGCGGTCATGCCAAAGGGCACCGAGGTAAAGAACGCATAGGCCGGATGCTGACCCACGAAATAGTAATCCGCACCGTGATACATATCCGCCTGACCGGCGGTCACGGCATCGAACACCTCGAACGCGCCCACCAACTCGCCCGCACCCTTGACGTCGATCGTAATGCTGCCATCGGCCATGCCGTTGATATTGTCGGCGGCGCGTTGGGCCGCATCAAATACCCCAGCAAGACCGCGACCCCATGTGGTGACCATCGTCAATGTGCGCGCACTCTGCGCATAGAGCGGTGCTGCCAGTGTCGAGGCTGCGGCAGCCCCGCCACCCAGAGCGGTATTCTTCAGAAAAGAGCGACGATCCATTTGGTTTTCCTCCCCATTATTATGACAGTGCCGCCACCTCTCTGACGACACCCGGATCTCTGTAGTGGGCCGACCTTAGCGACGGGTTTTGCATCTGCAAATACCGACTACTGCGTAGAAGCCGGGGGGTATTTCAAACTTTTCGTGATGATTTGCCCCCGCGCCGGGGGTCATTGCATGCAATTGTGCACGCAGCCCGCGCTTTGTGCTTGAAACGGGATCGGTGCGGGTGTTGAGATTCGCGCATGAAACCCAAAATTCTCTCCACTCTGCCGGGCTACACCGCCGCGCTGTTTCGCGCCGATCTCTTTGCCGGGATCAGCGTGGCGATGGTGGCGCTTCCGCTCAGCATCGCCATTGCGATTGCCTCGGGTGCGGACCCCGCCTCGGGACTGACCACCGCCATCATCGGCGGCTTTCTGATCTCGGCCTTGGGCGGCAGCAGGGTGCAGATCGGCGGACCCACCGGAGCCTTTATCGTTGTGGTCTACAGCGTCATCGCCGAGCACGGGCAGGATGGGCTCATCCTTGCAACGCTGATGGCTGGTGTGATCCTTGTGATCGCGGGTCGATTGCGCGCAGGCAGCCTCGTGCGCCATATCCCCGACGCGGTGATCAACGGCTTTACCATCGGCATCGCCATCATCATCGCCACCAGTCAGGTCAAGGACTTTCTCGGCCTCACCACCGAAAACCTACCAGCCGAATTTCTCGAAAAGATCGAGGTGCTCTGGCATGCCCGCGACACCTTTAACCCGCAGGCGCTCTTGATCGGGCTGGTGACCATGGTGCTGATCGTCGGTCTGCGCCGCGCGGCTCCCCGGTATCCGGGCCTGATCGTGGCGGTGGGGCTGACATCCGCTGCCGTGGCGCTCTGGCATCTGCCAGTGGACACTCTGCTGTCGCGCTTTGGCCCGCTGCCCAATACACCCAACATGCCATCCTTGCCCGCACTCAGCCTTCAGCGGATGATTGACCTGCTGCCCTCTGCGCTCATCATCGCCTTTCTCGCGGGGGTGGAATCGCTCTTGTCGGCAGCGGTGGCTGACCGGATGATCGGCGACAAATCCCAGCCCAACGCCGAGGTGATCGCCAATGGCGTGGCTAATATCGGCTCCGCGCTCTTTGGTGGCCTGCCAGCAACTGGCGCGATTGCCCGCACCGCCACCAATGTGGGGGCAGGCGGCAGGACCCCGATGGCTGGCATAATTCATGCGCTGGTGATCCTGCTCGTGATGCTGCTCGCGGCCCCGCTCGCAGGCTATTTCGCCATGCCCGCCCTTGCGGGACTGCTGATCCTGATTGCATGGAACATGTCCGAACCGCACAAATGGCGCAGCTATATGGCGGACCGTCCGTCGGACCGGATGCTTTTGCTGCTCACGCTGGTGCTGACCGTGCTGGCCGACCTGACCGTCGCCATCGGGGTTGGCGTGGCCTTGGGCCTCGCGCTGCGCCTGCGCCGCCGAGATGTGCCGCCCGCCGACTGGCACCCGCCCGAACATTGACGCGCGAAAGACTGGATATGACGCGCATTTCGCCCTATCGCTGATCCATGAACCGCCTCTTCGCCCACATTCGGCTCAATTATGGCCAAAAGCTCTTTCTGATCGCCACCCTGCCGCTGATCCTCACGGCACTGGCAATATCGGTCGTGGTCACGCTGCAATCGCGCCAACTTGCGGAACGCGAGATCGAAACGCTCGAGGCGCAGCTGATCGAGGCCAAGCGCGCCGAACTCAAGAATTACCTCTCCATCGCCCGCACCGCCTTTGTGAACATCTACGGGCGCGCGGCGCCCAACGACGAACGCGCCATGGAACAGGTCAGCCAGATCCTCGCGGGCATGCTCTATGGGCAGGACGGCTATTTCTTTGTCTTCGATTATAACGGCACCAACCTTGTCAGCCCAAGACATACCGAACTCATCGGTCGCAACTGGACAGGGCTGGAGGATGAGGGCGGCCAACCCATCACCGATGAATTGATCCGCCTCGCCCGCACCGGCGGCGGCTATCACAGCTACGAATGGCCCAAACCCTCGACCGGCGAGCGCGCTCAGATGGTCACCTATGTGATTGGGCTGCAAGACTGGCGATGGGCGGTGGGCACCGGCGTGTTCATCGACGATGTGGTGGCCACCGTCACCGCCTCGCGCGAAAAGGTCGAGGCGCGGGTGGAGCGCACCTTCTTCTACATAGGCGCCGCGATGCTGGCAGCGCTCTTGCTCGTCTTCGTCTCGGGCCTCTTCATCAATATCCGTGAACGCCGCCTCGCCGATGCCAAGCTCAAGAAACTCACCCAGCGCGTGTTTGACGCACAGGAAGAGGAGCGCGGCCGCGTCGCACGCGAATTGCACGACGGCATCAGCCAGATCCTCGTCGGCGTGCGCTATGCGCTTGATACCGCCAAGCGCCGCCTCGCGTCGGGCGATGCGCGCGCCGCCGACACGCTGGAACGCGGCATCACCCACCTCTCGGGTGCCATTCAAGAGGTCCGCCGCATCAGCCGCGATCTTCGCCCCGCCGTGCTGGACGACCTCGGCCTCGGTCCCGCGCTCAAGACGCTGGCCGAAGACTTCGGCAAGCGCACCGGCATCGCAACCGAGTTCAGCACAGTGGTGTTTCGCAACCGACTGGATAACGAGGCAAAGATCGCTCTCTACCGCGTTGCGCAAGAAGCCTTTACCAACATTGAACGCCATTCCGGCGCGACCCGCGTCACCATTGATGTGCGCGGCCATGCCCGCGGCGCCACCCTGAGGATCGCCGACAATGGCTGCGGCATTGATCAGGCCAAACCCTCGGGCACCCCCGGCGGCGGTCTGGGCCTGCGCAACATGCAGGAACGAGTCGAACAACTGGACGGCACTTTAGCGGTGATCTCAACCAAGACCGGCACCGCCATTGAGGCAACCGTCCCCCTCACCCACCTTTTGCCGCCCCAAGAACGCCCCAACCCAAAGGAAAAGGCCCGCGCATGACCAGAGCCCCCATTCGGATCGTGATCGTGGACGACCACCCGATGGTCGCCGAAGGCATCCAGTCCATCCTCGAAAGCTATGACGATATCGAAATCCTCGCCAGCCTGTGCAACGGACAGGCGATCATCGACCGGGTCGAGGCGCTTGATCCCGATGTGATCCTGCTCGACCTCAACATGCCGGGGCTGGGCGGGCTGACCACAGCCGAGATCATCCTCGAAAAGCGCCCCGACACCCGCATCCTGATCCTCAGCATGCATGACAGCCCCGAATATATCTCCTCGGCACTCAGCCACGGTGCTGCGGGTTATGTGCTCAAGGATGTGCCCACCGACGAGATCAAGCGCGCCATTGACGCGGTGATGACCGGCCAGCGCTATCTCTGCACCGGGGCCAAAGGCTCGCTCGAACCCTATGAGAACCCCGATCGCGAACAACTCACCAACCGCGAACAGACGATCCTGCTGCAACTGGCCCAAGGCAAATCCAACAAGGACGTGGCGCAGGCGCTCGATATCTCGGTGCGCACGGTCGAGACACATCGCAAGAACATCAAGCGCAAACTCGGCATCGCATCGACCGCCGGGCTCACCCGCTATGCGCTGGAACATGGGGTGTTGCAGGGCACAGGCGTCCGGCTCTGATCCATGCTGGCAGATCGGGGGTCAGCCCAAACCCCGAGGTATTTGGAACCAGATGAATTCCATGGCCTCACGCCAAGACGCCCACGCCGATTCCCAAACCATCACCCCGCCAACACCCGTCATTTCCGCGATTCAAACGCCGAGACCAAGTTTCGCGCAATAAATGCAAAGATTTCATCCCGGTTTGCGACATTTTATCCACCAAATCGGCTTGACGCTCTCTGCACCCGGACCTAATGTCGCCGCCACGCAGCATAGGAGTCGCCCGCGTGACCACACTAGGAAACATCGTAGGCAAATGGCGCATGGGCCGGTAACGGAAACCTCATCGGTCCCCCATGCGCCCCCGTTTCCCACCGGGGGCTTTTTTATGCGACTTGAATTGACGTCATATACGGAGCACGAGCACATGACACGTCAGATGACCGGAGCGAGAATGGTGGTCCAGGCCCTCAAGGATCAGGGCGTGGATGTCGTATTCGGGTATCCCGGCGGTGCCGTGCTACCCATCTATGACGAGATCTTTCAACAAAATGATATTCGCCACATCCTCGTGCGCCACGAACAGGCCGCCGTGCATGCCGCCGAAGGCTATGCGCGCTCCACCGGCAAACCGGGCGTGGTGCTTGTCACCTCCGGCCCCGGTGCCACCAATGCGGTAACGGGCCTCACCGATGCGCTGATGGATTCCATTCCGCTGGTGGTTCTGACCGGACAGGTGCCGACCTTCATGATCGGCAATGACGCCTTTCAAGAGGCCGACACCGTCGGCATCACCCGCCCCTGCACCAAGCACAACTGGCTGGTGAGCGACACCGCGCGCCTTGCCGACACGCTGCATCAGGCGTTTCATGTCGCGACCACTGGCCGCCCCGGCCCGGTTCTGGTCGACATCCCCAAGGATGTGCAATTCGCCTCGGCCACCTATACGGCCCCCAAACAGGCGCGGGTCTCGCATTACCAACCGCAGGTGAAAGGCGATATCGAAGGCATCACCGATCTGGTGGCCGCCCTCGAAAAGGCCAAGCGTCCGGTCTTCTACACCGGCGGCGGCGTCATCAACTCGGGCCCAGAGGCCACTCGCCTCCTGCGCGAACTGGTTGAGGCCACCGGCATTCCCACCACATCGACCCTGATGGGTCTGGGCGCCTATCCCGCCAATGGTCCGCATTGGCTTGGCATGCTCGGCATGCACGGTCTCTACGAGGCCAATATGGCGATGCATGGCTGTGACCTGATGATCAACATCGGCGCACGCTTTGACGACCGGATCACCGGGCGGCTCGATGCCTTTAGCCCCGACAGCATCAAGGCGCATATCGACATCGACCCCTCGTCGATCAACAAGGTGATCCGCGCCGATATCCCCATTGTTGGCGATATCGCCAATGTTCTGGCCGATGTGCTCGAGGTGTGGAAGGCGCGCGGCGGCAAACTCAACCGTGAAGGCATCGCCAAGTGGTGGGACCGCATCACCGAATGGCAAAAGGTCGACTGCCTCAAATTCAGCCAAAAAGGCAAGGTGATCAAACCGCAATACGCCCTCGCCCGGCTCGAGGCGCTGACCAAGGATCACGACCGCTATATCTGCACCGAAGTGGGCCAGCATCAGATGTGGGCGGCGCAATATTTGGGCTTCAACGATCCCAACCGCTGGATGACCTCCGGCGGGCTTGGCACCATGGGCTACGGCTTTCCGGCCTCCATCGGCGTCCAGATCGCCCACCCCGAGGCCCTCGTCATCAATGTCGCAGGCGAGGCGTCGTGGCTGATGAACATGCAGGAAATGGGCACGGCGATGCAATACCACCTGCCCGTCAAACAGTTCATTCTCAACAACGAACGCCTCGGCATGGTCCGCCAATGGCAGCAATTGCTGCATGGCGAGCGCTACTCGTCAAGCTGGTCGGAATCCCTGCCCGATTTCGTGAAACTGGCAGAGGCCTTCGGGGCCAAGGGCATCCGCTGCCATGAGCCCGCCGATCTCGACGATGCGATTATGGAGATGCTCAACCACGACGGGCCGGTCATCTTTGACTGCCTCGTCGAAAAGCACGAAAACTGCTTCCCGATGATCCCGTCGGGCGAGCCGCACAACAAGATGCTCTTGGGCGAGGCCAGCACCAAGGACGCCATCAAAGAGGGCGGCGCGGTGCTGGTTTGACGCGGGGTCTGCCCCACCACCGACCACGCCCGATCAACAAGGAATCCGCATAATGTCCGCTCTGCAAATCAAAAAAGGCTCGTCCAAACATTCCGCCTATAACCTGCGTCCGACGTTTTCGGATGTGCAGGAAACCCATACGCTCGCGGTGCTGGTCGATAATGAGCCAGGCGTTCTGGCCCGCGTGATCGGCCTGTTCTCGGGCCGTGGCTATAATATCGACAGCCTGACGGTGGCCGAGGTGGATCACACCGGCCACACCTCGCGCATTACAATCGTCACCACTGGCACGCCGCAGGTGATCGAACAGATCAAGGCGCAGCTTGGCCGCATCGTGCCCGTCCACAAGGTCAATGACCTGACCGTCGAAGGCCCCAGCGTCGCGCGCGAATTGGCGCTGCTCAAGGTCGAGGGCAGCGGCGACAAACGCGTCGAGGCACTGCGCTTGGCCGACATCTTCCGCGCCAATGCGGTCGACAGCACGCTCACCAGCTTTGTCTTCGAGATCACCGGCGCGCCCGAAAAGATCGACGCTTTCGCCGAACTGATGCGCCCTCTCGGCCTTGTCGAAATGGCGCGCACCGGTGTAGCCGCCCTGCCGCGCGGCCTCTGATAGAGGTCGCAGCGGGCGGCTTGTCGCGGGATTGACGCGCCGCGTCGCAGATAGGCGCGTACGGGCGCGGGGCTATGGCAGAGTAAGCGCCAGCCCCAACCCCGGAGACGCCAAATGCCCGCTCTGACCGACCTGTCGAATGTCCGCACGCCCGTAGAGCAGGCCAACGGCCTGCCCAACGCCCATTACATCGACCCCGCCGTGTTTGCAGAAGAAAAGCACGCGCTTCTTTTCAGCCAATGGGCAGGACTTGCCGTGGGCGCCGATGTGCCGGAACCGGGCGACGCCAAGCCGCTGGAGTTTCTCGGCATGCCGCTCCTCCTCATCCGCGACAAGGACGGAGAGGTGCGCGTTTTCCAGAACATCTGCCGCCACCGAGGCATGATCCTCGTCGAGGAACCGCGCAAGATCGAGGGGGCCATCCGCTGCCCCTACCATTCCTGGTGCTATTCGACCAAGGGCGCGTTGGTGTCGACCCCGCATGTCGGCGGGCCCGGCCATAATACCCACGAAAGCATCAAACGCGAAGAGTTGGGCCTGACCGAGATTCGCAGCCATATCTGGCGCGATGTGGTCTGGATCAATGTCTCGGGCGACGCCCCGGCGTTCGAGGTGGCCATGGCCGATCTCATCGCCCGCTGGCGCGAATTCGATCTGCCGGTCTATCACGGCGGCCCCGACAGCCGCTTTACGCTTGAGGTGCAAACCAACTGGAAACTCGCAGTCGAGAATTACTGCGAGAGCTATCACCTGCCTTGGGTGCACCCGGGCCTTAACAGCTATTCCCGGCTCGAAGATCACTACCACATCGAGAAGCCGGGCGAATATTCCGGTCAGGGCACCATGGTCTATCGCCAGATCACCAATGAGAACGGCGAGACCTTCCCCGATTTCGCCGACGTGGGCGCGAAATGGAATGAACAGGCCGAATACGTTGCGGCCTATCCCAATGTCCTCTTGGGCGTGCACCGCGACCATGCCTTTGCCATCATTCTGGAACCCAAAGGCACCGAGCGCACGGTCGAACATATCCACCTCTATTACTCGGTCCCCAACGCCGATGACGGTCTGCGCATGCGCAACACCCAGCTTTGGAAAACCGTGTTCGAAGAGGATATCTTTGTCGTTCAGGGCATGCAGCGCGGTCGCCACGCCACCTATTTCGACGGCGGGCGCTTCTCACCCGTAATGGACAGCCCCACACATTGCTTCCACGCGTGGGTGGCTGGGCGCGTCGAGACGCATCGCGCCATGGCGCGCGCGGCGGAATGACCGATCTCGACAGCGCTATGATCCGCGCCCATGCGACGGGCGATCAAGCGGCGCTGATCGCCCTCTATGCGCAGGCGGCCGACACGGCGAACGACCTCAACGCCGCCTGCTTTTTCCTCACCCATGCCTATGTCTTTGCGCTGGAGGCAGGCGCGGCCGAGGCGGCATCCCTGCACGCCCGCCTTGTCGCTCATGGCCGCGAGGCCTAACGCACCGTGCTTTTCTTGGCTCAAGTACTCGCGGGGGTCCGGGGGGCAGTGCCCCCCGCCTCGCAAATCAACGTGTACAGATGCCACGTCGCATGCCCCAGGAGCGGCAGCACGAAAAACAGCCCCAGAAACGCGGGCAGCATCGCCAGGAACGTCAGCCCCGCCACCAGCGCGCCCCAGGCCAGCATCGGCAGCGGGTTCTCCATCACAACAGTGAGGCTCGTCAGCATTGCGGTGACAAAATCCACCTCGCGGTCCAAAAGCAGCGGCAGCGACACGACCGTCAGACTGTAGAGCAAGAGGGCAAACACGGCCCCCACCCCTGTTCCCACCGCCAGCATGCTCATCCCCTCGGGCGTGAAATAGACCTCCAAAGACGAAGATACATTGGTCATCGTAGACAGCCCCATGAACAGCGCGAATATCATATGCGCAAGGAAGAACCAGAACAGGAACACCATGATGATGATGACGCAGATCGACGGCAATTGCCGCCGCCTCTGATGCGCGATCACCCCGAAAATCTCGGACGCCACCAGCGCCCGCCCCTCGCTCAGCCGATGGCTTACCTCATATAGCCCCACAGCGGCGAACGGCCCCACCAACGGAAAGCCCACAGCGGCAAAGATCAACCAATAGCTCTTGCCGGTGACCAGCGTGATCCAGGCCAGTCCCCAGCCGATCAGCACATAGACACCGGCGAAGATCACCGCATATCCCGGCGCGCGGCGCATATCCGCCCATCCCCGGCGCAGCGCCTCTCCCAGCATGTTGAATCCGACAGCGCCCATCTCCGGCACCCCGAGCGGCTTGATCTCGTTCTGCGGCATCCCTGTGGTCCTCCCCTTGATGCACGAGCCTAGCCAAGCAAGCGCCCTGCGCAAATATCTAACTTGAAATCACCTATATCGCCATCGCTGTGGCAGGGACCATTGGCCTTGACTCGACATCGGCCCCGATCACCAAAGCGCGGACTCAAGGCGCGGCACGCGCCGCCGCGCAGCGCCCGTCCGGTGGGGCGGACAGGCACCGCGCGGTCCATCGTTTGGGGCCAAGGTCAGCCCCCGAACGCAACAGGCGCGCCCGACCCTTGTCAGACGCGCCTGCTATGTTCATGCCGCCCGGACAATCTCAGATGTGGATCACCCGGTCATAGGCGTCCAGCACGCTCTCATGCATCATCTCGCTCAGCGTCGGATGCGGGAAGACCGTGTTCATCAGATCCTCTTCCGTGGTCTCCAACTGACGACCCACCACATAGCCCTGAATCAATTCCGTCACCTCGGCGCCGATCATATGCGCACCAAGCAGCTCACCAGTCTTGGCATCAAACACTGTCTTGACCATGCCCTCGGCCTCGCCCAGCGCAATCGCCTTGCCATTGCCGATGAACGGGAACCGGCCCACCTTGACGGCATAGCCCTTTTCCTTGGCCTTCGCCTCGGTCAGCCCCACGCTCGCCACCTGCGGATGGCAATAGGTGCAGCCCGCGATGCTCTCGGGCTTGACGGGGTGCGGATGCCCGCCCGCGATCAACTCGGCCACCATCACGCCCTCATGGCTCGCCTTATGCGCCAGCCACGGCGCGCCCGCGATATCACCAATCGCATAGAGCCCCTCAACGCCGGTGCGGCAATACTCATCCGTCACCACATGCGTCCGGTCGATCTTGACGCCCAGCGCCTCCAGCCCCAGACCCTCGACATTGCCGACAATCCCCACGGCGGAAATCACCGTATCGAACTCGTGTTTCTCGACCTTGCCACCGACCTCGATATGCGCGGTGACTTTGCCCTTGCCCCGGTCCAATTGCTTGACCATGGCCTTTTCCATGATCTTCATCTTCTGCTTGGTGAACGCCTTCTTGGCAAAGGCGGAAATCTCGGCATCTTCCACCGGCAGGATGCGCTCCATCACCTCGACCACGGTGGTCTCGCTCCCCAGCGTGTTGTAGAAACTGGCAAATTCGATTCCGATGGCACCCGACCCGATCACCAACAGCTTCTTGGGCATACGCGGCGGCACCAGAGCGTGCTTGTAGGTCCACACCAGATCGCCATCCGCCTCGAGCCCGGGCAACTCACGCGCCCGCGCACCAGTGGCCAGAATGATATGCTTGGCCTCCAACTCCTCAACGCCCTTGTCGGTCTTGACGCTGACCTTACCCTTGGCGGGCAATGTCGCCTCGCCCATCACCACCGTCACCTTGTTCTTCTTCATCAGATGCGCGACGCCACCGCTCAGCTGCTTGGCCACCCCGCGCGAGCGTTTCACCACGGCATCGAGATCATAGCCGATCCCCTCGGCACTCAGGCCGAACTCCTTGGCCCGGTGCATCAGGTGGAACACCTCAGAGGAGCGCAGCATCGCCTTGGTCGGGATACAGCCCCAGTTGAGACAAATGCCCCCCATATGCTCGCGCTCGACAATAGCCACCTTGAGGCCCAGTTGCGCGCCCCGGATCGCAGCCACATAGCCGCCCGGACCTGCCCCGATTACGATCATGTCATAGGTCGTCGATGCCATGCGGCCCTCCCTTTCAAAATTTAGTTTGCCATTAAACTATTTTCCACCAAATCGCAACGCGACATGATTGAGCGATTGAACAAACAATCGTCATCCGTGTCTTTCGAGCAATTGAGAGCGCAGAGTGGGGCGCGGATCAGGCGACCTGCTTGATCCTGCGCAGCGTGTCGCCATACCCGCCCTCGGCCTCGAACGCGCGCTCCAGCGCGGTCGACGGACGTTGCAGCGCCGCATTGCGATATGGAAATCGCCCGAATTGCCGGATCACTTCGCGATGCGCCCGCGCATGTGTCAGGTTCTCAGCCCCGTGCTGTGGCATCCGCTCGCACATCAACCGCACGCAACGCTCCTGATCACACAGGTTCTCGGAATGCATCAAGGGCAGGTAAAAGAATTGCCGCGCCGGTTCATCAATCCGCAGATCCCAACCGCGATTGATCGCGACCTTGCCCGCCGCCAGTGACTGCGCATCGGTGACAAAGGCCTTCGCCTCGCCCCGGAACATATTGCGCGGAAACTGATCGGTCAGGATCACATAGGCCAACATTCCGGTCGGATAGGTCAGCCACAGACCATAGGCCCCATCACGGGCATTCTCCCAAGCGGCCTCAAACCGCTCTGTCACCTTGGCGTCCAGCGCCTCAGAGGTCTTGTACCAGCCCCCCGGCCCGATCTCATCCAGCCAGAACCGCAACACGTCGTCGGGTGTAACCATAGGGGGGACTCCTCATTGTCCTATGATGGTTTCGTGACGTTAACGGGTTTTTAGCCCGCTTTCACAGTAACATATTACTACAAAAGGGACATATTTACTTAATTTCAATCCTGTTTCGCCTCTTGCGCAGTTTCAATGGCATATTCTTGCGCAAACTCCACCGCCATTGGCGAAGAAGAGGGCGAAACCGGCATATACCGGTCGGTTTCGCGCACTGCGGGGGCCTTGCGCTGCGTCATCCGATAAATCGCATAGGCCACCATCGCGAACATCAGCACCGCGATATAGAGGAAATAGCCGCCCGGCCCCATGACTCCCATCATCCAGCCCACCATCAACGGCCCTGCAATCGCGCCCAGCCCGTTGATGAACACCATGCCGCCCGCCGCTGCCGCCATGTCATCATGCTCCAGAAAATCGTTCGTATAGGCAATCAGTAGCGAATAGAGCGGGTTCGACGTGCCCCCCACGATGAACCCGGCCAACAACAGGAACCAGTAGTTATCCCCCAGCATCATGCCGACCACAGCCCCGATGCCCGTTCCCAACGACACGCCCGCAATCAGCTTGCGCCGGTCCATCCGGTCTGACAGCCAGCCCAGCGGATACTGCGCCACGACGGCAGCCACGTAAAACGACGCGACAAAGGCCGAAGTCTGCCCCACGCTAAGGCCCGCCTCGGCGCCATACACCGCCGCCATGCCGAATTGGGCGGCAAAGACCCCCCCCGTCAGCAGCATCCCGACACAGCCCAGCGGCGAGATTTTCATGATCTGCCGCAGCGACAATGGCTTGGTCGTGCCAAAGGCGGGCGTCGGGCTGACCGACAGCAGAATCGGCGCAAAGGCCAGCGACACCAGAACCGACGGGATGACGAAAAGCACATAGCCGGACGGGTCCGCCAGCACCATCAACCCCTGCGCCGAGACGATGCCGATCATCTGCACGATCATATAGAGTGACAGCGCCTTGCCGCGCGTCGCATTGGTCGCGGAATTGTTCAGCCAGCTTTCAGCGGTCACATAGACCCCCGAGAAACAGAATCCGATCAGCACCCGGCCAATCGACCAGGCCCAGGGCTCTGCAATCGTCGGATAGAGGATCAGCACCGCCGAAATCATTGACCCCAGCGCGGCAAACACCCGCACATGCCCGACCCGACGGATCATCTCAGGCGCCATCCGAGAACCGAACAGGAATCCCACGAAATAGGACGACATAACCACCGACATCTCATAGGTCGAAAACCCTTCGAGCGCGCCGCGCACCCCGAGAAGCGTGCCTTGCATGCCATTGCCGACCTGCAACAACATCATGCCCAACAAAAGGGCCCATGCCCCCGACAGCACCTGAAACATCGCGCCTCTCCTTCGTCTTCTCTCGCCAGCCTACCAGATGCCCGCACCTGCAGCACTTCAAAGGCGACTTACCCTGTCCCCTCAGCGCCCCGCCTGTCAGGCTTTGCCGCCGGGATCAACAGCGATGCATCGCCATACGAGAAAAAGCGATAGCCCCCCGCCACCGCATGCGCATAAATTCGGGCGATCACGCCCTGCCCCATCAGCGCCGACACCAACATCATCAACGTCGATTTCGGCAGATGGAAATTGGTCATCAGCGCATCGGTGACACGGAATTCGAAACCGGGATAAATGAAGATATCCGTATCCCCCGACCAGGCCGCAATCTCGCCGGTGGCCCGCGCCGCCGTCTCGATCAGGCGCAGCGCAGTGGTGCCAACCGGAATGATCCGCCCCCCCGCCGCGCGCGTGGCGGCAATCTCTGCGGCGGCCTTGGCACTCACCTCGCCCCATTCGGCATGCATCTTGTGCGAGGTCACATCCTCGACCTTGACCGGCAGAAACGTCCCCGCGCCCACATGCAGCGTGACATGGGTGAACCCCACCCCCATCGCCGCCAGTTCCGCCAAGAGCGCCTCATCAAAATGCAACGAGGCCGTCGGTGCCGCCACCGCCCCCGGCGCCCGCGCCCAGACAGTCTGATAATCCACCTTGTCCTGATCATCAGCCGGACGGCGCGCGGCGATATAGGGCGGCAGCGGCATCGCCCCCGCCTCAGCCAGCGCCGCGTCGAAATCGTCAGCCCGCAGGTTGAACCGCAGCCGCCCCTGCCCCTCTTCCTTGGCCTCGAGCACCGCCGACAACCGCTCCGAGAACACAATCTCCTCGCCCACGCTCACCTTCTTCAGCGGCTTGATCAGCGCGCCCCAGGTGCCCTCCGCCCCCGGCTCCAACAGCGTGACCTCGATCTTGGCCGCCGTGTCCCCCTGCGCCCCAGAGCGATGGCGCAGCCCCGACAGCCGCGCCGGGATCACGCGCGTGTCGTTCAGCACCAGCCGGTCACCGGTCCGCAGCCACCGCCCAAGGTCGGCCACCCCCGCATCGGTGATCGCCGCACCCTCCGCCACCAGCAACCGTGCGGCGCGCCGGGGCCTCGCGGGGCGCGTCGCAATCAACGCCTCGGGCAAGTCAAAATCGAAATCTGAAAGTTTCATCTGTCCTGTCTTTGGTGAATGTCCTGCGCCTCACGCTCGGCTTCGCCCTTGATCTGCCCCGAGGTCGCGGCCCGTCCGGTGCCCACCGTGGGCGCAGGTCGGCGGAACAACTCGCGCAGAAACCCCGGTGCCAGCGCCGAGAGCGGATTGACCGACACCACCGGGTCAGTCGAGGGGCCCTTGAGCGTGTAGTTCATCCCGATAAGCCCCTCACCGGGCCGGGTAAAGGCCTCACCGATCCCATTGAGCAAATAGACCGGCGACACCACACCCTGCATGTCCATCTGCTTGTTCGCCATGGTGTAATACCCATCCATCGAAATCCCGACCGAGGCACCGACCGCACTGCCTTCCAGCAGGATCAACCGGTTCGGCGTCAGGCGGAACTGCGCATCGACCCGCCCGAAATGCAGACCCTTGCCGGAAAACTGCTCCAGCAGTCCCACGACGCTGATCGTATTCAAGAGCGCCGCCAGCGCCGGGGCGTCCTTGATCCTTATCTGATCAATCCCCAGCACCCCATCATAGCTTCCCGGCTCCGGCGCAGGCGTCAATACCAACTCCAACACCCCCTCGCGCGCCTGCCGCAGCAGGCCCGCCGCGGCCAACACCTCTCCGGCATCGTTGGATCTGATCCGGAACGCGCTGCGCCCCGACATGGGCACGACCTGCCCAGTGACCGGGGCCAACCCGTTCAAAAGCCCGGTGAATGTGCCATTGGTTCCACCTGAGGTGTCCAAATTCGCACGAAACTCGGTCAGGGCAATGCCTTCGGAAATCTGCAACCGCTCCAGCCGCAATGTAACCGGACCGCCACCGCGCGCACCCTCGCCCGCTCCGCCGCCCGTCCCTCCCAAAGAGGTTTGCCGCAAATCGACCGTGCCCCCCATAACCTCGACGCGCGGCGTCACCCCCGCGCCACGCCCAACCAAACTCACCGGCACATCCAGCCAGTTGCCCAAGGTGACCCGGCTGAACTCGGCCCGCTCCAGACCGCCGCCCGGGTCCAGGCTTACACGCCCCTGCGCCTCAAGCCCGGCACCGCTCAGGCTCAGCGCCGTGACCTCCGGCAGCGCCCCCAGTCGGCCCACCACATCAAGCCGCCCTTGCTGTCCTTGGCCCAAGGCCCAGTCCAGTTGCGGCAGCTGCAGCGCGAGTCCCGCCAAATCGGATGTCAGCGCAAAGTCCGGGGGCTGCCCTTTGGCAAAGCCGATCTCTATCTCGCCTTGCCCCTCGCCCGACAGGCTGCCGGGGGGCAGCCCGATGCCAAATTCCTCCAGAAACCGCTGTGACAACTCGATCTGTCCCCGCACCCGGCTCTCCCCTTGCGGGTTGCTCCCGATGGCCATGTCCCAACTGCCGCGCACCGGCACGGCCCCCACCTGCGCTGCGCCACCGATCTCGAGATGCCGGTTGCTCGCCTCGACCGCCAAACGCTCAGCCGCCAGAACGCGCCCCTTGACCAGCGTCTCGCTGCGCACGTCGCTGAGGGTTCCGGTCACGTCAAACGCCACCTCCTCCGTCGTCAATTTCTTCTTGAGCAGGAACATCAGCTCCCCGTCCAACGCCGCCTGCCCCTCTGCCACCGTCACCGGCTGCCCCGCCTTTTGCAGGAACCGGAACGGCGGCGAATCGAGCAGCGACAAGGCCGCCGTGATCGTGCTGCGGGTCTGCATCAGGGCCTGCGCCGGGCCGTCCTTGATCCGCACATCGGGGATGATGAAACTGGTGCCCGCCACGTTGATCCGGCCACCCTCTTCCGCCACCACATGCCCCCGCTCGGCCTGAATGACAAAGCGGTTGTCATGCAGCGACGCCCGCCCCGAGGCATCCGTAATGGGCGGTACATCGCGCACATAGACCGTCTCAAGATCCGCAAAATCGAACCCGAGGCTGAAATCCGGCATCATGTCCGGCTGCATCCGCAGGGCAAACTGAATATGGCTCAGATCGGCGCGGCGCACATTCTTCTCGAGCCACTCGCGCGTGTTCGTCTTGGTCGCCCGCGGCCAGAGCGCCATCAACCGCTCGGGAGACAGCCCGTCCATCGCCCCTTCAAGCGAGATGTCCCATCCCTCCTCACTGCCGCGCGCCTCGCCGCGCGCCCGCAGGTTCTGCCCCTGATCACTCAGGCTCAACTCTCCCAAGGTCAGGACAAACGGGTCCAGCCGCAACCGCAGCGTCATCCGCGCCTCTTCGAACCGGATCGGCTCTGGATAGAGGTCGGCCGGGTCCGCGACCACATCGCTCACCCGGATCTGCGCCTGCAACTCGCGTGGCCAACCGGCCTCCATCCCCACCAGCCGCGCCGTGCCCTCGGCCCGCACCTGACCCCAGGCGCTGTCCACCGACAACTCGGTGAACCGGATTTCCTGGACCGTTGGATCATAGGTGAAATAACTGCGCGCCGAGCGAAACTTGATTGGGGCCGTGGCGGGCGTCGGCTGCAACACCCCCGCCCCGATCTGCAAGGTGGCATTGAGCGGCCCAAGCCGCCCCTCGGCATCGACTCCGGCGCGCACAGCTCCCGAAATCGGTGCCTCCAGCGCCCCAAGCCAGGCCAACGCTGGCGACTGCCCGGCAATATCGCTCGCTGGCATATCCTCAAAGGTCGCGCCGAACTCCGCGACCTTGCTACCGATCCGGCCCTCGTAATTGACCGCCAACGTGGTGGCATAGTCGCGTGCACCAAGCAGCGCCACATCCCCGCGCAACGAAATTCCGTTGCCCGCGCGCGTCAACTCCACCCGGCCACCGTCGGCGCTCCACGCGCGGCCCGCCCGCGCATCCTCGTAACGCAAGCTCAGGTTATCCGCCGTGACCAACCGCAGCGCGTCCAATTGAGGCCGCGCAAAGAGCGCATCAAGCTGCTCGTTGAACGTGCCGCCCTGCCCCATCGCGCCCAACACAATCGACAACTCGCCGGTCGCCAGCCGCCGCAACCCCAATTGAGCACCGGACAGGCGGACCGTTCTCGGCTGCACCTCTCCGCGCAACAGCGGCTCCGGTGCAACCGTCACATCAAGCGACCCCAGCGTCACCAGCGGCACGCCGTCAAGATTGGCCAGCGCCACATCCCGCAGCGCCACACGCGGCACAAGATCCTCACCCACCACCAACGACATCTCGCCGAACCGCAACTGATAGCCCGGCACGCTCGCATCAATCCGCTCTGCGATACGCTCTTGCAGCCAAACGGGTGCCCGCAGGTTCACCCCGATGTTCACGGCGACAATCAAGCCCAGAACCACCAGCAGGACCGCACAGGAAAAACAGAACTGCATGAGATGCCGCAGCACACGACGACGCGTGCGGGGCCGCACAGGCGTCCCGTTCGTCGGCTGCGGCATCTCTGCCGCGCCCTGCTCTTGTGTCGGCTCCGTGCTCATCCTATCCGTTCGGACGCGTCTTGCGCATCTCTTCTGCCTCGTGGCTTTATTCTCGCCTTTTGCGACCTAATATGGAATTCACATTTTTGCATCTCAGAGGAAACCCCATGCCAGATATGTCCGATACCGCTCCCGATTTCACGCTGCCGCGCGATGGCGGTGAAACTGTAACGCTCTCGGGCCTGCGCCCCGGCGTTGTTGTGCTGTTTTTCTACCCCCGTGATGACACCTCCGGTTGCACCAAAGAGGCGGTGGCCTTCTCCGCCCTCAAGGATCAGTTCGACGCCGCCGGCGCCACCGTGCTCGGCATTTCCAAGGACAGCCTCGCCAGTCATGAGAAATTCCGGGACAAACACGCGCTTTCGGTCCCGCTTTTGTCAGATGAGGATGCCGGTACCTGTGAAGCATATGGGGTCTGGACGGAAAAAAGCATGTATGGCAAGAAATTCTTTGGCATCGAGCGCTCGACCTTCCTCATCGATGGTGAGGGCCGCATCGCCCGCGTCTGGCGCAAGGTCAAAGTGCCCGGCCACGCCGAAGAGGTGCTGGACGCGGTCAAGGCGCTGTGAGCGACCCCACCCTGACAGAAATGGCCGTCGAGGTGCTCTCGACCCACGACGGCCGCGCCAAGACAGCACTCTCGCGGGCCCATGCCGCGACGTGGTTCGCCGCGCGCGAGGCGGGGCACGGCATTGCCTTGGGCCGTGCCACGCCGCCGCCGCGTCCTGCCCGCCCCGAGCACCCTGAATTGCTTGATCCGCGCGACGTGCCGCGCCGCCGTCCCGGCTCGGACAAGGGGCGCGTCGCCCTCCTGCATGCCGTGGCCCATATCGAACTCAATGCCGTGGACCTGCATTGGGACATCATCGCGCGCTTTGCCGACACCCCGATGCCCATCGGATTCTATGATGACTGGGTAAAGGCAGCAGACGAAGAATCCAAACATTTCAACCTGATATGCGACTGTCTTGAAGCATTGAACAGCCATTACGGCGCCCTGCCTGCCCACGCAGGCATGTGGCGCGCCGCCGAGGATACGGCGCAGGATTTCATGGGCCGCCTCGCTGTCGTGCCCATGGTGCTCGAGGCGCGCGGCCTCGATGTCACCCCCGGCATGATCGAGATTTTCCAGCGCGCGGGCGAAACCGGCGCCGTCACCGCCATGCAGGTGATCTATGCCGAGGAGGTGCATCATGTTGCCTATGGGTCCAAATGGTTTCATTTTCTCTGCGGTCGCCACGATCTCGACCCCAAGATCGCCTTCCACGACCTCGTGCGCCGCTACTTCCACGGCTCATTGAAACCCCCGTTCAACGAAGAGAAACGCGCCGAAGCCGGTTTGCCACCGGATTTCTACTGGCCGCTTAGCGACGCGCATTCTACCAGAGATTGAAATATTCTCCCATTTATCGGCGATTTTCCGCCAATCAAGCGGGAAACAGCCAAGCCTTGGAACCCGTTTGGTCAAAAATCTTGCCCAAAGCCCGACCACTGGCTAAGCACACTCCAACACGGCGGCTGGGATAATCGCAGCCACGCGCCGGATGATGACCGAGGCAACAAGGGCAGAAGACGCGTGAGAACAAGACTTGCGATAAAAGTTCACTCCATTCTGGAACGGTATTTCCCCGAGCGTCGGGTTTTTTTGCGGTCCGATACCGACACACGTTTCATCCGCCTGCGCCCCTCTACCCAACTTTTCGCCTTTGCCGGGGCTGCGGCCATCGTCGCATGGTCGATCATCGCCACGTCAATTCTGCTGATGGACAGCATCGGGTCTGGCAACTTCCGCGAACAGGCCAAGCGCGACCAGCGCACCTATGAAAACCGGCTCAATGCGCTCTCTTCCGAACGCGACAAACGCGCCGAAGAGGCGATTGCCGCACAGGAACGCTTCAGCTTCGCGCTGGAACAGATCTCGCTGATGCAATCCGAATTGCTGGCCTCTGAGACCCGCCGCCGCGAATTGGAAACCGGGATCGAGGTGATCCAAACCACCCTGCGGCGCACCATGTCCGAGCGGGAAACAGCCCGCCAAGAAGCCGAGCAATTGGCCCTCTCCTTGGAGACCGACGGCGCAACCGGCGCCGGCACCGGCACTGAAACGGGCACGGACGCGACGGTCGATTTTCTGACCGCCGCCCTCTCGGACGCAGCCGAAGAGCGCGACACGACGATTGCCAATGCGCAGGACGCGCTCTTGCACGCCGATGAAATGACAACGCAACTGCGCCTGCTCAAGGATCAGAACGACCAGATCTTCAGCCAACTTGAGGATGCGATGGCGATCTCCGTCGAACCCCTCGACAAGATGTTCCGCGCCGCAGGTCTCAACACCGACACGCTGCTCAATGCGGTGCGCCGGGGCTATTCCGGTCAGGGCGGTCCGCTGATGCCCCTGTCCTTCTCCACCCGCGGCGAAGAACCCTCGGTCGATGCCGAGCGCGCCAACCGCATCCTCAACCGGATGGACGAACTCAACCTCTACCGCATCGCCGCGCAAAAGGCTCCCTTCGCCCTACCCGTCAAGAGCGCGTTTCGCTTCACATCCGGCTATGGCATGCGCTGGGGCCGGATGCATCAGGGCACCGATTTCGCCGCCCCTCAGGGCACGCCGATCTATTCCACTGCCGATGGCGTCGTCACCCATGCGGGCTGGCTCTCGGGCTATGGCCGCCTGATCAAGATCAAGCACGCCTTCGGCATTGAAACCCGCTATGCCCACCTCTCGCAAATCCGCGTCAACGTCGGGCAAAGGGTCTCGCGCGGCGACCGGATTGGTGATATGGGCAACTCTGGACGTTCTACGGGCACACATCTACACTACGAGGTCCGCGTCGGCGACCAGTCCGTCAACCCCATGATATACATCAAGGCTGCAAACAATGTTTTCTAAGAGCAAAATCAACGAACCCGCGCAAAAGCCCGCAGAGGCCAAACCGGCTGCCTCCGAGAACCGGCTCGATTCGGCGCGGCCCGACGCGCTGAACAGTGAATTCAAGGCATCGGCCCCCAAGGCCAAGCCGCCCGCCTCGGTGCTGTCTTCGGACCTGCACGTGACAGGCAATCTCAAGACCACCGGCGACATCCAGGTCGAAGGCTCGATCGAGGGCGACATTCGCGCGCATCTGCTGACAGTGGGCGAAGGCGCCACCATCAAAGGTGAGGTCATTGCCGATGACGTCGTGATCAATGGCCGCATCGTGGGCCGCGTGCGTGGCCTCAAGGTGCGTCTGACCTCGACCGCTCGGGTTGAGGGCGACATCATCCACAAGACCATCGCCATCGAGAGCGGCGCGCATTTCGAGGGCTCGGTGCAGCGTCAGGACGACCCCCTGACCGGTAACAAATCTGCCCCCAAGCCGGCAATCCCCGCCGCAGCGGCCCCCGCACCGAAACCCGCCGAGGGCTGATCCAAGCAGGACATCACAAAAGGCGGCGTGGCCCCTGCCAACGCCGCCTTTTTCATGCCCGCCGCGCCTTGCCTCTTACGGCTCGCGCAGCGCCTGCTGGCTCTTGTAGAGCGGTTTCAGCAGATATTGCAGCACTGTCTTTTCGCCGGTGTGCAATTCCACCTCCGCCTGCATGCCGGGCCTGATCTCTATCCCCGCCTGCCGGGGCGTCAGCGCCCCCATATCCACGCGCAGCGTCACCTTGTAATGCGGATCGCCATCGGGATCACGCGCCCGCTCGTCCTTGAACGTATCGGCGGAAATGAAATCAACCCGCCCCTTCAGGGTGCCATAGATCGTGTAATCATAAGCCGTGAGCTTGATCGTCGCCTCCTGCCCGCGCCGGATATTGGCGATATTGCGCGGCTCGACCCGCGCCTCGACAAACATCTCCTCATCGAGCGGAATGATCTCCAGGATCTCCTCACCGGGGCGCACCACGCCGCCAATCGTCGTCACGCTCAGATTGTTGACCACTCCGCGCAACGGGCTCAGCAACACCGTCCGGTTGAGCTGATCCTGACTGGCGCGCAGAGTCTGGCGCAGGGTCGCCAATTCCTTCAAGGTCTCGGAATAGGCCTCGGCCCGCTCCAACTCGGCTTGCGTCACGATCTCGTCATAGCGCTTTTCGGCATCCGCATGCGCCTTGCGGGCGCGCGTCACTTCGATCAAGGCCACGATCTTTTTCTCGAGTAGCCCTTCCAAGAGCCGCTTTTCCTCGGCGGATTGCTGCATCACGCGTTTGGCGCCCTCACTGCTCTTGACGAAATCCTCCTGCCGCGCCCGCAAGAGCGCCCGCTCCGAGGCCACCATTTCCCCCGCCCGTGTCACAACCGCCTCGGGCACGGCGAAATCGAACTGCCCCGCCAATTCCGCCTCCAGCCGCAATTGCCGCACCTCAAGACCCGCAATCTGATCCTGCAAATCCGCCACTTCGGAATTGAACCGCGTATCGTGCAGCCGCGCCAGAACATCGCCACGCGCCACCACATCGCCCTCCTGCACCAACAGTTCCGCCAGAATCCCGCCCTCGAGGTTCTGGATGATCTGCGGCCGCGAGGTGGAAATGAACTCGCCCGGCGCGCGCACGATCTCGTCGATCCAGGCCAACGCCGCCCATAGGATGAAAATCCAGACACTCGCCGCACAGAGCCACACCATCAGGCTCGGACCGCGCAAGCGCCCGTTCAACTCTGCCAGAATGCTTGCGGTGCTGCGCGCGCCCACGTCGCTCATGTCATGCCCCTCCCGGCCCGGTCCCCGCCGCCTGCGCCAGATGCGCCAGCACCTGATCGCGCGGCCCGTCCACCGCCATGCGCCCGGCTTGCAGAATAAGTGTCCGGCTTGTCAGGCTCAGAATTGGCATCCGGTGCGTCGCAATCACCGCCGTGCGCCCCTTGAGCCATGTCTCAAGCCGGCTCACCAGCGTGCGCTCCAGCGTCTGATCCAGCGCCGCCGTCGGCTCGTCCAAGAGACACACCGCCGGGTCCTGCAACCACAGCCGCGCCCAGCCGATCGACTGCCGCTGCCCTTGGCTCAGCCCCTGACCGCCGTCAAGGATCTCCAGATCCAGCCCCTTGGGATGACCGCGCACAAACGGCCCCAGCCCGGCAAACTCCAACGCCTGCATCAACCGCGCGTCATCGCGCTCCAGCAAGGTTAGGTTCAGGTTCTCACGCAGGCTGCCGGTAAAGAGCCGCACATCCTGCCCCAGATAGCCGATCATCCGGCGCAAATCGCGCGGCGCGATCTGCCCCATATCGGTGCCATCCAGCATCAACCGCCCCCGGCTTGGGGCGTAAAGCCCCGACAAGAGCTTGAGAAAGGTCGATTTCCCCGACCCGTTGGTGCCCAGCACCGCCACCACCTGACCGGGCTGAATGATCAACCCCGGAATATCCAGAACCGGCGCGCCCCCCGCGTCATAGGCAAACTGCACCTCGCGCAGCTCATAGGCCCCGGTCAGGGACGTCCGCCGCAAATAGCTGCGCCCCTCGGCCTCGTCCTGCTCTGCCAGCGCAATCGCATCGAGCCCCGCCAGCGCCGATTTCACATTCCCCCACCGCGCCAGCGTCCCCGATAGCTGTGTCAGCGGCCCGAGCGTGCGGCTGGTCAAAATCCCCACGGCAATGATCGAGCCCACGGTGAATTCACCCGCAAAGACCAGATAGGCCCCAAGGATCACCGCCACGATATAGGTCGCCTGCTGCACCGCCTGCGCCCAGAAACTCAGCACCGATCCAAGCCGCCGCTGCTCGCTCGACTTGATCGCCTGAAGCGCCGTCAACTCTCCCCAGATGCGGCGAAACCGGTCCTCGGCCCGCTGCGTCTTGAGCGTATCAAGCTCAAAAATCGCCTCATGCAACAGCCGCGCGCCCCGCGCCCCCGCGCCTTGCATCTCATGGGTCAGGCGCATCATCCGCTTTTGCAGCAGGAAGCCGGGCAGCACCATGATGATCCCGCCCAAGATGAGAACCCAGACCACATTGCCCGCAATCGACGCCACCAGCGCCAGAAAGACCACGATGAACGGCAAATCCGTGAGCGTGCCGATGGTGGAGGCGGTAAAGAACTCCCGCACCGATCCGAATTCCCGCATCGCCGAAAAGATCTGCGACGGTCCCTTGCTGGCAATCTCGGACCGCATGCCCAGAATACGATCCATCAGAATACGCTGCACATTGAGTTCGATTTGCCGCCCGGCCCCGTCCATCAACTGCGCCCGCGCGATCTTGAGCGCGGCTTCCATCAGCAGCGCCAGACCCGCCCCTGCGGCCAGAACCCACAGCGTCGCCTCGGATTGATGCGGAATCACCCGGTCATAGACCTGAAGCGCGAACAGCGCGACCGCCACCGCCAGAATATTAGCCACGAAAGACCCAAGCGCCACCTCCGCGATATGCCGCTGAAATCCAGAAAACTGGCTCCAGAACCAATGCGGCGCGGCCTCGGGCGCGTCATGCGCGCGGCTCAGGCTCTGCACCGGCGCCTCGGCCCGCACCACTATGCCGGTAAAGACCGGCTCGAACTCGGCCAAGTCCACCTCGGCGCGCTGATCGGCACAGGTCGTGTCATGGATCGTCAAGACGTTGCCCGCCTGCGACAGCACCAGCACGAATTGCCCGCTTGTCATCTGCGCCAGCGCCGGCCAGTGATCGGGATGCGGCTGCGCCACCGGCTCGACCCGCGCCATCAGCCCCGCCGCCTCCAGCCCATCCACCAGCGCACGCGGCTGCGGCTGATCGGCAGGGCCACCGCCCGCCTTGCTCGCGATCATCGCCTCTAGAATATCGCGCTCGACCGCCTCAACCCCCAAGAGCGCGGCATAGGTCACGCCCAGTTTCGCCCGCGCCACAGCCCGCTCGCCGAACCGTGCCGGCGCGGGCTGTGGGCCACTCGCCTCAACCCCGCGCACGCCGGTGGTGATCGTCAGGGCGACGGGGGCCTTGGTCAAATCCGGCTCCCCTCCGCCAGCACACCAAGGTGCCGCGCCAATTGCAACCGCGCCAGCGCCAGTTCATATTTCAGCGCCAGTGCGCGTGCCTGCCTCTGGGCAAAGGTCTCGTAGACACCGACCACATCCATGACCTCGCGCTGTCCGGCATCATATTGCGCCTGAAAGAGATCAAGATTGGCCTTGGCCGTGTCGCGCAGCGTGCTCGCCTCGCCCACCTGCCGTGACAGGGCACTCAACTGCCCTTCCAGCCGCTGCACCACCCGGTCGCTGTCCTCATCGGCCTGCGCGCGGCGGCGCTTGGCGGCTTCCTTGTCGGCCTCGGCAGCCTTCAACTGCGCCCCGGTGCCCAAACCCAGCAATTGCTCGGACCGCAGATTGAGCCCGAAACTCGTATCGCCATTGCCCACCGTCCCCCCGGCGGTCAACCCCGGCAAGAGGCCCGCCCGCGCCATCACCGCCTCGGCGGTGTCGCGCTCGGCCTCGGCCATGGCGCGCAACACATCGAGCGCCGCGACAGCCCCCGCATCAACCGGCACCTCCGACAGGCCCGTAACCCCGCCCAGGGGCTGCGCCGCCATGGCGTTCAACTCGGCAATGGCCGTAGCTTCAGCCTCTTGCTGCCCGGCCATCACCTCACGGATTTCCGCCAGACGCGAGCGCAGGATATTGAGGTCGGACATATCCGACACGCCACCCTTGACCCGCTCCGACATGATCCATTCGAACCGGCTCATATCCTCCAGCGTGCGCCGCTCCACCGCCAGACGCTCGCGCGCCTGCGACGCATCAAGATAGAGCGACAGCCCTTCAAAGACCCGCCCGTTCACATCCTCGGCCAGCGTCACGGCGGCCACCTCGACATCGGCCTTGGCAAACTCACGCTCGGCCTTCTTGCGGCCATTGTCATAGAGCACCTGCTCGACAATCAACTGACTGACCATATCACTCAGACTGGTCAGGCTGAGATTGGGTCCGATGCGCGGCAACCAGTTCTTCGATGCCGCCTCGGCCCGCAGCCGCGCGCTCAGCAAATCCGCCTCGGCGCTGCGGCTATAGGCGGCCAGAACCGACCCCGCAACCTGATCAAAACTGCTGCCGGTCACCAGAACCGACCGCCGCGCCTGCAACTCGCTGATGATTTCCGATTGCGCGGCCTCTTTGGCCCGTGCCTCTTGATCGGGCCGCAGATCCGGACCCGCCGCCAGCCGCGACACCTCGGCATCGTCGCTGCCGCCATCGCGCAAACACCCTGCCATAGCCAGACAGGCCCCCGCCAGCAACAGTCCCCTCGTTACAGTCCCCATACATAGTCCTCCGACCGTTTCGGCCTTGTCGTTGGAAACGCGCGCCAGCATGGGCGCGCGTCTCTATCCGTCATCAGGTGACGATCTGGATATCGTCATCCACCACCACCGTGGCATCATTGCCCAGCGTGTAGATGTCAAAGCTCTGACCGTCGATCACCGTATTGCCTGTGGCCTCGGCCCCGGTCAGCGTGACGCGGTCATCCGCGCCCCCCTGAACCAGAACCGTGTCGCTATTGCCCGAGAGCGCCAGAACCTGCGCTTCTGTCAGGCTCAGTTGCGCCTGATCCCCAAACCGCAGATCAATCGTCTCGATGTCAAAGGCCCTGAGGTTGGGATTGGCGATATTGACAACCGATGTGCTGGTCTCGTCGAGCACGACATAGGTGCTCGCGGTATTGCCCCCGGCATCGGTGCTCGTCACCACCAGCTGTGATCCATCCGGGACCGGCGAAACCTGCCCTGCCCCATTGAGAAAGAAGTAATCCGTCTCGCCGGTAAACGGGTTGACCTGCTCACCCAGCGCCAATTCCCGCACATTGCCACCGGTGTCGACTTGGTGGATGCTCACATCATCGGTGCTGGTTTCCACCGTCGCATTGCGATAACCATCGCCCTGCCGGAAATAGCCCACGATCCCCGGCGTCTCGGGTGCCACCATATCCAGCGTCAGACTGCTGGTGATCTCACGGGTATTGCCCGCCCAATCGGTTGCAGAAACCACCATCGCGGCCTGACCGTCCTGCCGCGGGATATCCCCGTTTGGCAGGGTCACCGACCAGTTGCCATTGGCATCCACAACCGTCTGATAGGTCTTGTCAAAGATCCGCACATCCGCGCTCGATCCCGCTTCGACCTGCCCGGTCAGGGTCACGCCTCCCGCCGCCTCAGAGATGTTGACGATATTGTCCGGCGTCACCGGCCCATCTTGGCTCAGGTCATTGACCAGCGTATCGACCCGCACCGTATCGGTTAGAAAGGCGCTATTGCCCGCCGCATCGGTCACATCCACCCGCAGGGCCGCGTCCCGCTCACCGGACGCAATCTCGTTGGGGCCGAAATTGGCCACCCAAGTTCCATTGGCCGCCACCTGCGCTTCGTGCCGAACCCCGTCGATGGTGACAAACACCCGGCTGCCCGGCTCGATCGTACCGGTCACGTTGAACCCGCCGGTGGCAATGTCATTGTTGATGACATCGCGCCCATCCGCCCCGATCGCGAGGTTGAGATCGCTGAGGCTGAGGTTGTCCACCTGCGTGTCCACCCGCACCGTCGTCTCGACCGCGGTCGGATTGCCCGCCGCATCCACCGTGCGCGCGCTCACCTCGGGCACATGCGTGCCGCGCGTGATCTCGGCGCTCTCATAGCGGCTCTGCCACCGGCCCGTGCCATCCGTCTGCACCGTATGCTCAACCCCGTCGAGGCTAACGACAACCGTCGCCCCGGCATCGGCCGTGCCCGTAACCAGCACCCCGGCGTCCGCCTCGGCCCCGTTGATCACCCCGTCACCGGCAATCGCGCCTGCGTTCAGCGTCAAGAGACCGGCCTCGGTATCCACGCTCACCGCTTGGCGCAATTCGCTGACGTTGCCCGCCGCATCCGTGGCCACCGCCACCACATCGCCGCTATAGGTGCCGCTTGCGATCTGCGCGCCGGTAAAGTTCGCCGTCCAGCGGCCATCCGCCGCCACGACCGCATCCACCACCGCCGTGCCAAAGGCAAGCTTGACCGACGAGCCCGGCTCAACCGTGCCGCTCATGGTAAAGCCATCGCCCTGCTCGGCTGCGTTGATCACGCCATCCGCGCCACCCGGCGTGCCCGTCATGCCGAAATCACGCACCTCGGTATCGACACGGAACGTTCCACTGGTGCTGCTGGCATTGCCTGCCGCATCGACCGTGGTCGCCGTTACCTCTGTTTCATATTGCCCACCGGGCAGCGTGCCCGGATCAAATTCGGCTGTCCAGGTGCCATCCGCGCCCACGACCACCTCACGGGACACACCCTCGACCGTGACCGTCACCGTGGCCCCAGCCGTCGACGTGCCGGTGATCGAAACACCCGCAGCCTCCTCCACCAGATTGACGACACCATCGCCGCCAACCGCACCGGAATTGATCGCAATGGGATGCGGCACCGTATCCAGCGCCACCACATCCGTGACCACGGTGGAATTGCCAAAGCCATCCGTCGCGGTGATCACCACCGCCACCTCGCGCTCGCCACCGGGAATATCGGCGGGGTCGAACACCACCTGCCACTGACCATCCTCACCGATCACCGTGGTCTCGGTCACGCCCTCGATCACAACGGAAATATCAGCCCCCGGCTCGCCGTTTCCGGTGATCTCGATCCCGTCCGCGTAATCCTCGGCATTGACGATATCGTCGGTCGAGACCACACCGTCTTCGATCACGACCTCAGGCGGCGTGGTGTCGATCACGACAACCGGCCCCTCCAGCGTGGTCTCGGTGCCATCGGGCTCCGTCACCACGACGACCACATCATGCTCGCCATCCTCGGGGAAGGTCTCGCCCTCAAAGACGACCTCCCATTTGCCCTCATCATCCGCCTCGGTGGTGACCGTCTGATCGCCAATCGTCACCTCGACCTCGGACCCCGGCTCGGCATCGCCGGTGATCGCGATCGAGGGATCGCTCGCGTCCCCACCAATGCTGATCGTGCCATCTTCATTGACTTTAGGCTCGATGCGCGGGCGAGCACCGCCGCCGCCGCCTTCACCGCCACCGCCGACCACAGCCGCCGTAGCAAGCCCCGCAGCGCCAACGCCGCCCACCCCCAAGAGACCACCGCCCCCCAAGAGCGCAGCCCCCAGCATCGACACCTCATCCTCCTCTCCCGGTGTGGTAATCTCGTTACCCCCGAGAAAGATCAGCTCCTCATCCGGGCTCCACTTGGCCCATTGCTCGGTCGGCCCGTATTGCGCATAGACCAGCCCATCGCCACCCTCGCTCAGCGTCACCTCATTGAGATAGCCATCGGCACTGATGAAGAGCCGGCTCGCGGGCGCGCCCGCCGAGGAATAATACCCCTCCAGCAGCACAACCCGACCATCCGCCAGAGTGATCACAAGGTTCGACCCGTCACGGGAAAATCCCTGAATATCCATCTGTCTCAGATTTAAGGAAATCTCTTGTCCGTGACCGGCCGGGATGACCGTAACGCCACCTTGATCCGAAAGAGAACCACGCTGCGCTTCACTCACACCCGTACGGGCGATAAAATCAATCGCTTTCATAACACCACCACTCTGACCTCAGGACTCGACACTTTGGTGTGTCGATTTGTTTTATTGCCTCACAATTATCTTTCTTCCCCAACTATCGCTAGATGTTTTTAGGGCGTGACCATCAAAATAAGCCCATTTTCAATAGATATAGACTGATCGAGTCAATTTCGCCACGCGGCACCACACGGCGGAGTCGTTTACGCAACACGCCGCACACGTTAAACGCATGTTCAGGCCGTTTTCAGCCGGACAGGGGGTTGACGGGCACGTCTCACACCAACACAGTCACACAGTTTCAAACCCCGCCCCACCACAGGATCATAACCCGTGACGACCCAACTTTCCGATACCGTGGGCCTCCTGCGCGAATTGATCGCCTTTCCCACGATCTCCGAACTCAGCAATCTCGACATGATCGCCTATCTCGGACACCGCTTGGACTCCGCAGGGGCGCGGGTGGACATCTTTCACGACGACATCGGCCACAAGGCCAATCTCTTCGCCACCATCGGCCCCGAGGTCGATGGCGGCATCGTGCTCTCTGGCCATTCCGATGTGGTGCCCGTCGCCGAACAGGATTGGGCCTCTGACCCCTTCGAGCTGACCGAACATGACGGGCATCTCTACGGGCGCGGCACCTGCGACATGAAAGGCTTCATCGCTGCCGCCGTCACCATGGCCCCCTATTTCGCCGAGCGGGTGCGCGACCGCCCCATTCACTTTGCCTTCACCTATGACGAGGAAGTGGGCTGTTTCGGCGCACAGGCCCTTGTGGACAGCCTGCGCGCCCGCGGCATCCGCCCCGGCGTCGCCATCATCGGCGAGCCCACCTTGATGCGCGTGATCGAGGGTCACAAGGGCTGCTACGAATACACCACCCAGTTCTGCGGCCTAGCCGGCCACGGCTCCGCCCCGGACCGGGGCGTCAATGCGGTTGAATACGCCGTGCGCTACGTCAATCGTCTTTTGGAACTCAAAGAGGCCCTGCGCGCGCGCGCGCCCAAGGACAGCCGCTTTGATCCGCCTTGGACCACGATCAACACCGGCTCGCTCAAGGGCGGTGTGGCCCATAACGTCATTGCCTCCAACGCCATTATCGAATGGGAAATGCGCCCCGTTCAGGCCGCCGACGCTCTCTTTGTCAAAGAAGACCTGCGCCGCTACTGCGAGGAAATGCTCCTCCCCCGCATGCGCGAGATTTGCCCCGAGGCCACGGTGACCACCCAAGTCATCGGCGAGGTTGACGGGCTGGAACCCACAGAGGTGAACGAGGCGCGCGACATTATGATGGAACTCACCGGCGCGAATGGCGCCGACCTCGTGCCCTTCGGCACCGAGGCAGGGCTGTTCCAGAGCTATGGCATGTCCGCCGTGGTCTGCGGCCCCGGCTCCATTGATCAGGCCCACAAACCTGACGAGTACCTGGCGCTCGACCAGCTCCAGCAGTGCCTCGACATGCTGGGGCGGTTGGGGGACAGGCTGGGACGCTAGAGCACGTTGTTCTGATCGGGACCACATCGCCCCGGCCCCCGAGCCGGGGCCTCCACCCCGCCGCAGCGAGGTCCCGGGTCAAGCCCGGGACGGGTATGGCTTCGATCCAGCACAGCACGCCCCAAGGGGCGATAGCGGCCTGCGCGCCGAACGAGCCGCCGCTCAAACCCGCCGAAACGTCAGGTAATGCGGCACCCGGCCTTCGCGCAGCGCCTTTTGCTCATAGCGCGTGGAAATCCAATCACCCCAAGGATCGCGCCAATCCGCAGGCCCCTCGGCCAGCCATTCGAACCCGGCACGCGGCACCTCTTCCAGAGTTTGCCGCACATAATCCGGAATATCCGTTGCAACTCGGAAAATAGCGCCTTTTTTCAATACTTTGCTGAGCGGAGCCAAATGCGCCTGCGTGACGAATCGCCTGCGGTGATGGCGCTTTTTGGGCCAGGGGTCAGGATACAAGAGAAACGCCCGCGACACCGACGCCTCAGGTAGAACATCAAACATATTTCGGACATCACCCGGATAAACCGCAACATTCTGCGCCTCCGCCGCCCGGATTTTCCCCAAGAGCATCGCCACACCGTTGATGAACGGCTCGCAACCGATGATGCCAACCTCCGGATTCTGCGCGGCCTGATGCACCATATGCTCACCACCGCCAAACCCGATCTCGAGCCAGACCTCACGATCCCCGAAAAGTGACTTTAGATCAATCGGTTGCCGCTCGGGGTTCACGTCCCAATCGACGGTCCCCGGTGACAATTTCGCCAAGTCCTCTTCCAGATAGGTCTCTTGGCTCGGCCGCAGGGTCTTACCCTTGAACCGGCCATAGAAATTGCGCCACGGCGCGCCTGTCGGATGTCTGTCTTGGCTCATTCTCTGTTAAACTGGCGCATAAAGATCATGCGCCAGCCCTTTGATCACACAGCTTTTTTCAGAGCATCAACCAGATCGGTCCGCTCCCAGCTAAAGCCGCCATCAGCCTCCGGTGCACGTCCGAAATGGCCATAGGCCGCGGTACGGGCATAGATTGGCCGCGTCAATTCCAGATGCTCGCGGATGCCACGCGGCGTCAGGTCCATACACTGCGCTACTGCATTTTCTATAGCAGTTTCATGCACTTGCCCGGTGCCGTGGGTATCGACATAAATCGACAACGGCTTGGCCACACCAATCGCATAGCTCAGTTGCAGGGTGCATTTCTGCGCCAAACCCGCCGCCACGACGTTCTTCGCCAGATAGCGCGCCGCATAAGCCGCTGATCTGTCTACCTTTGTCGGATCCTTGCCGGAAAACGCGCCGCCGCCATGCGGGGCTGCCCCACCGTAGGTATCCACGATGATCTTGCGCCCTGTCAGGCCCGCATCGCCATCCGGTCCACCAATCACAAAGGTGCCCGTCGGGTTCACATGCCATTCGGTCTCATCGCTCAGCCAGCCCGCAGGCAGCACCTCGCGGATGTAAGGCTCTACAATTGCACGAATATCGTCGCTGGTCTGGCTTTCATCCGCATGCTGCGTCGACAGCACAAGCTGCGTCACCGCCACCGGACGACCACCCTCATAGCGCAGGGTCAATTGCGATTTGGCATCCGGGCCCAGCGTCGGCTCCGCCCCGGATTTGCGCACTTCAGCCAACCGCTTGAGGATCGCATGCGAATAGAGGATCGGGGCCGGCATGAATTCCGGTGTCTCATCAACGGCATAGCCGAACATGATACCCTGATCCCCGGCCCCGTCACGATCCACGCCCTGCGCGATATGCGCGGATTGCGCATGCAACATATTGTGCAATTTCAAGGTGTTCCAATGGAACGCGTCTTGTTCATAGCCGATATCACGCACGCAGTCGCGCACGATTCCGTCGATCCGCCCCATGAAATCCGCCAGTCGGGATTTGTCCGTCAGACCGACCTCACCCCCCACAACGACGCAATTGGTGGTGGCAAAGGTCTCGCAGGCAACCCGCGCATTGGCCTCCTCGGTCAGAAACGCATCGAGGATCGCGTCGGAAATCCGGTCACAGACCTTATCCGGATGCCCCTCCGAAACGGATTCGGAGGTGAAAAGATAGTTATGTCTTGCCATGAAGATGCTCCATTGAATGTCACCGCCACGCCAGGAAGCCGTTGTGGGGGATTAGAGCGTGGTTACGCCCGCATATTGCCAGCGTCAATGCCTATCTGACCACTCTTGCACGCCTGTGGCCAACCCGTGACAACCCCAGCAAAACAAGGAAAACCGCCAGCATCGGCGCATCACCCAGCCGCGCGTAAACCGTTGGCGGCAATGCAGGTGGCAGGGCCGCATCCCGCCATCCCGCCTCCCCGAGGGGCAACGCCTCGGTGATCCGACCCGTGGCGTCGATCATGGCCGAAACACCCGTGTTGGCGACCCGGATCATCGGCAGGCCAAATTCCGCGCTACGCAGCCGCGCCTGCGCAAGATGCTGATAAGGCCCAGAAAACTTGCCGAACCAGGCGTCATTGGTGATCAGCAGAATGAAATCCGCCCGCTCTGGTGCCGATCGCAGATCCTGCGCGAAAACCCCCTCATAGCAGATCAGTGGCAAGGCCCGCCCAAGCGTCCCCATGTTGATCACCTGCGCCCCCGGACCGGGCGAAAACCCCTGACCATCCTTGGAGGCCATGCCGTGAATGCCCCAGTCCGCCAAGAGGTCGCCATACGGCATGTATTCGCCAAAGGGCACCAGATGATGCTTGTCATAGACGGCCGTCACACGGCCCCCCGCCTCGACCAACGCCAGTGTATTAAAGAGCCGCTGTGCATCGTAGCGTTGCAAGCCCACGACCACCGGCACAGCACCCGCCGCCTCTGAAATCACCTCAAGCGTCTGTGCTGCATTCTCAAGCAGCACCGGCACAGCCGTTTCCGGCCAGACAATCAGGTCAGGCCGCACCTCCCCTGCCGCCGAAAACATCACCTGTCGGTCAAAGAATTCGCGCATCTTGTCGGGACGCCATTTCTCATTCTGCGGCGCATTGGGCTGGATCAGCCGCACGATGGCCGCATCCGGCCCCGCTGCGACCTCTGGGGTCAAACCTGCACCAATCGGCCACAAAACCGCGAGCCCCGCAACCCCGAGCAAGCCAACACGCGCGCCCGTTATCCCATGCCAGAGCGCCACCGCCGCCAGAAGCACCAGCGCCATCAGCCCGGCAGAGCCGAGATATGAGGCCCAATGCAAGAACGGCGTGTCGATCAGCACATGCCCCGGCTGCGCCCAGGGAAACCCCGTCAAAACATAGCCGCGCGCCAGTTCCAGCAGCCCCAGACCACCGATGAACCCAACGGCCCCACCGCCCATGATCCGACCAAGCGCAAGACCCGCCGCCCAAAAGAGCGCTAGTCCCCCCGCCAATCCCAAGAGCGCAAAGGGCGCCATCCAGCCGTGCCGCGCCACGTCCACCAGAAACGGCTCTATGATCCAATTGAGCGAGACCAGAAAATACCCGGTGCCAAGCGCCCAGCCCAGCCCGACCGCTTGACGCCAGCTCCCGCTCCGCAAGAACAGGCCGAAACCCAGCGCCAGCGCCACGATGGTCAGAGGCCAGGCACCGACCGGCGCCTGCCCAAGGGCTGCCACAGCCCCGATCCCGCCCCCTACAAGACTGCGCCAGCGGCGTGGCAGGACCGCAATCCGACAGGCAAGCACCGCAGCGCGGCCTGTTTCAGCCATTCTTCGCCTCTGGCAGGCGGACGCGCACCCGCTTGATCCGGCGCGGATCGGCCTCCATCACCTCGATCACCGGGCCCGCAGGATGCTCGATCACCTCACCGCGCACCGGCACACGCCCCAACAGCATAAAGACCAACCCCCCAAGCGTGTCGATCTCTTCCTCGTCGATCTCATCCGACTCGGTCAGCGATTGACCGATCTCGGCTTCAAAGTCCTCCAGCGGCGTTTTCGCCAAGGCCACGTAACAGCCGGGTCTTTCCAGCGTCCAGTATTGGCCCTCGTCGATGTCGTGCTCGTCCTCGATCTCGCCGACGACTTGCTCAATCAGGTCCTCAATGGTCACCAGACCGTCGACACCGCCGTATTCGTCGATCACCAGCGCCATATGCCGCCGTTCCGCCTGCATCTTTTGCAAAAGCACCCCAATCGGCATCGAGGGCGGCACAAAGAGCAAGGGTCGCAGCATGTCATTGAGAACAAACGCCTCACTGCCACCGTTAAACCCGTGTTTGAGCGCAAAATCCTTGAGGTGGATCATGCCGGTCGGGGTATCCAGCGTGCCGTCATAGACCGGCAGGCGTGACATGCCGCTGTCGCGGAACACATGCACCAGATCCTCTTTTGTGATTGTATCAGGGACCGAGACAATGTCAGCCTTGGGGATGGCCACATCCTCGACTGCCATATGTCGCAGGTTTCCCATGCCTGGCACCCCGTTTGCCGGAGCAGCATGCTGATCTTCGGCCTCAGCCGCTTCATCAGTTGTCGAAAAAACCCCAAGTATCCGGCGGAAAAATCCACCCGAGTCTTCGGTATCCTTCTCGTCTTCAGACTGCGCGCTCTGCGCTGCCGTAGACGATCCGTCTATACTCTCGCCCATCCATCTCTTTCCAGGTGACAGGGCACAAGGCCCCAACACCGCTAATATGGGTCAGAAACCCCCAGTTTGCCAAGTATCTCCACTTCTGTTGTCTCCATCAGAGTGGCATCTTGGTCACGCAGGTGATCATAGCCCAGCAAATGTAACACCGCATGCACAATCAGGTGCGTCACATGGTCTGCAAGCGATTTATCGCCCTCTGCTGCTTCACGCAGGCAGGTGTCCCAAGCAATGGCGATATCCCCGAGTTCGGGATCAGGGCCGGAAACCGGCAGACCGGGCCGTGCGCCTGCCTCCTCCGCTCCCCGTTCCTCACTTGGCCAACTCAACACATTCGTGGGTTGCGGCTTGTCGCGGAAATCCTCATTGAGCGCCGCGATCCGCGCATCGTCACATCCGAGGACGCTGATTTCCCACTCCTCAGGATCAAGGCTCAGATGCTCCAGCGTTGCGCGCGCCGCGCGTTCGGCCAAATGCTCCAGTCCCGCCGCCTGCCAGCGGTCGTCCTCGATCACCACATCGCACAGCATGCCGGATCAGCCTTCCGCCTCATAGGCCTCGATGATCGCGGCAACCAGCGGATGCCGCACGACATCCTTGGAGGTGAAATAGTTGAAACTGATCTGCGGAATGCGCGTCAACAACCGCTCCGCATCCGCCAACCCCGACGGCACACCGCGCGGAAGGTCGATCTGCGTGCGGTCGCCGGTGATCACCATCCGACTGCCCTCGCCCAGACGCGTCAGAAACATCTTCATCTGCATCGAGGTCGCATTTTGCGCCTCATCCAACACAACAAAGGCATTCGACAGCGTGCGCCCGCGCATGAACGCCAGCGGCGCAATCTCGATCTTCTTTTCCTCGATCAGCTTTTGCACCTGTTTTCCGGGCAGGAAATCATTCAGCGCATCATAGAGCGGCTGCATATAAGGGTCGACCTTGTCCTTCATGTCGCCGGGCAAATAACCCAGCTTTTCGCCCGCCTCGACCGCCGGACGGCTCAGGATGATCCGGTCCACATGCCCTTCGATGAACATATTGACCCCAACGGCCACGGCCAGATAGGTCTTGCCAGTGCCCGCAGGCCCGATACCAAAAGCCAACTCATGCTGAAACAGCGACCGCACATAGGATTTCTGCGCCTCTGTGCGGGGCTCCACGTATTTCTTGCGGGTCTTGATCTCGACCGGGCCGCTCTTGAACATCTCCAGCTGATCACCGGTCAGCGCGCCGGTCTCCACCTCTGATCCGCCCATCCGCAACTCACGGTCCACGTCGCCGCTCTCAACAGCGCGCCCACTTTCCAGCCGCGAATAGAGCGCCTGCAAAACGCCCGCCGCCTCCTTCACAGGGCCATCATCTCCCAACACGGACAGGTGGTTGCCGCGCCGGACGATCTGAACACCCAGCTTGCGCTCGATCTCGGCAAGATTTCGGTCATATTCGCCGCAGAGGTCGATCAGCAGCATGTTATCGGGGAAGTCGAGTACGGCCTCATGCATCGAGGCCATATCGGCGGCGGGGGGCGGTGCGCTATTTCCCAAGCAAATCTCCCACAGACTCAAAGGTTCCCTTACACAGTGCCAAGATGCGGGACCATGCGCAAGCAGCCAGCCTCAAATGACCCGAAACCGGCGGAAAAAAATACGGGCCACACCGGGCCCGTATGATTTCTTGGCAGTGGCACAGATCCGGATCAGATCGGATCGCCAATGAGACTGGTAGAGCCTTGTTTGAAATTACCGGTCGCAACGGTCGGCGGGGCTATACCGGAACAAACCGGCTTGCCAAACTTGTCCAGACGCTGGGACAGGTAGCCTTCCACACCGTCGTCAATGATCCAGTGATCACAGCCATTCGGATCGACCCAGATCCCAGCCTGCATCTGACTCAGATGCCCCCGGTCAAAAATGTTCCGGTCCACGGTCTTGTCCGGACCCGCGTCACAGGCCGCCAAAAGTCCGACCATGGGCAGGGCGAGCACGATTTTATAGGTTTTCATAGCTCAGCCCCCTCAGCGCCAGCACAGGATTTCGACACGGCGATTCTGCGCCATGCCTTCGGCAGTGTTGTTAGACGCCTTGGGCATCCGTTCACCGTAACCGCGCACATCCGCGATGCTGGACCCGATACCGCGGGCCACTGCCGCAACGGAATTGGCGCGGCGCAGAGACAGACCCATGTTGTATTCGTCCGAGGCGCGGCTGTCGGTATGACCGACGATCGTGTAGGACACGGCATTCGCTTGCTGGAAAAACTCACGCAACCGTTGCTGCCCCGATGCGCCAATCCGCGCACTATCCGTAGCGAAGAGCTGATCGGTATTCACCACGCCGCAGAGGTTCGCCTCACGACAAACCGGAATACCTTGGCGCGTGACATGCGGGCTCATATAGCCTTCGGCCCCGTCGTCCATGACCCAATGCTCGCATCCATCCGGGTCCACCCAGATGGTAGGGATGTAGCGTTCCCCAACAACTGTGCGTTGCTGTTGCGCAGACGCGCCACTCGCCATCACCGCGATGCCGAGCGCAATGGCACTTGCCCCCCGCACCAGTTCGCGCAGCGTCCTCGAAATGATTTTCGTCACGACCCCAGTCCTTTTATTGCCCCGCGGTCAGGATACCCAAAACAAAGCTCCCAACCCTATAATAGGGAAGAATAGTATCAACAATTGCTCTAAAGTGAAGCAAATTCCACCAGATATTGTGGCTAATGGGGAAACAATGCCACGCTTACGCCACATTCCGTCCCTAAAGCGCGGAAATCAGTGAAATTTCAATGCGAAAGCAGACGCCCAGCCAGCGAGTTCGGCCCACTCTCGATGATTTCAACTTGGCGCAGATCCCCGACCGCAACATCTCCGGTCACATGCACGGCATGCAGATAATCGGACTTGCCCACCATCTGACCGGGCATCCGGCCGGGCTTCTCAAACAGCACGCCAACGGTGCGTCCGACCATCGAATTCTGTGCCGCGCGCTGCTGACGGGCGATCAAGTCTTGCAGACGCTGCAGCCGCTCGGTCTTGACCGCTTCAGCCACTTGCGTCCGCTCCGCGGCGGGCGTGCCCGGACGGGTGGAATATTTGAACGAGAACGCGTAGCCATAGGTCACCGCCTCGATAAGATCCAGCGTCGCCTGAAAATCTTCTTCGGTCTCCTCGGGAAAGCCCACGATGAAATCCCCCGAAATAAGGATATCGGGCCGCGCCGCCCTAATTCGCTCGATCAGCCGCAAATAGCTCTCGGCCGTATGGCTGCGGTTCATCCGTTTCAGAATTCTGTCGCTGCCCGACTGCACTGGCAAATGCAGATAGGGCATCAGCTTGGCACAGTCGCCATGCGCTGCGATCAGATCGTCATCCATGTCATTGGGATGGCTCGTGGTAAAGCGGATACGCTCCAGCCCGTCAATGTCATTGAGCGCCCAGATGAGCTGCGCAAGGCCCCAGTCTCCGCCCTCACCCGCCCCGTGATAGGCATTGACGTTCTGACCTAGCAGCGTGATCTCACGCACGCCCCGCTCGACCAGATCACGCGCCTCTTCCAGCACCCGCGCCACGGGGCGGCTGACCTCAGAGCCGCGCGTGTAGGGTACAACACAAAAAGCGCAGAATTTGTCGCACCCCTCCTGCACGGTCAAGAACGCCGTCGGACCACGCGCCGCCTTGGGCCGGTGGCGCAGCTTGTCAAACTTGTCCTCCAGCGGAAAGTCCGTATCAAGCGCCTTGCCGCCCGCGCGCACCTGCGCCTCCATCTCGGGCAGCCGGTGATAGCTTTGCGGGCCCACCACCAGATCGACCAATGGTTGACGACGCATGATTTCTTCGCCCTCGGCCTGCGCCACGCAGCCCGTCACGCCAATCTTGAGATCGGGCTTGTCATCCTTGAATTGCCGCATCCGCCCCAGTTCGGAATAGACCTTCTCAGCAGCCTTTTCGCGGATATGACAGGTGTTCAGCAGGATCATATCGGCCTCTGCCGGATCTTGCGTCTCGACATAGCCCGCGCCGCCCATAGCCTCGGCCATACGCTCGCTGTCATAGACATTCATCTGACAGCCATAGGTCTTGATATAGAGCTTTTTCACATCCGCCATGCGCCCGGCCTCCGCCTTTGGGTTCAGGTCGCCTGACTACATCACAGCAGTGGGCACTTGCAATGCCTGAGCGTTTGGCGGAGTCTGCCATCAAAAGACGAGCATGGATCAGAGGCAGACCAAAGCATGAGCGCACCCAATCTCAAGACCTTTCTCGCCGCCCCCGGCAAGGCGCTCGCCAAGGGTCCGATTGCCATGGTGTTCGCCGAGGACGAAACCGAGCTGAATTCCACCCTGCGCCATCACCTCGACACCGGCTTTGCCGCTGTCCTGCTGTTTGCGCCGGATACGTTTTCTCTGGCGCGAGACGTGACCGAGGCCCCGGGCCTGCACCGCATCCGTCACGATCTGGCCTCTGGCGACAGCCTCACCGACGCGGTCAACGCCCTGATCGCCGCCGCCCCCGGCCTGTGGATGTATTACTGCTATAACGCCGAGTATCTGTTCTACCCATTCTGCGAGACACGCACCGTCGGTGAAATGCTGGCCTTTCACACCGAAGAACGGCGCGACGCGATGCTGACCTATGTGATCGACCTCTACGCCGACGATCTGGAAACCTACCCAAACGCCGTCTGTCTTGAGGCGGCCCATATGGACAAGTCCGGCTATTATGCGCTCGCCCGTCCCGATGTTGACAAGCACAACCACCCCAAGGAACGTCAGCTTGATTTCTACGGTGGCCTACGCTGGCGGTACGAGGAACATATCCCCGCCAAACGCCGCAAGATCGACCGTATTGCCCTCTTCCGTGCGAAACCAGAATTGCGACTGCGCGATGATCACAGCTTCTCGGACGAGGAATACAACACCTACGCCTGCCCTTGGCATCACAACCTGACAAGCGCCATCGTGTCTTTTCGCACCGCCAAGGCGCTCAAACGCAATCCCGGCTCAACCTTCGACATCCACAGCTTCAAATGGCACAATTCGATCCCCTTCGAATGGCACTCACGGCAATTGCTGGATTTGGGTCTGATGGAACCGGGGCAATGGTTCTGAACAGCGCTTAATTCTGCACCCGCAGCAGCAGCGCAGTCACCGGATCAAGCCCCGCGTCCTTTGCCACATCGACTCCCCCATCCAACCGGGCCAGCATGGCGCGGACGGTCTCATTACCGTCGATCACGCCTTGGGCCAGAGCGACCAGACGCTGCAAACCATCATGCACCTCAGGGGCAAGAGCAGGCTCTTGCCATATCGCAATCAGACCGCAGACCACCAATGAGACGCCTGTCAGCCATGCCCATCGCTGCGCCCGTCGGGCACGCGCCGCGGCTTTGGTCTCGGCAGAGTCAGAAAAAGGGCGCGCATGGGTCATTCGCGAAACCTCACAATTTCCCATGGCAAGATTATGGCAAAAGTCAGGGCCACCCTGGAATAAACCTCTCGTCCACGCGTTCTCCTGACATCCCCGGTCACTGCGACTTGGGACAGGGAATGCAATCGCGCCCATTTCCGGCGCATGAACAAAGGGACCACGACAATGGCACAACTCACAGGAACCGACAGCGCAGACCGCCTGATCGGCACCGCCTTTGCGGATCAGATCGTCGGGCTTGATGGCAATGACACACTCTTGGGTGGAAGTGGCAATGACGCCATCAACGGCAATGACGATGGCGACCAGCTCAGGGGCGGCGCAGGCGATGACACCATCGCAGGCGGCAAGGGCGAGGACGCGCTCTTTGGCGGTCTCGGCAATGACCGCCTGAGCGACGAGAGCGGCGATGACAGCCTCTTTGGTGGCGACGGCAACGACACGATCGACGCAGGCGAAGGCAACGATCTTCTTACGGGCGGCACCGGCAATGACCAGATGTTCGGTGGCGAAGGCAATGACATCATGTCGGGCGGCACAGGCAACGACCTGATGGAGGGTGGCTCAGGCGACGACGTCATGAACGCGGGCACCGGCGCGGATCGCCTCTTTGGCGGCGAAGGCAATGACATCCTGCGCGGCGGCGGCGGCCGGGATGTGCTCTCGGGCGGCGAGGGCAATGATTTCATCGACGGGGGCCACGGCAATGACCTGATGACCGGCGGCGTGGGGGCCGACACCTTTGTGTTCAAGTTCGGGCGCGATGTGATCACCGATTTCGAACCCGGCGATGATCAGATCGACCTGACCGGCATCAGCGGCCTCAACGATTTCGATGATGTGCTCACTGCCGCGCGCGTCTCTGGCAGCGATGTCGTCCTCGACTTCGGCGCGCATGAACTCACCCTGCGCGATTTCAGCCTGTCGCAACTCGACTCGGATGATTTCATCCTGTGAGGATTGCCACGCCCCTGCCACTGGTGGGGGCGTGCGCCCGGATCAGAGGTTCTCGGCCTGCGGCATGCCCAGAACGTGATAGCCGCCATCGACATGGATGATCTCACCGCTCGTGCACATGCCAGCATCGGACGCCAGATAGACCGCCGTGCCGCCGATGGCGTCCAGCGTCGCATTGGCCCGCATCGGCGCATTGATCTCTGTATGGCGAAACGTCCGGCGCGCGCCGCCGATCGCGGCCCCCGCCAGCGTTTTCATCGGTCCGGGACTGATCGCATTGACGCGGATCCCATCCGGCCCCAGATCATTCGCCAGATAGCGCGTCGCGGATTCCAGCGCCGCCTTGGCCACGCCCATCACATTGTAATTCGGCACAACCTTGTTCGACCCCTGATAGGTCAAGGTCAGCAAACAGCCGCCATTCTCCTTCATCATCGGATAGGCCCGCCGCGCCACCTCGATGAACGAATAGGCCGAGATTTCCAGAGAATGCTTGAAATTGGCCCGGCTCGTGTTCAAAAACCGCCCCGTCAATTCCGACTTGTCGGAATAGGCAATGGCATGCACCACGAAATCAATCGTCGGCCACCGCACCGCCAATGCCTCGAACGCCGCATCAAGCGAGGCATCATTGGTCACATCCACATCGAGCAAGAGGTCAGACCCAACGCTCGCCGCGAGCGGTTCCACCCGCTTGGCAAAATTCTCGCCCTGATAGGAAAAGGCCAACTCCGCCCCCGCCGCATGCATGGCACGAGCGATCCCCCAAGCGATGGAGCGGTCATTCGCCACCCCCATGATCAGGCCGCGCTTGCCCTGCATTGCATTCGTCATCTGCGTCTCATCCGTGATATTTGCTCAACAGCATAGAGCCATTCGTGCCACCAAAGCCAAAGGAATTGGTCATCACCGTATCCAGCCCGGCCTTGTCCACCCGCACCGTCGCAATCTCCTTCGGATCAAGCGCAGGATCAAGCGTTTGCACGTTGATCGACGGGGCAATGAAATCATTCTCCAGCATCAAGAGGCAATAAATCGCCTCCTGCGCGCCCGTGGCCCCTTGGGAATGGCCCGTCATCGACTTGGTGGAACTGATCGGCGGCGTGCTGCCCTGACCAAACACCCGCCGCACGGCCTCCACCTCGCCCACATCGCCCACAGGCGTCGAGGTGCCATGTGCGTTGATATAGCTCACGCGCCGCCCTTCGGGCAGCGTCGCCACAGCCAGCCGCATCGCCCGTTCGCCGCCCTCGCCCGAGGGCGCAACCATATCGGCCCCGTCCGACGTCGCGCCATAGCCCGTCACTTCGGCATAGATCTTGGCCCCGCGCGCCTTCGCACGCTCCAATTCCTCGAGCACGACAATGCCGCCCCCCGCAGAGATCACAAACCCGTCGCGCCCCACGTCAAAGGCGCGGCTCGCGGTCGCGGGCGTGTCGTTATACTTGGACGACATCGCCCCCATCGCATCAAAGAGACACGACAGCGACCAATCCAATTCCTCACCCCCGCCCGCAAACATCACATCCTGCTTGCCGAACATGATCTGCTCCGCGGCATGGCCGATGCAATGCAGGCTCGTGGAACAGGCCGAGGTGATCGAATAGTTGAGACCCTTGATCTTGTAGGAGGTGGCCAGATTGGCCGAAATCGTCGAACACATCGTCTTGGGCACGGCAAACGGCCCGATCCGCTTGGTCGATCCGGTTTCCAGAGCCACCTGATGCGCCGTCAGCATGGCGCTTGTGGACGGCCCGCCCGATCCCGCGACGACCCCGGTACGTGGGTTGATTACGTCTTTTTCCTCTAGCCCCGCATCGGCGATGGCCTGCCCCATCGCGATATAGGCATAGGCCGCCCCGCCCCCCATGAACCGCAGCGCGCGCTTGTCCACATGCTCGGCTACATCAAGATTGATCGCCCCGGCCACCCGACTGCGAAAGCCATGTTCGGCCATGGCCTCATTTGCGGTGATGCCCGACCGGCCCTCGCGGAGCGCGGCTAGAACCTCAGAAGCGTTGTTGCCAATGCTGGAGACAATCCCCAGACCGGTTACCACGACACGACGCATGGGTGCCTCCCTCTGCTTTGTTACAGCCTCTGTAAGACAGCGTGAGTTGAGGGGCAAGCGGTTAGCGGAGATCACGGCGCAGGCAACGCACGCTCAGGTAACGAATTTCGCAACTCTCCCCCAGAGATCAGCAGACCGCAGCCCCAATCGTAAACAGCCCGAACGCGCCCAAACCCAACCAATCCGTGAACGGGCCGCCCGTTGGACAGGCCAGGATCACCTCGCACGGCCCTGCGTACAAAACCCGCGTACACATGGCACAGGCTGTACACAGCCAAACCTAAAGGGATGATCCGATCAGGCCGTCATTCAGCGGAAAATTGCATCGCCCTGTTCGTCGATGACCTGCTTGGCCTTACGCACGCAAAACGCATTGGCCTCGTCCAGACTGGCAATGGTATCAGCCCGCAAAAGCTGATGCACTTTCACCTCGCCCGCGATGTCCTTCTCGATCCGCGCCGCGACCCGATAGCCGCCCTCGGCCGCCTGCGGTGCCGGGAAGATACGGAAATCCTTGTATGTTTCCGCCTGCACATCGGGTTCCGCCTTTGGCTTACCCCCAAACAACCGCGACAAGATCGACATTTGGCCTCCAGATTTCTCCGCTGTAGGGTGCGCATTTATTGCGCACCGCATAACCCCCTGTTTTAAAATGTGATTTCGCACCCACCCTACTGATCCAGGAAACTCCGCAGCTTGCGGCTCCGGCTGGGATGCTTCAGCTTGCGCAGCGCCTTGGCCTCGATCTGACGGATACGTTCGCGGGTCACAGAGAACTGTTGCCCCACCTCTTCCAGCGTGTGATCGGTGTTCATGCCGATGCCGAACCGCATCCGCAAAACCCGCTCTTCCCGCGGCGTGAGGGACGACAGAACCCGCGTCGTGGTTTCCTTGAGGTTGTCCTGAATGGCGCTATCCAACGGAAGAATAACGTTTTTATCCTCAATGAAATCGCCAAGCTGGCTGTCTTCCTCATCGCCAATCGGCGTCTCGAGCGAAATCGGCTCCTTGGCGATCTTCATCACCTTGCGGACCTTTTCCAGCGGCATCTGCAGCTTTTCGGCCAGCTCTTCCGGCGTCGGTTCGCGGCCAATCTCGTGCAGCATCTGACGGCCCGTGCGCACCAGCTTGTTGATTGTCTCGATCATATGCACCGGAATACGGATGGTGCGCGCCTGATCCGCGATGCTGCGCGTGATCGCCTGACGGATCCACCAGGTTGCATAGGTGCTGAATTTATAGCCCCGGCGATACTCGAACTTGTCCACGGCCTTCATCAGGCCGATATTGCCTTCCTGAATGAGATCAAGGAATTGCAGGCCACGGTTGGTGTATTTCTTTGCAATCGAAATCACCAGACGCAGGTTGGCTTCGACCATTTCCTTCTTGGCTTGGCGTGCCTCTTTCTCGCCCTTCTGCACCTGCTGCACGATCCGGCGGAATTCCGAGATATCAAGACCGACATACTGGCCGACCTGCGCCATATCGGCCCGCAGTTCCGACACTTTCTCGGGGCTGCGCTCGATGAACATCTGCCAACCGCGCCCGGCTTTGCGCGCCATGGCGTCCAACCAGTTGGGGTCCAACTCGCGCCCGCGATACTCGTCGATGAATTCAGAGCGGTTGATACGCGCCTGATCGGCCAGTTTGACCATGGCGCTGTCGATTTGCATGATCCGGCGGTTGATGCCGTAGAGCTGATCAATCAGCGCCTCGATGCGGTTGTTGTGGAGATGCAGCTCATTGACCAGTTCGACGATCTCGCTGCGCAGGGTCTGATAGGTCTGCTCCTGTTCGCGGCTGAACGAGCCATCCTCGTTCAGCGTCGCGGAAATCCGGCTGTCCTGCATCTCGCTGAGCTTGGCGTAGTCATCCGCGATACGGTCCAATGTCTCAAGCACACGGGGCTTGAGAGCAGCCTCCATCGCGGCAAGGCTCATATTGGCCTGTTCGTCTTCTTCATCGTCGTCATCGGAATGAATCGGATTGCCATCGGCATCAAGATCGGGCTCGTTGTCGTCTCGACCCAGATTGCCGGGGGCGCTGGTGACATTGGCGGCGCCGACCACCGGCTCTGCATCCTCATCGCCCAGTTGCGTGCCAAAGGTCGCCTCAAGGTCGATCACATCGCGCAACAGAATGTCTTCGCCCAAAAGTTCGTCGCGCCAGATTGTAATCGCCTGAAAGGTCAGCGGGCTTTCACAGAGACCCGCGATCATCGTGTTGCGCCCGGCCTCGATCCGCTTGGCGATGGCAATCTCGCCCTCGCGGCTCAAGAGTTCGACCGATCCCATCTCGCGCAGATACATGCGCACGGGGTCGTCGGTTCGGTCGAGTTTCTCCTCCTTGCCAGAGCCCAGCGTAAGCTCACCCCGACGCCCGATCTCTGCAACCGCGGTCGAGCGGCCTTCTTCCTCTTCTGCGTCCTCAGCCTCGATGATGTTGATACCCATCTCCGAGAGCATCGACATCACATCCTCGATCTGCTCCGACGAAACCTGATCCGGCGGCAGAACTTCGTTCAGCTGGTCATAGGTGATGAACCCCTTTTCACGCGCCTCAGCGATCATCCGCTTGACCGCCGCTTGGCTCATATCAAGCGAAACCTCGGTATCCGACTCGTCGGGCTTTTGATCGTCGGTATCTTTGGCGGCCATGAATGACTCCTCAGCTATGGGCGGGACAGGTGATTCGGTTGACCCGAATCAATAGCGCGATATGTTGATTCGCACACCCGTCTACTCCGATTTCTTCAGCACTTCCTTACGAAAAACAGTCATCGTCCCGGTTTAGAAAAGGTTATCTTGCCGAGCAAGGCGTTGAACTGTTCTTTCTCATCACGTTTGATCCGCGCTCCATTCTCGCCCAGATCGTATTCTGCCCTGTCCTCTTGCTGGCTGCGTGTTGCACGATTACGCGCCTCTGCCGCCTGTCCCAGCCGCCATGTCAGCGCTTCGTCTGCTAGGCCGTCGATATCTTGGCTGGCCTCGGATACTTCTGCCAGCCACCCACGCTGCGCCTTGAGCTTGGCCAACTCCTCACTCAGGGTCATGGTTGCCAGATCCTCATCACCGGGATGCCGTACCGGGGGGATCAAAGCGACATGGGGCAAACTCATCAACTTTTCAAGGGGTCCGAGACCAATCTCGGCTTCGATCTGCTCGCGCAGAGCCTCCACATCGCCACTTGCATACCGCAGGATGATCTCGCGCAGGCGCGCATGATCCGGGTCGCGACATTCCAGCTGTTCGATCCCTGCCTCGAACCGCGCCATGACCGATGGGCAGCAGATCAGCGTTGCCAGAATGACCGCCTCTCGCAGGTGAATCTCTCCGCCCGCGCCCGAAGCCACCAGCATCGAGGATTTCGTCACCGCCCGCGCCGGTTCCGGTGGTGGCCATTTGCCGCCACGGGCACGCGGCGTGAAATTGCTGGCGCTGCGACGCGGATTGAAAAGTTGCCAGCGCAGGTCCTTGATCGCCTGCCCGTAGTGGCTGCGGATCGAGGGATCGCGAATCATCATGATCTTCTCGCGCAGCACCTTGTCGAGCGCCGCCTTGCGCTCTGGGCTGTCGAAATCGCGCCCTTCCGTCTCGCGCTGCCACAAGAGCTGCACCATAGGCCATGCGCCCTCGACATGCGCCTGAACCGCGCTTGACCCCTCCGAGCGCAGCACATCGTCCGGGTCCTTTCCCTCGGGCATCAATGCGAACCGCAGCGATTTCCCGGCTTCCAAGAGCGGCAGCGCCAGATCAATCACCCGGTAGGCTGCGCGCAGCCCGGCGGTATCGCCATCCAACGCAATCACCGGCTCAGAGCTGATCCGCCACATGAGTTGCAATTGATGCTCGGTCACAGCCGTGCCCAGAGGAGCCACCGCCGCCCCGAATCCTGCTGCAACCAGCGCGATCACATCCATGTAGCCCTCGGCCACGATCAGGGTCTGGCCCTTGCCCGCCGCCTCGCGTGCAGGCCCGTGATTGTAGAGCGTGTGGGACTTGTCGAAGAGTTCGGTTTCCGGCGAATTCAGATACTTGGCATTGTTATTCGGGTCCATCGCACGCCCGCCAAAGGCAATGCAGCGCCCCCGCGCATCGCGGATCGGAAACATTATCCGGTTGCGGAATGTGTCATAGGGCTTGCCACCCCTGGTGCTGTCTTTGGCAAGACCGCAGGCCATGATCATCTCGGGCGGCACGCCCTTGGCCGTCAGATGCTCCCACAGACCTTGCCAGCCGTCAGGGGCAAAACCCATATCGAACTGTGCCTGCGTCGCCTCAGTCAGAGTGCGTCCCATGAGATAGTCGCGCGCCGCAGCCCCGGCCCCGCTACGCAATTGCAGGCCAAAATATTTGACCGCCTGCTCCATCACCTCAATCAACTGCCCGCGCCGATCCGCCTTGGCCTGCGCCTGTGGATCACGCTCGGGCATCGGCATTCCCGCCTCAGCCGCAAGGATTTTCACCGCCTCCATGAAATCGACATTCTCGGTCTCACGGACAAACGCGATCGCGTCCCCCTTGGCGTGACAGCCAAAGCAATAGTAAAATCCCTTGCGGTCATCCACATGAAAAGACGCGGTTTTTTCTTGGTGGAATGGGCATGGTGCCCACATGTCGCCTTTGCCTAGATTGGACTTGCGATTGTCCCACGTCACCTTGCGCCCGACCACTTGGGAGAGCGAGAGGCGGCTTTGCAATTCGTCGAGAAATCCGGGGGGCAGGCTCATGCCCCTATATTGGGCGCGCGCAGCTCAGAGTCCAGAGGGCTTACTGCGCCTCGCACTGGGTTACATAGCTTCCTGCCACATCCTCGGCCATCTCCGCTTCGGTCAGCGAATAGACCCAATCGACCAAGGGCTGAACAGCAGGCTCATAGGCAGCCAGATCGCCCACCATATCCGCACTGATCGCCGTGATCGTATGTGGCGCATCCTCACCGGACTTGCGCGCCTCCACGGCACGACCGACTATGTCGCCAGTGGGCGCACAGATAGGATTCTCAGCAACGGCCGTTACCGGCAACAGGGTCAGGGCAGCAATCAGGATCACACGCATCGCGCACCTCATATCTATCAGTCGCGACGTGCTTAGGATATTCTGAGCGCTTTGTCAGTGCCTCACGTAGGGGAAATGTGCCGCGCTGCGGCCCGTCGCATGGCGGTTTCCACGTCATGGACCAAGGTTGTCGCCATCGAGCGGAATACCATGACCTGCCAGAGATCCGTCGCTATCCGGCTGACCGATCCTGCCATATGCGCCAGTTCGGTTCGCGCGGTATGCCCCGGCTCGAATACCGATGCTCTCAGATCGAGCGGACATAGCCGCGCCAGAACCTCGCCCGCCTGCCGCCCCTCTAGCTGCAAAACTGCCCAAGCGTCCGACTGATCGCTCAGCGCCGCGTGCTCCGCCAAACCGCTCACCGGATCAGGACCGATCAGCAACGCCATTTCACGCCCGAACCAGATGGCCCGCACCTCTGCGCCCCCCGTCATGCGTCCCGGCTCTGGCCATGCCAAACCATGCGCAGCCTGCATCGCTTCGGACAAGGTCGCCTCGCATCCCCGATAAGGCGCCAGCGACGTGATCCGCCCCGCTGCGACTTCGCTCAGGTTCAAGCCCCCCACCGTCACCGGCAAGAGCCCCGCACAGGGGGTTTGTGCCTTGAATTCAGCCACGCAGCCGCCCTCCTTCGGGATCAAATACCACCAGAGGCGTGACCTCGCACACTGTCTCGGACTTGCGCAGATGATCGACAACGCGCACCCGCTCACCAATCCGCACCGGTCCGCGCTTCAAAAACCCCATTCCGATGACATGGCCAAGGCTGGGCGAATAACAGGCACTCGTGACATAGCCCTGATCGGTATCACGCACCGCCTCGGCTCCCTCGTCAAAGATATGTGCACCCGCCAGCAATTCCTTGACCGCGCCCACCGGTTTCAAACCCACCAATTGCTCACGGCTCGCCTCGGTCAACCCGACCCGCGATGCCGCCGCTTTGCCGACGAAATCCTTCTTGGTGCTCATCATTCCCTGCATCCCGATGTCAAACGCGGTCACGCGGCCATGGATTTCAGCATGGGTGATGAACCCCTTTTCGATCCGCAGCACGTTGAGCGCCTCAAGCCCGTAAGCCCCGCCGCCCATCCCCTCGGCGCGTTTGACCAACGCGGCAAAAAGAGCCGCCCCATAGCGCGCAGGCACCGCAATTTCATAGGCATGCTCGCCCGAGAACGAAATCCGAAAGAGCCGCGCCGCGACCCCGCCTATACGGACCTCACCGCAGGCCATATAGGGAAATCCGGTGTCGTCAATCTCTGCCTCCAGCACCGCATTCAGCAACTCCCGCGCTTGCGGTCCGGCCACGGCGAATTGCGCCCATTGCTCGGTGACCGAGATGATCCGCACGTCCCAGTCCGGCCGCAACACCTGAGAGACAAACTCCAGATGCCGCATAACCTGCCCCGCCGCCGCCGTAGTGGTGGTCATTACGAAATGGGTCTCGCCTATGCGCGCGCAGGTGCCGTCATCCATCACATGCCCGTCCTCACGCAGCATGAGGCCGTACCGCACGCGGCCCACCTTCAGCGTGGAGAACATGTTGGTGTAGACGAAATCGAGAAACCGTGCCGCATCCGGGCCTTGCACGTCGATCTTGCCAAGGGTGGACACATCGCAGATGCCAACCGATCCGCGCACCATCGTCACCTCGCGGTCGCAGGATTGCCGCCAATGGCTCTCGCCTTTCTGCGGGAAATAGCTGGGCCGATACCATAGCCCCGCCTCGATCATCGGCGCACCGCGTGCGATGCTCTCGGCATGCGACGTGGTACGCCGCTCGGGGGCAAAGCCTTTGCCCTTGCCCCCCGCCCCCAAGGCCGCAATCGGCACCGGCACATAGGGCGGGCGAAAGGTGGTCGTGCCGGTCTCGGCAATGCCCTGCCCGGTCGCGTCTGCCAGCACCGCCAAAGCGGCGACGTTGGAATTCTTGCCCTGATCCGGTGCCATACCCTGCGTCGTGTAGCGCTTCATATGCTCGACCGAGCGAAAGTTCTCGGCTGCGGCCTGCACCACATCCTTGACCGTCACATCGTTCTGGAAATCGAGCCAGGCTCGGCCCTTGCCCGGCACCTGCCAGAGCGGGAAAATGTCATAGGCGGCATCGCCTGCCATCGGCGCAGCCAGATCCGGGGCATGAAACCCAAGCTCCACCGCCGCGCGCGCCCCCTCGGCCAGTCCGCTCTCCAGACAGGTGCGTGTGGAAAACACGCCAGTCGCCGCCCCTGCCACGCGCATCCCCGGCACCGCCCCCTCGGGCGGCAAGAACGCCTGCCGAGCCGCATCCCACACGGGCCGCGCGCCCATATGGCAGGCCAGATGCACCGAAGGATTCCATCCGCCCGAAATCGCGAGGCAATCGGCGGCAATTCTGTCCTCACCCTTGGGCATGGCAATCTGCACGGCCTCCAACGCACGCCGTCCTGAGGTTCCGCAAATCTGCGCACCTGGATAGAAGGGCACGTCGAGGTCGCACCGGGCATAGGACCGCGCGTCGATCAACGCCGCAACATGCACCCCCGCCGCCTGCAAATCGGCCACCGTGCGATGCGCGCTGTCATTGTTGCCAAACACCACCGTGCTCTGTCCCGGTGCCACGCCCCAGCGGTTGACATAGGCCCGCACCGCCCCCGCCATCATCACGCCGGGCCGGTCATTATTGGGAAAGGCTATGGCCCGCTCCAACGCGCCCGCCGCCAGCACCGCGCGTCGCGCCACGATCCGCCAGAAACACCCCTCAGGTGCATGCGGCCTCTCCACCACGTCCGGAGCCAGCCGCTCGAGCGCGCCATAGGTGCCCCCATCATAAGCCCCCGTGACCGCCGTCCGCGTCATGATCCGCACATTCGGCATCGCCGCCAGCTCCGCCGCGATCTCCTCCACCCAATCGACACCAAGCAGCCCATCGACCTCTTCGCTCTCAGCCAAGAGACGCCCGCCAAGCCGCGTGTCCTCTTCGGCCAGGATCACATCTGCGCCCGCCTCGGCCGCCGCCCGCGCCGCCATCAGGCCAGCAGGCCCGCCGCCAATCACAAGCACATCGCAATGGGCATAGGCGCGCTCATAGCGATCCTCGGACGCCTGCCCTGAGAGTGCGCCCAGTCCCGCCGCGCGGCGAATCATCGGTTCATAGACGCGCTCCCAAAAGCGCTTCGGCCACATGAAGGTCTTGTAATAGAACCCTGCGCCCAGAAAGGGGGCCGCGAGATCATTGACCGCCAGCACATCCAGCCCCAGCGTGGGCCACCGGTTTTGACTGCGCGCCCATAGCCCGTCACGCAACTCAACCGTGGTGGCGCGCAGGTTCGGCTCCTGCCCCGCCCCTTGACCGACCGTGACCAACGCATTCGGCTCCTCGCTGCCCGCAGTCATAACGCCGCGCGGGCGGTGATATTTGAAGGACCGCGCCACCATCCGCACGCCATTGGCCAAGAGCGCCGAGGCCAGCGTGTCGCCTGCGAACCCCTCATAGCGACGCCCGTCGAAATGAAAACTCACCGGGCGCCTGCGGTCGATCAGCCCCTTATCCTCGATCCTCATGCGCCGATCTCCGCTGCAAGTGCGACGTCCAGAACCTCATGCGTGACCGTGTTGCGTGTCACGATCAACCACGCGCCACAGCCCTGTTCATGCTGCCACAGATCACGGGTCACGCCCGCCGGGTTCTCGCGGTTGTGGATGTAATCATCCCACTCCGGTGCCCAAGCCTCACCTTCGGGCCGCGTCAAAGCCGCCCCCTGATAATAGAACTCGCGGCGATCCCGCTCGCCACAGATCGGACAGCCAAGTCTCATCTCACCCGTGCTTTCATCGTTCCAGAAATACTCAATATCTTGCCCTTTCCGCGCCGCTCAATGCAGGTTGTGCTGCGCACCGGTGCCTTCTTCGTCCATCAGCCCCCGGCCCGTCCGGAACCGATCCAGCCGGAATCCCGTGGCCGCCGGATGCGGCCTGTCCGTCGCGATAAGATGCGCCATCGCATCCCCCGAACCGGGCACAGCCTTGAACCCGCCATAGCACCAGCCGCAATTGAGATAGAGCCCCTCGATGCCCGCATGGTCGATGATGGGCGAGCCATCGGGCGACATATCCATGATCCCGCCCCAACTGCGCAGCACGCGGGCATTGCCGATCATCGGCATCAGCGTCATGCCCGCCTCCATCACATGCTCGACAATCGGCAGGTTGCCGCGCGCCGCATAGGACGCATACATGTCCAGATCACCGCCAAAGACGAGCCCGCCCTTGTCCGACTGGCTGATATAGAAATGTCCCATGCCAAAACTGATCACATGGTCGATGCAGGGCTTCAGCCCTTCTGTGACAAAGGCCTGCAACACATGGCTTTCGATCGGCAGGCGCATCCCCGCCATCGCCGCCACCTGAGAGGACCGCCCCGCCACCACAATCGCCAGTTTTTTCGCCCGGATGGTGCCACGCGTGGTCTGCACGCCGCGCACGCGGCCGCCCTCAACATTGATCCCCGTCACTTCGCAATTCTGGATCAGGTCCACACCCCGGTCGCTTGCGCCTCGCGCATAGCCCCAGGCAACAGCATCATGCCGGGCTGTGCCCGCCCGGCGCTGCAACAGTCCGCCATGAATTGGAAACCGGGCCTGATCATAATCCAGATATGGAACCAAACGTTTAAGCTGCGCCACGCTCAGCAGTTCGGCATCATCGCCCTGATTGATCATGGCATTGCCACGCCGCGCAATCGCATCGCGCTGCCCGTCTGAATGAAACAGCACGATCTGTCCGCGTTGGCTGTGCATGACGTTGTAATTCAGATCTTCCTCCAACCCCTCCCAGAGCTTCAGGGAATGGCTGTAGAACTCCGAATTGCCCGGCAGGAAGTAATTGGCGCGCACGATGGTGGTGTTGCGCCCCACATTGCCACCGCCCAGATAGCCCTTTTCCAGCACCGCGACATTGGTGATCCCGTGGCGTTTTGCCAGATAATAGGCCGTGGCCAGCCCATGCCCGCCACCGCCGATGATGACAACATCATACTCGGATTTGGGCGCGGCATCGCGCCAATGCGCCTGCCAGCCCTTGTTGCCGGTCAGGCCTTCCTTGAGAACCTTCAGCCCCGAAAACCGCATCCGCCACCCCTTTATCCTGCTGTGCCGCGACTGAACCAACTTCGCCCATCAATAGCAATGGCAGAGCCGAAGCTCTGCCATCTTTCCCGCCATTTTCAGGCCCATGCGCGACGCGGGCCTCAGAGCCCCATGGCGCGATAGCTCGCCGCGACCTTGGCGATGGACACGAGATAGGCCGCTGTGCGCAGATCCGTCACATCCTGACGACCGTGCCAGACCTCGCGCATCGACTGATACGCGGTGCGCATCGTGTCATCGAGCCCCGAACGAACAAGCTCCAGCTCCCCAGCACCCTTGAGGTATTTCTGCTTGAAATCCGGCGACATTTCCCAGGCATCCCCCAGTCCCCGGTTGAGCCGCTGCAATTCCGTCACCAAGAGTTGATGCCGCGCCTCTTCCTGTCGCCGCCCGATCCGGCCAAAACGGATATGGCTCAGGTTCTTGACCCATTCGAAATAGGACACTGTCACACCGCCTGCATTGGCATACATGTCCGGAATGATCACCGTGCCCTTCTGGCGCAGGATATCATCGGCCCCTGCAGTCACCGGGCCATTCGCGGCCTCGATGATCAAAGGCGCCTTGATCTGCGCGGCATTGCTGAGGTTGATCACCCCCTCCATGGCCGCCGGAACGAGGATGTCACAGGCATTTTCCAGGACCTTGCTGCCATCCTTGACATACTTGCCCTCAGGATAGCCATCGACGCCCCCATGCTTTGCGATCCAATTGCGCACCGCCTCGACATTCAGCCCCTTGTCATCCGTCAGCGCGCCGTCACGCTCGATAATGCCGGTGATCAGACAACCATCCTCTTCGCTCAGAAATTTGGCCGCGTGATAGCCCACATTGCCAAGCCCCTGCACGATGACCCGCTTGCCTTCGAGTGTGCCTGAGAGGTGCGCCGCCGCAATATCCTCGGGATGGCGAAAGAATTCCTGAAGCGCATATTGCACGCCCCGCCCCGTCGCCTCGACCCGGCCCTGAATACCACCCGCATTGATCGGCTTGCCGGTCACGCAGGCGCGATAGTTGATATCGGTTGTGTTCATGCGTTTATACTGGTCGGCAATCCACGCCATCTCGCGCTCGCCGGTGCCCATGTCGGGGGCGGGCACGTTCTGCGCAGGATTGATGAGGTCGCGCTTGATCAGCTCATAGGCAAACCGCCGGGTGATCAGCTCCAGCTCATGCTCTTCCCACTCGCGCGGATCAATTCGCAAACCGCCCTTGGAGCCGCCAAACGGTGCCTCCACAAGCGCGCATTTATAGGTCATCAGCGCCGCGAGCGCCTCGACCTCGTCCTGATTGACGCCCATGGCGTAGCGGATACCGCCCTTGACCGGCTCCATGTGCTCAGAATGAACGCTGCGATAGCCTGTGAATGTATGAATCTGACCGCGTAGTCGCACACCAAACCTGACCGTGTAGGTGGCATTGCACACGCGGATTTTCTCTTCCAGACCGGGTGGCAAATCCATCAGCGCGACCGCGCGGTTGAACATCAGATCCACGCTCTCGCGAAAACTCGGTTCCTTGCTGACGTGCATGTGTCCTCTCCCTGTTGCGACCCGGACCGCTTGTTCCGTGCGAGGACAAATGATCCGAACGTCAAAGCCATGGTTAAGGGTTATGGCCATTTTGTCCACCCGCGTGAATCGCCAATCGCTTGAAAGTCACCCGGATGACGGCGCGCACCCGCCTTTGTCGCCAGTAATCCAACAATCGCAGAGCAACCTTTATATTGTTGATTTGAGGGGGTTAACTTCTGCGATTCCGTCGGAAACCTGCCTTAATTCGGCCATAGAAGAGCGGGATATACGACGTTGGTGCATTGCGTGGCTTACGGCCAGCGACGTCACAATGAGGTGTTCAAATGCGTATTGAAGGCAGCACTATTAAAGGAATGACGCCGCGTGTTGAAAACGCGACGACCGGACTTGTCGAACACACCGAGATGTTCCTTCAAGAGGAAGACGGTACTGTAACCCTCTTGTCTTTCTTCATCTTTGTGATGTTTCTGCTGATGGGCGGTATCGGCCTTGATACCATGCGTCAGGAAATGGCGCGCGCCAGTCTACAGGCCACGCTGGACCGGGCCGTGCTCGCAGGGGCGACCGCATTCAACAACGAAGCCGCGCGCGACGTGATCGAAGACTACTTCGACAAATCCGGACAGGCCGACTACCTTGCGGCCGAGCAGGAAGGCGATATTGATATCCGCCTCAACTCGTCCAAGGTCACAGCACGCGCATCCCAGACCCTCGACACCTATCTCATGCGTCTCGCCGGGGTCGATACCCTGGAATCCGCCGGGAATTCCACCGCCGAGGTGACGATCCCCAAACTTGAAATTGCCATGGCGCTCGACGTGTCGGGTTCCATGATGGGCTCACGCATCGACGCGCTCAGGCCCGCCGCCATAAAGTTCGTCGACTCCATTCTCGACAGCACGGAACCGAATGACGCGGTGATCTCGGTGGTCCCGTTCAGTTGGGGCGTGACACCCTCGAAAGAAATTTTCGAGGCGCTCACGGTCAACAAAACCCATTTGTATTCCTCCTGCATCGAACTGCAGGACGATGATTTCGACACAACCACGATTAATCCCAATACGGCCTATAATCAGTTGATCTATACCTCCCGCGAGGGCACGACTTTTCGCGATCTGACGACAACACCACTGACAGACTTCGACGATACCTATTACCAGTCCTGCTATACTCAGGATTACTTCAATATCCTGCCCTATGCGACCACCAAAGCCGCCCTGCATGCCAAGATCAACGCGCTCGAGGCGGGCGGCAGTACGTCAAATGACGAGGGCGTCAAATGGTCGGCGGCGCTCCTTGATCCTGCCTTCGTACCGGTTGTCCAGAGCCTGCAAGAAGAAGTCCAGTTGCCACAAGACGATGGGACGATCCTGACCTATTCGCTGGTCGAACCCGCGCTGACCAACATGCCAGCGGTTTTCAACCAGAGCGACACGCTCAAGGTTATCGTGCTGATGGGTGACGGGGCCAATGACAATTCCTACCGCTTCAGCAACTCGTATCGCGGTCCGAACTCGGATCTTTTCAAACTTACCTATGAAGAAATGCAGTTCCTCTACCTCCAGCGGAACTATGACCATCGCCGTTGGTATGGGTCGCAATACCAAGCCTACTGCAACTATAGTGGGTACACATGCGAATATGCCCCTACAGGTGAGGAACAGGTCAGCTATTACCTGCGCCGCCCTTCGGACAGCCGCATGTTCAACGTCACCGACGGAGGCGACGTTTCTTGGTCCACATTCAACAATTACGATGAAGAGACCCTGCCCGGCTTCATTGACAGCGAGCGTCTGAGCTGGGAAACCGCTTGGGGTCTCATGTCGACGCGCTTTTACCGGAATAAAACCGGCAGCACGGGCCCTTGGAACGACTACCTCAACAATCCGATCGACCGGAGCGACAAGGACGAGCGTCTGGATGACATTTGCGACGCGGCCAAATCCAACGGGATCGTAATCTATACCATTGCCTTCGAGATGGGCAGCCAGCCGACCGGCGCTGACAAGATCCAGAAATGTGCCACATCGATCAACCATCACTACAATGCCACTACAGTGAATATCGGCAGTGCCTTCAGCGCCATCGCGGCCAATGTGAAGCAATTGAGGTTGACCCAATGACCCGTGCATTCAAAGATATCCTCCGCCGGTTCCGGCGCGACGAACGTGGAACCGCATCACTTGAGTTCGTGCTGGTGGCCCCCTTCTTCCTTGGGATCATGATCTTTTCGATCGAGTTGGGATTTGTCACGATGCGCGCGACCTTCCTCGAGCGGGGCCTGGATATGGCCGTGCGCGAGGTACGTCTCGGCACCGGGACGGCCCCTCAGCACGACGATATCAAACAGATCATTTGCGACAACACGATCATCATAAACGATTGCGCAAGCAACCTGCAGCTGGAAATGCGGCCTGCGGATATCCGCAACTTCAGCGCCCTCGATCAGAGCGCCGATTGCACGGATCAGGCCGAACCCGCCAAACCTGTGCGTGAATTCGTACCCGGCCAGCAGAACGAACTCATGCTTTTGCGCGCCTGCCTCAAATACAACCCCTTGTTCCCGGCGAATGTTTTGGGCAGCCAGTTGATCAACAACGGTAGCGGCGGTCAAGCCGCACTCATCGCGACGACCGCATTTGTTCAGGAGCCAATCTGATGGGTATGCGTCCTGCTCTTAATTTCCTGCGCCGCTTCTGGCAGCGTGAATGTGGCACGGTGGCCATGGAAACGGTCGTCATGTTCCCATTCCTCTTCATGGGCCTCACGTTCAGCTATGAATATTACGAGATGTTCCGCTATCAGAGTGTGCGCGAAAAGGCGACCTACACCGTTGCCGATATGCTGTCCCGTGAAACGGCAGTCGTCAACGCGACGTACATGAACAACGTCAAGGTGCTATTCGACTTGATAACCAATGACACGGGTGCAAATCAGGTGCGGGTGACAGTGGTCCGCTACCACTTTGACGCAGACAACAGTATCGACGAATTCGAGCTCAGATGGTCCGAAGTACGCGGCACAGGGTCGCTCAATCCGTTGAGCGACGATGATGTCCGCAACGCGCATGCTACTCTTCCGAACATGATCGACGGCCAAGAAATCATTCTGGTCGAGACCCTTTCAGAATACGATCCCGTCGTCACAACCGGTCTCTCCGCAGGGACAGAGATCAAGACGCGCATGTTCGTGCCACTCCGCTTTGCGGCTCAGCTCTGCTATGAGGGCGTTTGCACCGCCTCGTAAGGCCCTGTCTGACTTAGCCGCGCTGCTCTTCAGGCGCGATCCTGCAGCCGACAACAGCAGCCGACAACAGCACATGCGCCCGGGCCTCTCACCGAACCGCCTGGGCGCGTCAGGATGGCGCCCGTTTGGTCAGAAGCTCATGGATCTGCTCGGCCATGAATTTCGCTGGCGTACCAGAGGTGACACCTCCCACGCCAACACTCCGCCCGGTACGCCACCATAGCCCCGGCTGCCAAGCCGCCGGGGCTTTCTGCGTGAGCTTGATCGTGAATCCATTTGACGGTTTGAATGCGAAAACGCCGCGCTCAACCGAGCGAATATGCTCGATCGGGGCAATCATGCGCCCTGTATTGTCGCGCAAACCTTCGCGCGTCAGCACAAGCCATTGCGCCGTCGCGCGCCACATCCGCTCTGCCAGAAAAACGCAAGTTCCACCAAACCCGACCATAAACACCTGCCAGCCAAGGCTGGGCGACTGCACCAGTGCCAGATAAAGCAGGGTCAGCCCCAGACCCGCGACCGAGCCGACGCCTAACATCCGCCGACCCGCGGAGGCCCCAAGCGCCGCCAATACCTCGTCATCCTGCATACAATCTCTCCCTTTGCGCTCGCCTTTACCCCGGATCGCTCCCCGTGGCGAGAGGGGCGCACGCAAATTGCACAGCCGCGGTTCACAGGTGAACAGATCGGACCGTTCCACCGGCCAGATCCGCTCCTATATGTTAGCCCAAAGGAGACCTATCATGTCCATCAGACCCGTTTTGGAACACCGCCAAGCAACCCCGACTCTGGAAGGGGCGGGCGTGCATCTGCACCGCGCCTTCGGCTTTCAAGACCCCAGCGAACTCGATCCGTTCCTCTTGTTCGACGATTTCCGCAACGATGATCCTGCACACTATGCAGCGGGTTTCCCGTGGCATCCGCATCGCGGCATCGAAACCATTACCTATGTGCTCCAAGGCGAGGTCGCGCATGGCGACAGCTTGGGCAATCAGGGCAGCTTGGGCGCGGGCGATGTGCAATGGATGACCGCCGGATCGGGCATCCTGCATCAGGAAATGCCACGCGGCAACGCGCAGGGGCAAATGCACGGCTTTCAACTCTGGGCCAACTTGCCCGCTGCGCAAAAAATGACCGCCCCCCGTTATCAGGACGTGAAATCCGGGGAGATCCCCGAGATCACGGACGATGACGGCACCCGTGTGCGGGTGATCGTGGGGGATTTCTGGGGGCAGCGCGGCCCGGTCGACGGCATCGCCGCCGATCCGCAATATCTCGACATCTCGGTGCCTGCCGGGATCAGAAAGACCTTTCCGGTTGATACCTACCGGCGCAGCTTTGCCTATGTGTTCGAGGGTGCTGGCGCCTTTGCCGATGCCTCGAAACCGACCGGCGTCCTTCTGGAAAAGGAAGTGGCGGGGCAAGAGGTCCACATCCGCGACCACTCCGGCGACCGCACGCTGATCCGCTTTGGCACCGGCGACAGGGTCACCGTTCAGGCGGGAGAAGAGGGCGTGCGGTTCTTGCTGGTCTCCGGCGCGCCGATCCAAGAGCCCGTGGCCTGGCACGGACCCATCGTGATGAACACGCAGGACGAATTGCGTCAGGCGATGCGCGAATTGCGCGAGGGGTCTTTCATCAAGTGAGACGCGGGGGAAAGGCGAAGGGGCCTTTACGCCAAGCGACAAGCCGCGCGGGGGGGGGTGGACAAAGAGCGTTTCGAGCGCCCCTTGGCGCACCAAGCGCCCCCCTCATCCCAGCACCGACCGCCGCACCATGTCCCAATACACCGCCTCGACCTCCGCGAGCGACAACCGCCCTTGTTCGCGATACCAGGTATTGACCCCCGTCAGCATGGCAATCAGCGCCATGCTGGCGATCCGTGGCTCGGCGACCACCATCACGCCCGCCTCGGTTCCCCGCCGTAACACCGCCTCAAGCCGGGTCTCATAGTCCCGCCGCAGCCCCTCGATCACTTCGAAATTCGCGGGCTCCAGATTGCGTAACTCCATGTATGAGACAAAGACCGCATCCGCCCGGCTGGTGTTGAAGCGGATGTGAAACCGCGTGAACGCCTCCAGAGCCGCCATTGCGTCGCCGATAGGCACCGCCGCATCCCAGGCGACCAGCAGGTCCTCCATATGCCCGCGCATCAGGTCAAACAGCAGCGTTTGCTTATCCGGTGTGTAATTATAGAGCGCGCCCGCCTGCACCCCCACCGCTGCCGCAATCTGCCGCATCGAGACCGCGGCATAGCCATGCCGCGCAAAGAGATGCAAAGCCGCCTCGCGCACACGCGGTCCCGTGATGTCAGAATGAGAGCCTTGGGTTCGTGCCATAGCATGGCTTTAACTGAACATCTGTTCAGATCAAAGCCCCGCTTGCCCTTTACCCCTAAAGAATGGCAAGACAGCGACACCTGTCGGCACAAGGACTCCGGCCCGCATGCGCATACGCCCCGCTCTCGTCACGCTGCCCTTGATCGCCAGCCTCATCGCCGGATGTAGTGATCTGTTGCCTCTTGATGCCGCCCTGCGCAACGGCACACGGAGTGCCGCATATCCCGATCTGATCCCCGCTGAACAGATCACAGACCAGGGCACTACGAACCGGATCACACCCGAAACCGCCTCGGATCTGGATCAACGCAGCGCCGGGTTGCGGGCACGGGCGCAACGGCTCAAGGGTGGCGTGGTCGACCCCACGACACAAAGCCGCATGCAATCCGGCGTCACCAACTGAAAAACCACGCACCCACCGCCGCAAGCCGCGTTGCAAGGGACCGCCGAACCCGTTACATCGCGGCTCAATCCTTGCACAGCGACGATCGGAGAGCCCCATGAACACACCCCTGCGCCTTGGCATCGCCGGATTGGGCACGGTCGGCACCGGCGTCGTGCGGATCATCCGGCAAAAGGCCGATCTTCTGGCCGCCCGCGCCGGTCGCCCCGTGGTCATCACCGCTGTCTCGGCCCGCACCCGTGACAAGGATCGCGGCGTCACCCTCAGCGATTACGCCTGGGAAGATGATCCCGTGGCTCTTGCCAAACGCGACGATGTGGATGTGTTTCTGGAACTCATGGGCGGCTCGGATGGCCCCGCCAAGGCCGCGACCGAGGCGGCGATCGGCGCTGGCAAGGATGTCGTCACCGCCAACAAGGCGATGCTCGCACATCACGGACAGGCGCTGGCGCTGGCCGCCGAAAATGCAGGCTGCGTGATCCGGTTCGAGGCCGCTGTCGCGGGCGGCATCCCCGTCATCAAGGCGCTGACCGAAGGTCTGGCGGGCAATGACATCACCCGCGTCATGGGCGTCATGAACGGCACCTGCAACTATATCCTGACCCGCATGCAATCGGCAGGCCTGCCCTACGCAGAGGTCTTCGACGAGGCCGCCAAACTCGGCTATCTCGAGGCCGATCCGACGCTTGATGTGGGCGGTATCGACGCTGGTCACAAACTTGCGCTGCTCGCATCCATCGCCTTTGGCTGTCAGGTGAATTTCGACGGTGTGACGCTGGAAGGAATCGAGAAAATCACCATCGAGGATATTCGCCACGCCGCCGACATGGGCTATCGCATCAAGCTCTTAGGTGTGGCGCAGATGACCGGGCGCGGCCTCGAACAGCGCATGTCGCCCTGCCTCGTGCCCGATACGAGCCCCCTTGGCCAACTGGAAGGCGGCACCAATATGGTCGTGCTCGAAGGCGACAATGTCGAGCAGATCGTGCTGCGTGGTCCCGGCGCGGGCATGGGCCCCACGGCGAGCGCCGTGATGGGCGATGTCATGGACATCGCGCGCGGCTTTCGTCTGCCGACCTTCGGTCAACCCGCGTCCAGTCTCGCCCGCTGTCAGACGGCCGCAAGCGCCACCCCCGCGCCCTACTACATGCGCATGTCGCTGATCGACAAACCCGGCGCCTTGGCCAAAGTCGCAACCTGTCTGGGCGAGGCAGGCATTTCCATCGACCGCATGCGCCAGTATCGCCATGACGCCACCACAGCGCCGGTTCTGATCGTCACCCACAAGACCACGCGCGACGCACTGGAGACAGCCCTGAGCGCCATCAGCCGCCTTGACGTTCTGTCGGGCGACCCGGTGGCGCTGCGCATCGAAACCGTCTGACGCGGCCCGCCCGCCAGACTTGTGCGCCAGACAGACCGGCGCTAATGCTGATTTGACCCGATTTACAAGGACCGTTCCATGACCTCTGATACCGCCTTCAACGACCGCATGCTCTCACTCGGCCTCGCGCGTGTGGCCGAACAGGCTGCACTCGCCTGTGCGGACCTCATCGGGCGCGGTGATGAAAAGGCCGCCGATCAGGCCGCCGTCAATGCCATGCGCGAACAACTCAATATTCTGGCCATCAAGGGCGTTGTGGTGATCGGTGAAGGCGAGCGGGACGAGGCCCCGATGCTCTTCATCGGCGAGGAAGTTGGCACCGGCGACGGCCCCGGCGTCGATATCGCCCTCGATCCGCTCGAAGGCACCACCCTGACCGCCAAGGCCATGCCCAATGCCCTGACCGTCATCGCCATGGCCCCGCGCGGCACGCTGCTGCATGCCCCGGACACCTATATGGACAAGCTGGCCATCGGGCCGGGCTATCCCGAGAATGTCGTCTCCCTCGCCATGAGCCCCCGCGAGCGGGTCGAGGCGCTGGCCGCCGCGCGCGGCTGCCGGCCGTCCGAAATCACCGTCTGCGTGCTGGAACGCCCGCGCCATCAGGAAATGATCGACGAATTGCGCAGCACCGGGGCCGCCGTGTTCCTGATCCCCGATGGCGATGTGGCGGGCGTGATCCATTGCGCCGAAGCTGATCGCACCGGCATCGACATGTACATGGGCACCGGTGGCGCGCCCGAGGGCGTGCTGGCCGCGTCTGCGCTCAAATGCATGGGCGGGCAAATGTGGGGCCGTCTTGTGTTTCGCAACGAAGATGAACGCGCCCGCGCCGCCAAGGCCGGGATCACCGATTTCGACCGCATCTATTCCCGCGACGAGATGGTGACATCCGATGTGATCTTTGCCGCAACTGGCGTCACCGACGGCTCAATCCTCTCGGGTGTCAAACGTCGTCCCGGCTATGTCGAAACCGAGACCCTGCTGATGCGCTCGCGCACCGGATCAGTGCGGCGCATGATCTATCGCAGCAAGCGGGACTGAACACAAAAGAGGCGCGGGCGCTGCCCCCGCAGCCCCGAGGTATTTAACGCCAGACGAATGAGAGGAGGCGCGTATGGGACCGGCCTTTCTCGGAGTTGAACAGTCGCTGACCAGGCGCCGCTGGATTGGTCCGGGCGTGGAAACCGACCGTCTTGCCGAGGCGATGGCACAGACGACCACCTTGCCCCGCCCGCTCTGCCAGACGCTGGCGCGGCTGGGCGTGGCAGAGGAAGATGCCGAAGCCTATCTCAGCCCCGCCCTCCGCGATCTCTTGCCCGATCCGCGGTCCCTGCGCGATATGGAGAGCGCCGCCGCGCGCTTTCTCAAGGCCGTCAAGGCTGGCGAACGGATTGCGATCTTTGCCGATTACGATGTCGATGGCGGCACCTCTGCCGCGCTGCTGATCGACTGGCTGCGCCAGATGCAGGCGCCCACCCCCACCCTTTATATCCCCGACCGCATCGACGAGGGCTATGGCCCGAATGTCCCTGCCATGACCGATCTGGCGTCGCGCCATGATCTGATCGTCTGCGTTGATTGCGGCACCCTGAGCCATGAGGCCATTGCCGCCGCAAAGGGCGCTGATGTGGTCGTGCTCGATCACCATCTGGGCGGTGAGACGCTGCCCCCTGCACTGGCCGTGGTCAATCCAAACCGACAGGACGAGAGCGGCGATCTGGCGCATCTCTGCGCCGCCGGGGTGGTCTTTCTGATGCTGGTCGAGGCCGGTCGTCAACTGCGCGAGAGCGGCGCACAGGGGCCGGACCTTATGGCGATGCTCGATCTGGTGGCACTGGCCACCGTGGCCGATGTGGCGCCGCTCATCGGCGTCAATCGCGCGTTTGTACGCCAAGGCCTGCGTATCATGGCGCGCCGCGATCGTCCGGGCCTTGTCGCGCTGGCAGATGTCGCCCGGATGGACACCGCGCCCAATGCCTATCACTTGGGCTTTCTTCTGGGGCCACGTGTCAATGCCGGGGGGCGGATCGGCAAGGCGGACCTTGGTGCACGCCTCCTCGCCTGTGACAATGCCTCAGAGGCCCGCGCCATGGCCGAACGTCTGGATCAACTCAACACCGAGCGACGCGACGTCGAAGCACTGGTGCGCGCCGCGGCCCTTGCACAGGCCGAGGAACGCGGGCTGGATGCCCCCCTCGTCTGGGCCGCAGGCGAAGGCTGGCATCCGGGCGTTGTCGGCATCGTCGCCAGCCGTCTCAAGGAAGTATCAAACCGCCCCGCGATCGTCATCGGGCTGGACGGCGACGAAGGCAAAGGCTCTGGTCGCTCCGTCTCGGGCGTGGATCTCGGAGCCGCCATTCAACGACTGGCCAGCGAAGGGCTCTTGATCAAGGGCGGTGGGCACAAGATGGCGGCGGGTCTTACAGTGGCCCGCGACCGGCTAGAGGCGGCCATGGCGCGGCTCTCGGAGTTGCTTGCCAAACAGGGCGCAGGCCAAAACGGCCCCGCCGATCTGCGGCTCGACGGTCTCTTGATGCCCGGTGCCGCCACCGTCGAACTGGTCGAGCGGATCGAAGCCGCCGGTCCCTTTGGCGCAGGCGCGTCCGGCCCCCGCTATGTCTTTCCCGATTGCCAGATCACCTTTGCCAAGGCCCTGAGCGGTGCCCATCTCAAACTGCGCTTTGGTGACGGCATGGGTGCCAGCCTTGACGCCATCTGCTTTGGCGCACTCGATGGGCCGCTGGGACCTGCCCTGCTGGCCCATGGCGGCGCGCGCTTTCATCTTGCGGGCCGGTTGGACATCAACACCTGGGGCGGGCGCCAAACCGTGCAACTTCGCCTAGAAGACGCCGCGCCAGCCTGAGACACGCCAATCAACGGCATGTGCCGCAAGGCTCAGGAAATTTTCTGAAAACCGCACCAAGTTTTTGCAGAATCCCTCTTGCACCCCCCGCCGCTTTTGCCTAGTTACGCGTCACGCCAAGGCATGGCCCGTTCGTCTATCGGTTAGGACGTCAGGTTTTCAACCTGAAAAGAGGGGTTCGACTCCCCTACGGGCTGCCATTTAAATCTTGCAAGGCATTGATTTTTCTTGGCCCTTCACAAAAGAGACCACATCGTCACACGGCACGTCGAGAAATGACGCCACCAGAGCGCATTACGCGTGCCATTCCGCAGAGTGCGATCTGAAAGGCACGGATGTTGTGACCTCAAAAACACCCGGCACAGCACGGCTAAGCCTCGTTTTAGCAACCGGACGGATAGCCTAAGGGGCACCAGCCGCATAGCCGCGCCTTGCGGCCATGACATGTCTGAACCCGCCACAAAAACGGCGGACAGCGGTCGATCTATCGCTCCAGGTCGCCCCATCCCGCCTGATACTATTACATTAAATTCAATTCCTTACGAAATATCCACGACGCCAGACTCCAGAAAGCCCGGATTTTGGGAATAATTCTAATTGAGGGCCGTTCTTTTGACATGGTCTTGACGCCAACGCGCCCCTGCGAGGCGGTGAACTCAAGACCCAAACACAGCAGTCTTGGCCGCAACAGCCAAACGCCCTCGTCAATTGGAGCCCATACCATGAGAACCATCCTGTCGCTTGTCACTGCCATTACGCTCGGTCTGACCGGGGCCGCGCAGGCGGATGTCTCAAAGAAAGTCGGCCGCGCCACTAAAATCAAGGTCGGCAAAAGCAGCGTCATGCCCCCCGCCGGCCATCAGGGCCAATGGTGGACCCACCCCTCGGGGTGCGAATACTCCCGCACGGGGCGACCCGGTGAAACCGTCTGGTATCTCATCATCAACACCGCCCGGCCCGGCTGTCCGGCCTATATTTCCGTCACCGGTCGCGGAGATGTTTACTGACCCCGCGCCGACAGAACTGGCGTCATGTGAATGAGCGTGGGGCGGTCCGCGCGCAGAGCCGCCTGTACCGCCTCTTGCAACTCGGTGGCACTCTGCGGGGCCTCGGCATAAGCGCCGTAAGCCCGCGCAAGGGCGCAGAAATCCGGATTATGCGCCTTGACCGCATTGGGCGCGATCTGCGCGCGCACCATGCTGTCCTCGATCTCTTTCAGCTTGGTATTGTCCCAGACCAGAATTGGCAGGGCGAGCCCCTGCTCGACCGCCGTGCCCAACTCCTGCACCGTATACTGAAACCCGTAATCGCCCGCGATTGCGACCGTAGGCAATCCCCGCCGCGCCATCGCCCCGCCAATCGCCGCCGGCAGCGCATAGCCCAGCGTGCCAAAGCCGGTGGGATGGTGCCAGTGACCGGGCCGCGTCATTGGCCAGACCTCCTTGGCGACATAGGCGAATTGCGTCATGTCCGAATAGATCATCGTGTCCTCGGGCAATGCTGCGCGCAAGGTATCGCAAATGCTGGCAATCCCCGGTCGCTCCGCATCGCTCTCGGCCCGCCACCGCGCCCGCGCGGACGCGATATCTTCAGCCCGCCAACCGCCGCGAGACCCGAGGTCAAGCGTCAAGAGCGCCCGCCCGAGCGCGCCCGCATCCGCGAGAATCCGGCGATCTCCCGATACAGCCCCACCCAGAACGCTCGCGTCGATATCCACCCGGATGAGCGGCGCACGATGCCCCAAATCTTCCCGCCACAGATCGTTCTGCGACAGCTCGCTTCCCACCACCAGCACAAGATCGGCCTCAGCGATGACCGACGCACTGTCAGGCCGCGCCAGATAGGCCCCGAAATCGAGCGGCGCTTGAGCCCCCATGATCCCGCGCCCGGCATAGCTGGTAAAGGTCGCAGCCCCCAGACGAGTGGCAATCTCGCGCCAGTCCGCGGCACTTTTCACAGCCCCGCCGCCCAGAATGAGCAGCGGCTTGCGCGCGTGCGTCAGCGCCTCGGCCACCTCCGCCGCCACCTCAGCGGCCAGCGCTGGCGTATGATCCAACGGCACCGCCGCCGGGGCGGCCTCGGCCATTCCCTCCAGCGCCGCAATCGGCACCTGAATATGCCGGGGGCGCCCGCGCCGGGTGGCAAACTCGACCAAGGCGCGGTCGATCAACCGATAGGCACTGGCCGCATCCCGCGCCTCTTCGCTCCATTCACAGACACAGCCCGCCGCCGCCCGCTGATCGCGCATCTGGTGCAACTGCCCTTGCTGCGCCGCCGTCTCGTCCAGACAGGACGACAGCACCAGCACCGGCACGCTGTCCGACCACGCCTGCCCCAGCGGCGTCAGGATATTGCACAGCCCCGGCCCGGTGATCACATAGGCCACCCCCGGCTGGCCCGTGGCCCGCGCATAGCCATCGGCCATGAACCCCGCGCCTTGTTCATGCCGCGCCAAAACATGCGTGATCCCGGCCTCTTCGATCCCGCGATACATTTCCTGATTATGCACCCCCGGAATACCAAAGATCACCTCAACGCCGCGTGATTTCAGCATGTGGCTGATCTGCGCCCCCAAGGGTGCCTGCGCACGAAACTCAACGGATTTCTCAGCCATCTCAGGCTCCTTATCAGGTCAGAATATCAGGGACGCCAGAATGACGGCAGAATGAGCACGATGACGGCCAGAATCTCCAACCGCCCCATCAACATGGCAAGAATCATCAATACCTTGGCCGCATCGGGAAAAGCCGAGAGCGATCCAGTCGCCCCCACACTCTGACCAAAGGCGGGACCGACGTTGAAGATCGAGGTCCAGGCCCCTGTGACCGATTCCATCAGGGTCAACCCCGTGAGTTCCAGAGCCACCGAAAAGAAACCCAGCGACAGGATATAGACGGTGAAGAGGAGCATCACCGATTGCAAAACCTCATCTTCCACCTTTCGCCCCTCATGGCGCAGCACCATCACACTCGATGGGTTGAAGATTCGACGCGCCTGCTGCCCCAGAGCCCGCAACATGAGCTGGTAGCGGAAAATCTTGATGGAACAGCCCGTGGACCCCGTGCAGCCGCCAATCGCGCCAACCGCGATCAACACAACAAACGGAAAATTGCCCCAGGCCGTCACGTCGCCGTCGCCATATCCGGTGCCAGAGAAAATCGAGACCACGTTGAACAACCGCTCCCGCAGGCTTTCTTCACTCATCCGGCCATTCATCAGGAAATCATAGACCGCCACCAAAGCAAACGCATAGAACAGCCACCGGAGATAGGTGCGCACCTGCGTGTCGCGATAGATCGGTTCCAGATTGCCATGCACCCCCTGCATCATTCGCACAAAGGGCAGACTGGCAAGGATCATAAACAGAACGCAGGCGTATTGCGGGGCCCCTGGAAACGCTCCGAAAGACACATCATAAGACGAGAAACCGCCAGTGGACACGGTGGTCAACGCATGCACTGTCGCATCGAACGCCCCCATTCCCAGCGTCAAATACGTCAGTGTGCAGACCGCCGTCAGCCCCAGATAAATGTTGAGCACCCCTTTCGAGATGTCGATGGTGCGCGGCAGCGCCTTGCCAAAGGTATCAAACCCCTCGGCGCGAAAGAACTGCATCCCCCCCACCCGCATCTCGGGCAGGAATACCAGCGCCACGATCACGATCCCCAGACCGCCCAGCCATTGCAGGATGCCCCGCCAGAGCAAGAGACCCTTGGGCAGGGTATCAAGCCCGGCAATCACCGTCGCGCCGGTCGTCGTCATCCCTGACATCGCCTCGAAAAACGCGTCGATGAAATCGAGATCGGTCTCGCCTAGAATGAACGGTAGCGCGCCAAAAAGCGGCAGCGCCACCCAGACCAGCGTGGTCAGCAAAAACGCCTGTTGGATCGTCAGCCCCTGATCCATCGAATTTTTGCAGGCCACCGCCACGAGCCCCCCCATCAGGCAGGTCACGATCATGCTCTCGGCAAACACCGGCCAATGTTCCCGCCCTTCGGCGATATCCACCAAAAGCGGCAACGCCATGGTCAGGCCCATGGCCATGACCATCAGGCCAACGAGATATCCCACGGGTCGCATATCGAACATGAGGCGCAGAGTTGGCCGTTGCCACTCAGACTGTCAAGCTGGATCAGCGCTTGCGCGGCCCTCTCACTCCGGCAGAATGTCCTCGAACACAAAGCTCGATATATCACCGCGGCTCAGGCCCATGCTCGCCAGTTCCGACTCGCTCAGGCTCTGGAGATGGGCCACACTCGCAAGCCTCTGGCGCGCCAAGAGATAGCCATTCATCCCGGCGGCGCGTTCCACCAGAAAAAGATCCAGATCGCGCCGCCATTGGGCGGGCATGAACCGGGTTGTCAGGTCGCTTTCGGCCATGGGGTTCCCTTTCTTGGATCAGACAGGTCCCCTCCCTCTGCACAGGATACCGCATCAGATCGCAAAAATCGCGTGCCCTGTTGAATGCCGCGCAAAGTGTTGCTGCATTGCAGCATTCCCATCAACTCGGCCTCGCCCACCCCAATAGCCGCCTGCGACTCACGGCTTCGCGGTCGGATCACGTCGCTTGTCGGCATGTAATGCCCGCCCGCGCCGGACCCCCTCCCGCGCCCCCACACGCTCGAGCCAGCGGGCGAAATGCGGCTTGTCCTCCAGCGTCTGTTGTTGCCCCTCCCAGAGCGAGCACCAGCCCCAGAGCGCCATATCGGCGATGGAATAGAAATCACCGGCAACAAAGTCATGCCGCGCCAATTGCCGGTCGAGCACACCGTAAAGCCGCGCCACCTCCGCCCGGTAGCGATCCTTGGCATAGGGGATATCGTCCTTGGCGAACTTCAGGAAATGATGCGCCTGTCCGGCCATCGGCCCGACACCGCCCATCTGCCACATCAGCCATTGATCGACCGCGATGTGGTCGCGCATGCTCACGCCATAAAACTGCCCGGTCTTGCGCGCCAGATATTGCAGGATCGCACCGGATTCGAAAATATGGATCGGCGCGCCGTCCGGCCCCTCGGGGTCGGTGATGGCGGGGATACGATTGTTGGGCGAGATTTTCAGATACTCAGGGGCGTGCTGATCGCCCGCACCAATATCAATCAGGTGACAGCGATACGGCAGTTCCATTTCCTCGAGGGCGATGGAAACTTTCCAGCCATTCGGCGTGGGCCAGTAATAGAGGTCAATCGGGGCGGGCATCGGTCATTCTCCTGAGCGTTGTCCCGGATCAGAATGACGGTTTGCGCCCCATTGGCAAGGGCAGGCGTATCTCTGGCAGGGTCAGAAGGCGCGACCAGCGCGGTTCGATTACGCAAGGCAGCGCCGCCCGGAGCGCGCCAAGCGACAAATCTGGGCCACGGCGCAACAGGCTGTTATATAGGCCAAAGACACCGGGCCGAGTATAGGGCGACCAGTGACAGATGCGCGCTGTTGCAGGCGCTATGGCAAATCCCGCACGCTCCAGCGCCGCCAATGTGCCGGAATGATCCATCTGCAGGTTCAGCACATTGGCGCCTCCGGGCAGCGCAAGGCCCAGACTCCGGTCCCCGCGTTTGGGCGGGGCAATGAGACATTCCAACAGGAAATCGTAAAAATCATTCTCGCGGCTGGTGATGTTGATCACCTCCGCCCAGCGCCCCGCAGGCGTGTCGAGCGCCTCTGCCGCGCGCTGACCAAATTCCGCCCCTGCCAACAGGATCACCCGGCTCAACGCCCCCGCCTGCAAATGCCCCAGCGCCGAGAGGACGACCCGCGCGCCCAGCGAATGCGCCACCGCGTGAACGGGCCGCTCCGGGGCAATGGCGCGACACATCTCAATCACCTGCGCCAGGTGGCGACCCGCCTCAGCCGCTGCGGCATAGGCCCCCCAGATATGGCCACGCGCCTGCCAGCCAAACCCGATGCCCAACCCTTCATCAGGCGCGCCCGCGCCAAATCCCAACCCGGCAGGCCAACTGCGCACCTTGAAACAGGTGCGCTCCGGTGCGAGCGAAAAAATATGGCGATGCGGGCATTCCGTGGCGTGGTTGGGCGCGTATTTGAAGCCATGCACCATCACGATCACGGGGCCATCTCCCACCGTGAGACCGGACAGGACAGAGCCGAGATCACCCGGCCCGTCATGCACCATCGGGCCCATCGGCCCCGCATTCACATGGATCAGCGGCATGTCCCTCATCCCACTAGATGTTGTGGGTGTGGGGTAACCGACGCATACGTCGCTAAGGTGACGCTTGCATGAAACCTGCGTGACAGAGTTGACGACGCCCGCGCGCAGGAGTAATGCGCGCCTGTGGCGATTTGTTACCGGATTGCGGGCCACGTTAAACAAACCGCTAAAAGGTCAGGATGAAAGGCCCCTTTCGCTTGACCGCGTCGGGGCTTTTTTCATGGGCGGGCTGCCCGGAGGTTGGATATGAGCGAGACTTGGCAAAAGCGCACCAAACTGGTGCATGGCGGCACGCGACGCAGCCAGTATAACGAGGTGAGCGAGGCGATCTTCCTCACCCAAGGGTTTGTCTATGACACCGCCGAGGCGGCAGAGGCGCGGTTCATCAAGGCGGGCGCGGATGAGTTCATCTATGCCCGCTATGGCAACCCCACCGTGGCGATGTTCGAGGACCGGATCGCAGCGCTCGAGGGCGCCGAGGATGCCTTTGCCACCGCAAGCGGCATGGCGGCTGTCTCGGGCGCGCTCACGTCGATGCTGCGCGCAGGCGACCATGTGGTGTCCGCCCGCGCCCTTTTCGGCTCCTGTCTTTATGTGCTCGAGGAAATCCTGACCCGCTTTGGGGTCGAGGTCACATTCGTGGACGGCACCAATCTGGAGGAGTGGCGCGCAGCCATCCGGCCCGGCACCAAGGCGGTATTCTTCGAGACCATCTCTAACCCCACGCTCGACGTGGTGGATATCCGCGCGGTGGCGGATTTGGCCCACGCAGCGGGCGCGCTTGTGCTCGTGGACAATGTCTTTGCCACGCCGGTGTTTTCCCGCGCCATCGAACAGGGCGCGGATGTGGTCATCTATTCCGCGACCAAGCATATCGACGGGCAAGGCCGCACGCTGGGCGGGGTGATCCTTGGCACGCGCGATTTTATCCGTGGCACGGTTGAACCCTACATGAAACACACCGGCGGCTCGATGTCGCCCTTCACCGCTTGGGTCATGCTCAAGGGGCTCGAGACAATCGACCTGCGCGTGCGCGCACAGGCCGCGAGCGCACAGACGATTGCCGAGGCCTTGCAGGGCGATGCGCGCCTGGCGCGGGTGATCTATCCGGGTCTGTCTGACCATCCTCAGCACGCCCTGGTGCGCGCGCAGATGGGCGAAGGCGGCACGGTTCTGGCGCTCGACCTCAAGGGCGGGCAAGAGGCGGCCTTCCGCTTCCTCAACGCGCTGGACATCGTGATCATCTCGAACAATCTGGGCGATGCGAAATCCATCGTGACCCACCCCGCCACCACCACGCACCAACGCCTGCCTGCCGACCAGAAGACGGCGCTCGGTATCACACCGGGCCTTGTCCGATTGAGCGTCGGGCTGGAAGATTGCGGGGATCTGATCGACGACATTCGCAATGCCTTGGAGGCCGCAGGCTGAGAGCGAAAAGTTTTTCAGCTATTTCCGGGGCTTGAATGATCCGCTTTGCCGCATTTGGCGTAAATCCCTACGATAATAGCAATTCCTGTCAAAACGCTATATGTAAGGGTCTGGCAGAGCTGAAGGGAAGTTTTGCGATGAATGTGCATCCGTCTGAGATGAAGCCTGCACCGGATCGGGACGAGGCTAAGGAAGCGCTTGCGCTTTTGCGGGATTGGGCACGCGCTGCCTCCCCCGAAGAAGTGGCCGATCTCGACCCGGCAATCGCGCGGCTCCTGCCCTCGGGCGAGCTGTCGAATTACCCGCTTCTTGCGCGCGACTACCCCGAGGATTTCGCGACCAATCCGGCCTATCTTGCCACGCTGCCCGACCTGCAAAACGGCCCGGCGTCGCTTATTCGCGGCACGAGACAGCAGTTGCAACATGTGGGGATCTCCAATTTCCGCCTGCCGATCCGTTACCATACCCGCGACAATGGCGACTTGACGCTCGAGACCTCGGTCACGGGCACGGTCAGCCTAGATGCGGGCAAAAAGGGCATCAACATGTCCCGGATCATGCGCAGTTTCTACAAACATGCCGAAAAAACCTTCAGCGCCGAGGTGATGGAGGCCGCTTTGGCTGATTACATCACCGATCTCGAGTCGGTCGATGCGCGCCTGCAAATGCGCCTCTCCTACCCGGCCAAGGTGCGCTCGCTGCGCTCGGGTCTGGAGGGCTTTCAATATTACGACATCGCAATGGAACTGGTCGAATCCGCCGGGATCAAGCGCAAGTTCATGCATCTCGATTACGTCTACTCCTCAACCTGCCCCTGCTCGCTGGAACTCAGCGAACATGCGCGCTCTGCACGCGGCCAGCTTGCGACACCCCATTCTCAGCGCTCGGTTGCGAGGATTTCGGTCGAGCTGATCGAAAACGACTGCCTCTGGTTCGAGGATCTGATTGAATTGGCCCGTCGCGCCGTCCCAACCGAGACGCAAGTGATGGTCAAGCGAGAGGATGAACAGGCCTTTGCCGAGTTGAACGCCGCCAATCCGATCTTTGTCGAGGATGCGGCACGCCTCTTTTGTGAACAGTTGCTCTCCGATCCCCGCATCGGGGATTTCCGCATTATCGCCAGCCATCAAGAGAGCTTGCACAGCCATGATGCCGTCAGCGTTCTGACCGAGGGCGAGACCTTTGCCGCGCAAAGTCTCGATCCAAAATTGTTTCAGACGCTGATTCACGGGCGATAAGCGCGGAAATCAGGCAGGATGGCGATAATTTAAGCAGAAATCCGCGTAGCGCCACGATTGTGATTTGACCTACAGTCAAATTGCTGCAACGCAGCGATGCGCGCGTTATATTCTGTCATCCGTCTGCGCTAAGCGTAGGCGCGCACCTGTTGAAAGGGACGAAACCATGCTTGCTCCTGACCTTCCGCTGAAACTCTCCGCCGCCGGAATCCGCTTCACCGGATACATGATCGAAAAACAGCTGCGCGTGGCGCAGATCTTTGGCGAGGCTGCCTTAAAGGCGGGGCCCTTCGCGCGGGGGATGGCCGACAAGGCCGCAATACCTGCCGCTCCGGCCAAAACAGAGGCGCCAAAATCAGAAGCAAAGGCGGCAAAATCCCCCGCAAAACCGCGTCCCGCCAAACGGGCCAAGACCGCCGCGAAGAAACAAGCCGTGGTTGCAGCGCCGAAACCCGCCCCAGTTCCCGAGGCAAAAGCCGCCCCTGCCCCCGTAGCCCCTGCCCCCGTGGCCAAAACCCCAACGCCCGTGACCGCACCGACACCGGCGCCGGCTCCGACACCGGCAGCCGCCCCAAAGGCAGCAGTCGCGGCACCTGCCCCGACGCCCAAGACTGCGACGCCATCTGCGCCCGTCAAGGAACCGGTGACCGAGGCCAAAGCCGCACCGCAGCCTGTCAAAGCGCAAGCACCTCAGCCTGCCCCGGCGGCCACGACCGCGTCGCCTGCCGAACCAACATCGCCCAAGCGTCCGCGCACACCGTCAACCCCGCCCGCGATGCCAGTCCCCGCGACCAAGGTAAAACCTGACTGAACGAATCAGGCCGGGATGCATCCGTTGCAATCCGGCCATTCCTTTTCAGTGGTGGTCACGTCAACCCCACTGACCTATGTTCACGGCAGGGAGGAAACCAAACACAATTCAAGTGAGGTTTCCAATGGCGAATATCACAACAAACGTTTCCGCATCGCCGCTGCGCGAAGTCTGGAAGCGATTCACGGCTGCACTGGTGCGCGGGCTCGAGGCACAGGCTGCCGTGACCTCTCGGCGCAACCGGATCGAGGCACTCGAAGCGAAATCCGACGCAGAACTGGCCCGTATGGGTCTGCGCCGCGAAGACATCGCTTACCATGTCTTCAAGGATCTGTTCTACGCCTGACCCACTTTTTGGGGCGGCCCTGTCCGGACCGCCCTGCCGCAGGATCTATGCGCTCTTGTCGTCCTCCTCAGAGGAATGATCCCGAAACAGCGCGCCTTGCGCCATGAAGAACAGAAATATTGCCGCCGTCAGGCCAAAGGTCTTGAAATAGACCCAGATTTCTTCGGTCTGTGTGCGCCAGATCGCCTCATTCAGCACCGCCAAGCCAAAGAAAAACAGCATCAAGCGGCGGGTAAGAATCATCCAGCCGGCATCGGTCAGCGGCATCACCCCTTCCATCACATATTGCAGATATGAGCGCCCACGCATCAGCCCATATCCCAACACTCCACCGAACAGCAGATAGATCATCGTCGGTTTCATCTTGAAGAACCGTGGATCGTTGAACCAGACGCTGAGTCCGCCAAACACCACGATCAGCACCGCCGTGACCACCTGCATCCGGCTCAGATGGCCCGTCAGCCGCCACAAAAGGCCCATCGAGATCAGGAACACCGGAATAAACCCGGCCGTGACAACAATGAACCCCTCATACTCTGTGCCGCCAATCATAAAGACCCGGTCCTTCAGCCAGAGATAGGCGGCGAAGAAGCCCAGAACCGGGCCAAATTCCAGCACCGGCTTGGCCCATTTGGGCGGCTGCGTGTCATTCATCTCAATCATCGCTCCTGTCTGTCCTTCGGCTTGTGCCGCATTCAGCCGCCCATCTCAACTATGACCGCCCCTGCGGCGATCAAGGCCATGAGCGCAATACGTCGCGGTCCCACCGTTTCCTTGAGAACCAGCCACCCGATGAGAGCCGCGAACACCGTCGACGTCTCGCGCAACACCGCCGCTTCGCCCACCTTGTCAAGGCGCGTGGCCAGCATGATCGACCCAAAAGAGAAGAACGCCACCACCCCGCCCGCGACCCCACGAAGCATCAACGGTCCCACCGTTGGCCTCTCTGGCAGGTTGCGCCAACGTAGATAGGCAAACGGCGGGATCGTTAGACCGTCGAGAAAAAAGAACCACGCCAGGAATGTGAACGGATCAGCGGCGGCCCGGATACCATAGGCATCATAGGTGGTGTAAAACGCCACGAACAGCCCCGTCGCCACCGCCAGACCCAGCGCCAGCGGCATGGTATCGCGGTTGAGCGTGAGCGTGCGCAGGTTATAGACCGCCAGCCCGTAGATGCCACAGAGGAGCACCGCCACGCCCAGCCATTGCACCGGCGTGAACACCTCTCCGAAAATCGCATAGGCCCCGATCACGGTGAAGAGTGGCCCGGTGCCCCGCACCACCGGGTAAACCACGGTATAGGCGCCCTTGGTATAGGCCATCGCCTGCAACACCTTATAGCCAATATGGATCACCACCGCGCCCGCAAAGATCGGCCACATATGCGCCTCGGGCCAAGGCACGACAAAGAGGGCCAAAGGCGCAGCCATGACGGCATAGCTAGCATCTATCGCCCCCCGGCTGAGCCAGGGATCGTGCCGCCCCTTCTGCAACGCGCCAAACACCGCATGCAAGAGCGCCGCCGCCAATGCCAACATCATCGCGAGATGGTGACCGGCCTCGGTCCCCTCGAGCGAAATCAGCCAGGCACTCATATCGCATGTCTCGCATCACCGGAGCGGATCATGCTAAACTTTGAGACAAACGTACAGCAAGGTGGCATCGACCAACTCATGATCGACATCATTCTCCAAGAGCTTTCGGGCACGTTCAGCACCGTGTCGCCATTGGTCGCCGCAACCCGGATGATTGCCGCACTCGTGCTTGGCGGGGCGATTGGGGCTGAGCGGGAAAGCAAACACAAGCCCGCAGGCCTGCGGACGCATATGCTGGTGTCGATCGCGGCCTGCCTCTTCATTCTGGTCAGCCAGCAATTGGCCACCCTCTCTTTCGGGGCACAAGACGCCCTGCGCGTCGACCCCCTGCGTCTGGTAGAGGCCGTGACCGCCGGGGTCGCCTTTCTGGCCGCCGGAACCATTTTCACCTCACGGGGCCATGTCCATAACATCACCACCGGCGCGTCGATGTGGCTCGCAGGGGCCATCGGTCTTGCCTGCGGCTCCGGACAGATGCCCCTCGCAGCCATGGCAACGGCCATCGTTTTGCTGGTGCTGTATGTGGTCAGACTGGTCGAAAAGTAACGCGGCGCGCTCTGTCGGCGCGGGACCGTCCTAAACGTCATCGCGCGTCGAGGCCGGTCAAAGCTGCTGCAAACTCCTGCGGATCGAACGGGGCCAGATCGTCAATCTGCTCGCCCACCCCGATGGCATGGATCGGCAGGCCGAACTTATCCGCCAGCGCGACCAACACACCACCCCGCGCGGTGCCGTCGAGCTTGGTCATGATCAGCCCCGAGACATCGGCGAGTTTCTGGAATGTCGCGACCTGGCTCAGCGCATTTTGCCCGGTCGTGGCGTCGAGCACGAGCAACGTGTTATGCGGCGCACTTGGGTCTTTCTTTCGGATCACGCGCACGATCTTGGCCAGTTCCTCCATCAGGTCGGCGCGATTCTGCAATCGTCCGGCGGTGTCGATCATCAAGAGATCCGCCCCCTCCGCCTCGGCGCGGGTCATCGCGTCATAGGCGAGGCTGGCAGGGTCCGATCCCTCAGGCGCGGTCATCACGGGCACGCCCGCCCGCTCGCCCCAGACCTGAAGCTGCTCGACTGCGGCTGCGCGAAACGTGTCCCCCGCAGCGATCACCACCGATTTGCCCGCCGATTTGAACTGTGCCGCGAGCTTGCCGAGTGTCGTGGTCTTGCCCGAGCCATTGACGCCAACCACCAGCACCACCTGCGGACGTTTGGCGTAAATCGGCATGGGGCGCGCCACCGGCTCCATGATCCGCGCGATCTCCTGCGCCAGCAATTCCTTGATCTCCTGCGTCGAGAGCCGCTTGCCCATGCGCCCCTCGGCCATATTCGCCGTGACGCGCAGCGCCGTATCCACGCCCATATCCGCACCGATCAGCAATTCCTCAAGGCTCTCGAGCATCGCATCGTCAAGCACACGGCGCGGCGCGACCTCTCCTGCGCCCCGGCCCAGAATACGCCCGAGAAACCCGGCACGCGGCGCGGCTTCGGGCAGGTCAGCGGGGATTTCCATCGGCACCGCCGGGGCAACGCCCCCGGACGGCAGGGGCGGCACCTCTTGGGGACCAGGATCGACAGGGGCCTCCTGCGGCGGCGGCGCAGGCACTTCCTGCGGTCGCGGCGGAATCCCCGGCGGCGCCGGGTCCGGCTCGGGGTCGGGCGCGGGAACCGTGGGTGTCGGCTCCTCTACGCGCCCCTCGTCTACAATCGCCTCCAACCCCTCTTCGAGCTTGGAAGAGGATTTGAACAACCGTTCCTTGAGTTTCGAGAAAAACGCCATGCGCCCTCCGATCCGCGTGTCAGTCCTGACCTAATGCGGATCGAAGGGAGATGGAAGCCTGCGCTTGGCTCAGATTTCGTCGGCGAAATGCTTCATCGTCAAGCGAATGGGATTGGGCGCAGCCTGTCCCAGCCCGCAGATGCTCGCATCAGCCATCGCCGTGCACAGCTCTGCCAAGAGTGGCTGATCCCAGGTGTCGGCCTGCATCAGCTTGACCGCCTTTTCACAGCCCACCCGGCACGGCGTGCATTGCCCACAGCTCTCATCCTCAAAGAACCGCAGCATGTTCAGCGCCGCATCCCGCGCCCGGTCATGGTCCGAGAGCACGACCACCGCCGCCGACCCGATAAAGCTGCCATGCGGTTGCAACGTGTCAAAATCGAGAGGAATATCGTTCATCGCCGCAGGCAAGAGACCCGAGGACGGCCCGCCCGGCTGATACGCCTTGAACGTATGGCCATCCAGCATGCCCCCCGCCGCCGCGATGATATCGGTAATGGTCGAGCCTGCGGGCAACAGATGAACGCCGGGGTTCTTGACGCGCCCCGAGACCGAATAGGAGCGCAGACCCTTGCGGCCATTAAGCTCGACCGAATTCAGGATTTCTGGCCCTTCGCGCAGGATGCGTGTGACCCAGAGCAGCGTTTCGACGTTGTTGACCAGCGTCGGGCGGTTGAAAATGCCCACTTGCGCCACAAACGGCGGCCGATGGCGCGGCAGACCGCGGTTGCCCTCGATCGATTCGATCATCGCGCTTTCTTCGCCGCAGATATAGGCACCCGCGCCCCGGCGCAGTTCGACATAGCCAGCCGCGATCAGCCCCGCCGCTTCAAGTGCGGCAATCTCGGTCGCAAGAATCTCCAACACCGCCGGATATTCATCACGCATATAGATAAAGCACCGCTCCGCCGCCACGGCCCAGGCGGCAATCAGCATCCCCTCAAGGAAAAGATGCGGCTGCCGCTCGAGGTAATAGCGGTCCTTGAACGTGCCCGGCTCGCCCTCATCGCCATTCACGGCCAGATAACGCGGACCGGCCTCGGCCCGCACAAAACCCCATTTGCGCCCTGACGGAAAACCCGCCCCGCCCAGACCCCGCAACCCGGCATCAAGCAACGTCTGCTGCACGCGCTCGAATTCTGCGTCGGCATTGGCGACGGCCCGCAGATCCGCCAGCGTGGCATAACCACCTGCGGCACGGTACGCCTCAAATCCCTCGTAATCTGGCACATGCGCGTGGGTATCGCCTGCCGCCACCGCCGCAAGAACACTCTCGGGCGTGGCGTGGTCGATATGATGGTGGCCCAATTCGACCACCGGCGCAGTATCACACCGCCCCATGCAGGGCGCGCGCAAAATGCGGACTTGGCCCGGATCAACCCCGTCTTCCAGAGCCGATTTCAAAGCCTGCGCCCCGGCCAATTCGCAACTCAGCGAATCGCAAACCCGGATCGTGAGCGCGGGCGGCGGGGTCTCGCCTTCGCGGATCACGTCAAAATGCGCATAGAAACTTGCAACTTCATAAACTTCGGCCTGGGACAGACGCATTTCTTCGGCCAAGGCCCGCAAATGCGCCGCAGAAAGATGTCCGAACTGGTCCTGAATAAGGTGCAGATACTCGATCAAGAGGTCGCGCCGCCGCGGTCCCTCGCCCAAGAGCGCCTGAACCTCAGCCCAAGCACCATCCTCCAACTGCCGACCCTTTGGCGTGCGACGACCTTTGCCGTTCCCAGATTTCCAGACGCCTTTGCGATCATCCAATGCCATTGCGATCATCCTCTTTCCCTGTTGCGCCCGAACCTAGCGGGCCGAGCTGGGGGCAGAGCCCTCAAAAACGACATTTGCACCACCATTCGCGTTGATCGGCGCGTGAAATGCGGCGGGGTGCAGCAAGGAAACCCTGTGCGCGGCCTCTACCCGGGATTAGACTGTGACAAAACCGGGAACACACCATGCCGCTCTTTTCGCTCGCCGCCAGTCTGCCGCTGATCCTCACCGCCTGCGCCGCGCTCTGGGGCGGTGTCTGGGGCGGGTTGGCCTTGGGCTATATCACCGTGATGGTCTTTACGCTCGACCGCCTGATCGCCCGACAGCCCGGCAACCCTGATCCCGACGCCGAATTTCCGGCCGCAGACTGGCTCCTTGTGGCCCTCGGCCTGGGGCATTTCGCGGTATTGGCCCTGTCCCTCTGGGCTGTTTCGGGTCAGAACGATCTCACCGCGCTGGAGCGCGCCTTGGTGGCGATGTCCGCAGGGCTCACCACCGGCCAGATCTCGCATCCCGTGGCGCATGACCTCATCCACCGCAGCGCCCGCGCCAAACGCCGCCTCGGGCGGCTCATCTATACCTCGCTGCTCTTTGGCCACCACGCCAGCGCCCATCTGCGCGTCCACCACATCCATGTCGCAAGCGCCGAGGACCCCAGCAGCGCCCGCCCCGGCGAAGGATTCTACCGCTACGCCGCGCGTGCTTGGCCCGGCGGCTTCGTCGCCGGACTGCGCGCCGAGTCGCGCCTCCAAGGCGACCGCCCGCTTTGGCAACACCCCTATGCGGCCTATCTTGGCGGCGCTCTGGCCCTCCTCCTTGTCACCGCCGCCCAATTCGGCGCCTCTGGTGTGGCCGCACTTTTCTTTATCGCGGGCTATGCGCAGATCCAGATCCTCCTGTCCGACTATGTGCAACACTACGGCCTGCACCGCGCCCGCACCCCCGAGGGCCGTCTGGAGCCGGTTGGCCCGCAGCATTCCTGGAACGCACCGCATGTGATGTCGGCGGCGATGACGCTCAATGCACCGCGCCATTCCGATCACCATGTCACGCCCCAGCGCCCCTATCCCGCGCTGCAACTCAACCGCCAGACCATGCCGATCCTGCCGCAGTCGCTGCCGGTGATGGCCGTGCTGGCCCTCGTCCCGCCGCTCTGGCGGCGCATCATGGACCCTCGCGCCGCAGGCTGGCGCGAATCCCCTAGCGGCACCGTGCGCGATCTGGCAGGCTGACGCCCATGCGTGGCTTGATCCTTCTTGCGGCCCTCACTGGCCTTGCCCACCCGGTTGCGGCACAAATGTCCGCCGCTGAATTTGATGCCTATACGCGTGGCCAGACCTTTTATTATGGCGCTGGCGGCGCGCCCTATGGCGGCGAGGAATATCTGCCCGACCGCCGTGTGCGCTGGTCCTTTCTCGATGGCGATTGTCAGGACGGGCGCTGGTACGAAGACAGCGGCCTGATCTGTTTTGTCTATGACAACCGCCCCGATCCGCAATGCTGGAGCTTTGAGCGCACGGATCGTGGCCTCATCGCGCGTTTTTCCGGGGATCAAAGCATGTCAGAGCTTTACGAAGTCAAACGCTCAGACGCCCCTCTGATGTGCCTTGGCCCTGACATCGGGGTGTGAGCTTGCGTGTTTTTCTGGTCGAAATACTCCTGTCCCGCCCTCTCCTGCACCGCTGACGGAAATCTTCCCCCTAGCATGCCCGGCCCCCATCGCCTAAGTTCAAGCTCAGACAGCTGAAACCGGTCGCGGGGGCGCCATGAGTGACACAGGACTTCAGAAACTGGCGTTTTTCCTGCTGGTGGCGCTGACCCTCTTCGTCGCCGCCACGGGGGGCGTGTGATGGCGCAGCGTTTTGGCGGCAAGTATAGCCCCGACGGCAAAGACACGCCGGCCCCCCAAGCTGGCGGATTTCGCGGCGCGCGACGCACCCGTGCCGGTGGGCGCGTCAACCTCTTGTTTTTTGCACCTCTGCCTCTGGCCGCCCGCGCCTTCACCTCCGGTCCGGTCGAGCTTGCCCTGAACCTTGGCGCCTTGGGCGCGCTCCTCTTGGCGGCTTGGCTCACCCGCGAGGGTATTCTGGCGCAAGAGGCTTATGAGGCCCGCAAGATCGCTCGCCGTCCCGCCATCCCGCGCAAGATCTTTGCCTCCGGTCTCACCGGGCTGGGCCTTGGCCTAGCGGGTTATGCCAGCAACGGCGGTCTCTTGGAGCCGCTCATTTACGCCATCCTCGGCACGGTCCTGCACAGCTTCGCCTTTGGCCTCGACCCCCTTAAGGACAAGGGCATGGAGGGCGTCGACACCTTCCAGAGCGACCGCGTCGCCCGCGTCGTAGATCAGGCCGAGGATTATCTGCGCGCTATGTCCGACGCCCTCAAACGCGCGGGCGACCGGCAGGCGGAAACCCGGCTCGAGCGGTTCCAGACCATCGTGCGCGATATGCTGCGCACGGTCGAGGATGACCCCCGCGATCTCACGGCGGCGCGCAAATATCTGGGCGTCTACCTGATGGGCGCCCGCGACGCGACGGTCAAGTTCGCCGACCTGCACGCCCGTGCCCCGAACCCACAGGCGCGCGACAAATACCTCGCGCTCCTGTCCGATCTCGAACAGAATTTCACCGCCAAGACCCGTGCGCTGATGCTCGACAGCACCACCGATCTCGATATCGAAATCGAAGTGCTGCGTGACCGGCTCGAGCGCGAGGGCGTCCACCTTGAACCCAAAGATTTAGCGTAAAAGGACCGATCACATGTCAGAGACCACCCGTCAGAAGGCCGAAGCCGCCCTCAAGGATGTCGAGGCCGTCAACCGCGCGATCCTCCCTGTTCCCACCGATGCCAATGCCATCGTGACACTGGATCAGGCCGACGCCCCCGCCAGCGCCGAAATCACGCGCCGCATGGCTGAAATCGACATGGACGACACCCAGTCGATCGTGTCCTTCGGCTCTGCCGCGCAGGCCGAATTGCAAGAGATTTCCCAAGCCATGCTGCAGGGCGTGCGGAACAAGGATGTGGGACCGGCAGGCGACAGCCTGCGCGGCATCGTCACCACGATTCGCGGCTTTGCCGTCTCGGAACTCGACGTGCGCCGCGAACGGTCGTGGTGGGAAAAACTGCTGGGCCGTGCCGCCCCCTTCGCCAAATTCACAGCCCGGTTCGAGCAGGTACAGGGCCAGATCGACAAGATCACCGATGACCTTCTGGCGCATGAACATACGCTCCTGAAGGATATCAAATCCCTCGACATGCTCTATGAGAAGACACTGGCCTTCTACGACGAACTCGCCCTCTACATCGCAGCGGGCGAGGCCAAGCTCAAGGATATCGACACCAACGACATCCCCGCCGCCGAGGCCGCCGTTCAGGCCGCGCCAGAGAATGATCAGGTGATGAAGGCGCAGGAACTCCGCGATCTGCGCGCCGCCCGCGACGATCTGGAACGCCGGGTGCATGATCTCAAACTCACCCGTCAGGTGACGATGCAATCCCTGCCATCGATTCGTCTGGTGCAGGAGAACGACAAATCGCTCGTGACCAAGATCAACTCGACCCTCGTCAACACCGTGCCGCTCTGGGAAACCCAACTGGCACAGGCCGTCACGATCCAGCGCTCGGCAGAGGCCGCGGCGGCGGTGCGCGACGCCAATGACCTTACCAACGAACTGCTGACCGCCAACGCCAAGAACCTGCGCGAGAGCAACAAGATGATCAGGCAGGAAATGGAACGCGGCGTGTTCGACATTGAGGCGGTAAAGCAGGCCAATGCCGATCTCATCGGCACCATTCAGGAGAGCCTGCAAATCGCCGACGAGGGCAAGGCTAAACGCGCCAAGGCCGAGGAAGAGCTCAAGAAGATGGAGGCCGAATTGCGCGACACGCTGGCCTCCGCCAAGTCCCGCCGCGACGGCATCGGCGATACCGCAGGCACCTCGGTGCCCAAGAGCTAAGTCAGAGGCATGCACGCTGTCCGTTTGAAATGGGGGGTCATGGGACTGGCGCTGACGGCGCTTGCCGCCTGCGACATGCCCTCCGCCCCCTCGATGTCGGCGCGTCCGGCGGCGCGCCCCACGGCGCTCCCGCCCACCACGGGCTCCGGCCCCTCCGCCGACAGTCAGGCGCTTGCCGCCTATTACCAACGCGTCGAGACGGACCTTCTCAGCCGCGGTCTCCTGCGCCGTGACGGTGGCGGGCCAGACACGCCCTTTACGGACACCGACATCCTGCGCAATTTCGAGCGCATCGCGTTTTACGACGAATACCAGCAGGGCGCGGGCTATCGCCCCTCCACCGGGCGCGCCGGAGGCCTGCGCAAATGGATGGGGCCAGTCCGCATCAATGTCGAATTCGGCGCGTCCGTCTCCGAGGACCAGCGTGCCGAAGACCGCCGTCTTGTCGCCGATTATGCCGCGCGGCTGGCGCGCGTCACCCGCCACCCGATCAGCACCAGCGCGGGCAGCCCCAATTTCCACGTTCTCTTTGTGGGCGAGGATGACCGCGACACCACGCTCGCCCGCATCCGCCAACTCGCCCCCGAGGCCGGCCCCAGCACCCTCGCCATCTTCCGCGACATGCCGCGCTCGATTCACTGCCTCGTGGTGGCCTTTTCCGGTCAGGGCGCGGATCATACCTATCGCCGCGCAATTGCCCTCATCCGCGCCGAACATCCCCCTCTGATGCGCCAGTCCTGCGTTCACGAAGAATTGGCACAGGGACTTGGCCTCGCCGATGACAGCCCAGCCGCGCGCCCCTCGATCTTCAATGACGACGACGAATTTGCCCTGCTCACCAGCCATGACGAAGAGCTGCTCTGGCTGCTCTATCACCCCGATCTTAAACCCGGCATGTCCCCCGACGAGGCCCGCCCCATCCTGCGCCGTCTGCTCGATGCGCGGTCTGGCGGGCCGGTCTGATCCCCGACTACAGGAGTATCCCGATGCCCATCTTCGATTTCCTCTCCGGCCAGTTCATCGACGTCATCCACTGGACCGACGACACCCGCGACACGATGGTCTGGCGATTCGAGCGCGAAGGCCACGAGATCAAATACGGCGCGAAACTCACTGTCCGCGAAGGGCAGGCCGCCGTGTTCGTGCACGAAGGGCAGTTGGCCGATGTCTTCACCCCCGGTCTCTACATGCTCGAGACCAACAACATGCCCATCATGACCTCCTTGCAACATTGGGATCACGGCTTCAAATCCCCCTTCAAATCCGAGATCTATTTCGTCTCGACCACCCGGTTCAACAACCTCAAATGGGGCACCAAGAACCCCATCATGCTGCGCGATCCCGAATTCGGCCCCACGCGCATCCGGGCCTTTGGCACCTACACGGTGCGCGTGGCCGACGCCGCCAAGTTCCTCTCCGAAATCGTCGGCACCGACGGCGAATTCACCATGGATGAGATCAGCTTTCAGATCCGCAACATCATCGTGCAGGCATTTTCGCGGATTATCGCAGGCTCCGGCATCCCGGTGCTGGACATGGCCGCCAACACCGCCGATCTGGGCAAGCTGGTCGCAGGCGAGATTTCCGCCATCGTCGCGGAATACGGCCTCACAATCCCCGAGTTCTACATCGAAAACATTTCGCTCCCCCCCGAGGTCGAAGCCGCGCTCGACAAACGCACCTCGATGGGCATCGCCGGCGATTTGGGCAAATTCACCCAGTATTCCGCCGCAGAGGCCATGACCGCCGCGGCCAAGAACCCCTCCGGCGGCGCAGGCATCGGCGCGGGGCTTGGCATGGGCATGGGTATGGCCATGGCGCAGAACCTCGCACAGGACGGGCCATGGGGCGCACGCCAAGGCACCCCGGCCGCCGCAGCCCAGACCCCACCCCCGCCACCACCCGTTGAACACGTCTGGCACATCGCTGAAAACGGCCAGACCCACGGCCCCTATTCCAAGGCATCCATGGGCCGGATGGTTACTGACGGCAAGCTCACCCGCGAAAGCCATGTCTGGACCGCAGGCCAGGACGGCTGGAAACGGGCCGAAGACGTGGCCGAACTGGCACAACTCTTCACCGTGATGCCCCCGCCCCCGCCGGGTCTGTGACCGCATGCGCCGCCGCGCCACAATCACGCTGCACTGGCTCAACCTGATGCTGTTGCTCTTTGTGCTGGGCGATGGCGGGGCCACGATCTGGCTCTCCGTCGCCTACAGCCTCTCAGCGCTCAGCATGTGTGCGCTGGCGCTGGCGTTTGGCCTCTTGAACGGACCGGGCCCAAAACTCGATGGCGCGTTTCGCACCCTGCACCCGTGGCTGCACCGCGCACTCTATGCGCTGCTCGCGTGGGGCGCTCTGGCTCTTGCCGCCGAGGCCCTTGGCCAATCCCTCCCCGGCCCCGAGGCGCGCAAACTGCTCTTGGCACTTCTGGCCGCCTCGGCGCTGCACGCCACCTTCAACCTCTGGCGCCATACTGCACTGGGTGATGGGGCATTGCGCCGCATTACCCCACGCGCCGTGCATCCCATTCTATGAGCCCCATGCAAAATACGCCCCCCCCCGAGCCAGCAGAGACCGAAACCCAGCACCGCTTTCCCTGCGTCAGCTGTGGTGCGGATTACCGCTATGATCCCGGCGCGAACCACCTGATCTGTGATCACTGCGGCGACATCCATCCGATTGCGGGCAACGCTCCCTGGCAAGGCGGCATCAAGGAGTTGGACTTTGACCGCGCTCTGCGCGATCAACTCCCCGCGCAGGAGATGGAGGAGGTCCGCACCACCACCTGCACCAGTTGCGGCGCGCAGGTTGAACTTGGCTCCGACACCCACGCCGCCGAATGCCCCTTCTGTGCCTCGCCGGTCGTCACCGACACCGGCACCCAGCGCCATATCAAACCTCGCGCGCTCCTGCCCTTCGCGCTCGACGAGGCGACCGCGCGAAAGGCCATGACCGGCTGGCTCGGCCGCCTCTGGTTCGCGCCGAACGGGCTTCAGGATTACGCCCGCAAGGGCCGCCGCATGCAGGGCATCTATGTGCCCTACTGGACCTACGACGCCGACACCAAATCCTCCTACCGGGGCGAACGCGGCACGGTCTATTACGTCACCCAAACCGTGATCCGCGACGGCAAACGCCAGACGGTGCAAGTGCCCAAAATCCGCTGGACTCCCGCCTCGGGCCGGGTCTCGCGGTTTTTTGATGACATGCTCGTGCTCGCCTCCAAATCCCTGCCCAAACGCTTCACCGAGGCGCTGGAGCCGTGGGATCTGGCCGCTCTCGAACCCTATAACCCGGAATTCCTCGCAGGCTTCCGCGCCGAGGGCTATAGCGTCGATCTGGACATCGGTTTCACCGAGGCGCGCACCCGTATGGATGCGATCATCGCCCGCGACGTGCGCTTTGACATCGGCGGCGACCGCCAGCAAATCCACGAAATCAACACCGAGATCAGCGCCGTCACCTTCAAACACATCCTGCTGCCCGTCTGGCTCGCAGCCTATAAATACCGTGGCCAAACCTACCGCTTCGTCGTCAACGGTCGCACCGGGCGTGTGCAGGGCGAGCGCCCATGGTCCTTCTGGAAGATCACATTCGCCGTGCTCCTCGGCGCGATCATCGCGGGCGCTGTGGGCTATGTCATCGCCCTTGAACAAGGCGTATTATAGGGCACGACCAGCGGAAATTCGCCCGCTGGGGCATGGATAACCCGCAAAACTCGCCCTATGATCATCGTTCAGGGCCGCGTGCCTTGAATATCATGGCCGGGCAAGGACATCGCTGAATGACAGACGGACTCGAAACACTCAACGACCTTTTGCACGCCCGTCATTCCTGTCGCGCCTTCCGGCCTGATCCGGTGCCCGAGGACAAAATCCGCCAGATCGTCGCCGCCGCAGGCCGAGCGCCCTCTTGGTGCAACGCCCAGCCGTGGCAGATCACCGTGACGCAGGGCGCGGAAACCGACCGCTTTCGCGCAGCCCTGCTAGACGCGGTGCAACGTGACCGCCCTGCCCCTGACCTGCCTTGGCCCGAGAGCTATCCGGGGGCGCATGGCGCGCGACGAATGGAGTGCGGGTTGCAACTCTACGAGGCCGCAGGCATCGCCCGCAACGACCGCGCCGCACGCGCCGAACAATCCATGCAGAATTACCACCTCTTTGGCGCGCCACATGTGGCGCTCATCCATTCCGAAAAGGCGCTCGGCGCTTACGGCGCAATGGACACCGGCGGCTTTATCACGGCCTTCATGCTGGCGGCTTCGGCGCTTGGCATCGCCACCATTGCGCAGGCCTCCGTCGCGGCCTATGCGCCGATGATCCGCACGCATTTCGCCCTGCCTGACAGCCGCCTGATTCTCTGCGCGATTTCCTTTGGCTTGCCCGATGTGGACCACCCCGCCAATAAATTCCGCACCAGCCGGGCGGGATTGGACGAGGTGCTCGATCTGCGCGGCTGAGTGCCGCTGCCCCCGGAGGTTCCTTATGCGCGCCCTTTTGCAACGTGTTTCCGAGGCCTCCGTCGCGGTCGATGGCGAGACCATTGGCCGATGCGGGCGGGGTCTTTTGATCCTTGTCTGCGCCATGCAGGGCGATACGCAGGCCAACGCGGAACGGCTGGCGGCCAAGGTTGCCAAGCTGCGGATCTTCCCCGATGAGGCGGGCAAGATGAACCGCTCTTTGATCGACATCGGCGGCAGCGTTCTGGTCATCAGCCAGTTCACGCTTGCTGCCGATACCTCGCGCGGCAATCGGCCCGGTTTTTCCACGGCGGCGGACCCGGAGACCGGCCATCAGCTCTATCTGCATTTCGCACAACAGTTTGCTGAGCAGCGTATTCCCACCAAACTGGGTCAGTTCGGGGCGGATATGAAAGTGTCTTTGGTCAATGACGGGCCAGTGACAATCTGGATGGAAAGTTAGCGCAGAGCGTCCACTGGCTCAAAACAAACTCCCCTGCCCCTCAGGCGGCGTCTTGGGCTTGACCTTCGGGACTGACACCGCAGGTCCGGTGCCCGACACATCCAGCATCCCATCGGCAAACTCGATCTCCAGCGCCGCCGCCCCCGCCGCAGCCTTGCGTGTCGTCACAACCGCCCCATCGCCGCGCACGACTGCATAGCCGCGCTTGAGCGTGGCCTTGTATCCCAGCGTCTCACGCAAGCGGTCCAACGCCGCAAGCCGATCCTGCCAGCCTTGCACCTGACGCCCCGCCGCATCCGAAAACCGCACCGAAACCCGGTCCAGATCGCGCCGCTTCTGCGCAATATCGCGGTTCAGCGCATGCACATTGAGCCGCGCCGCCGTCGCCTGCAACCGCCGCTGATCCCCCTCGACCGCACGCCGCAAGAGCGCCGGGCGCAACGCCCCCGCTGTCTCCGACAAATGCACCCGCCGCACCTGCACCGACCGGATCAGCGCCGCAGGCAGGCGCTCGCCCAACGCATCCAGCCGTTGCCGTGGCGCGTCAAGCAACACCTCCGCGCGCGGCAAGGCCCGCGCCAGATCGCGCAACCGCTGACCGCGCAAACTCACCCCTTGGCTGAGGGCATGGCTCAGCCGCGCGCCCTGCCCCTCGACCCAGGCCAGCAAATCCAGCCGCACCGGCACCGCCAGTTCCGCCGCCGCCGTGGGCGTGGGCGCGCGCTTGTCAGATGCAAAATCAATCAGCGTCGTGTCGGTCTCATGGCCCACCGCGGAAATCAGCGGAATCGCACTTTCCGCCGCCGCCCGCACCACGATTTCCTCGTTGAAGCCCCAGAGATCCTCGACCGATCCACCGCCCCGCGCCACGATGATCAAATCGGGGCGCGGCAGCGCGCCACCCGGCGTCATCGCATTGAACCCCCGGATCGCCCGCGCCACCTCAACAGCACATTTGTCACCCTGCACAGCCACAGGCCAGATCAGTACCTTGCGCGGAAAACGGTCGCGCAGCCGGTGCAGAATATCCCGGATCACCGCACCCGAGGGCGAGGTCACAACCCCGATGATATCCGGCAGATAGGGCAGCGCCTGCTTGCGCTCCGGGGCGAACAGCCCTTCGGCCGCCAGCGCCGCCTTGCGCTTTTCCAGCATCGCCATCAGCGCGCCCATGCCCGCCGGTTTCATATCCTCGATGATGATCTGATAGCGCGATTGACCGGGAAAGGTGGTCAGCCGCCCCGTGGCGACCACTTCCATCCCCTCTTCGGGCTGCACGGCCAATCGCGTCGCCACCCCCTTCCAGATGATCCCCGCCAGAACCGCAGAATCGTCCTTGAGATCCAGATAGATATGCCCCGACCGGGGCCGCGAGATGCGCCCCAATTCGCCGCGCACGCGGACATGGGAAAACTCGCCCTCGATCATCCGCTTGATCGCCCCCGACAGGTCCGAGACGGAAAATTCCGGGGCATTGCCCCCCTCTTCGGGATCGTCGATCAGATCGGACATGCGCGCACCCCTCCTGCCTTGTGTCTGGCTGCCCGCCACCTTAGAACGCGGACCAACCGAGGCCAAGCAGGAGTTGCCGCCATGAACATTCTCATCCTTGGATCGGGCGGGCGGGAACACGCGCTCGCATGGGCCGTGCTGCAAAACCCCAAATGCGACCGGCTGATCGTGGCGCCAGGCAATGCCGGCATCGCCGAAATTGCCGAATGTGCCGCGCTAGACATCCTCGACGGCGGGGCCATCGCGGGCTTTTGCGAGGCAGAGGCGATTGATTTCGTGATCATCGGCCCCGAGGCCCCGCTTGCCGCAGGCGTGGCCGACCGCCTGCGCGACGCCGGGTTGCTGGTCTTTGGCCCCTCCGCCGCCGCCGCCCGGCTTGAGGCCTCCAAGAGCTTTACCAAAGCCATCTGCGACGCCGCAAACGCGCCCACCGCCGCCTATGCCCATTTCACCGAGCTCGCCGCCGCCCGCGCCTATGTCACGGCCCAGGGTGCCCCCATCGTGGTCAAGGCCGACGGTCTGGCCGCCGGCAAGGGCGTGATCGTCGCCATGACCGAGGAGGAGGCCCTCGCCGCCCTTGACGACATGTTCAGCGGCGAGTTTGGCAACGCCGGGGCAGAGGTGGTGATCGAGGAATTCATGGACGGTGAGGAGGCCAGCTTTTTCGTCCTCTGCGACGGCGAAACCGCCCTGCCCATCGGCACGGCACAGGACCACAAGCGCGTGGGCGAGGGCGACACCGGCCCCAATACCGGCGGCATGGGGGCCTATTCCCCTGCGCCGGTGATGACCGACGCCGTGACCCAACAGGCGCTCGATCAGATCGTCCGCCCCACCTTGGCCGAAATGGCGCGGCGCGGCACGCCCTATCAAGGCGTGCTCTTCGTCGGGCTTATGATCAAGGACGGCGCAGCCCGACTTGTCGAATACAACTGCCGCTTTGGCGATCCCGAATGTCAGGTTCTGATGATGCGCTTGGGCGCGCAGGCGCTCGACCTCCTGCTCGCCACGTCCGAAGGGCGGTTGGGCGATATTTCCGTCACTTGGGCCGAGGATCACGCCCTGACGGTCGTTCTGGCCGCGCAGGGCTATCCCGGAGATTACGAAAAAGGCAGCGTGATCAAAGGGCTGGAGGCGTGCCCCGAGGACAGCTTTCACATGGTCTTTCACGCAGGCACCACCCGCGCCGATGGGCAGATCACCGCGACGGGGGGACGCGTTCTGGCCGCCACGGCCCGTGGCACCACGCTGCGCGAGGCCGCAGACCGCGCCTATGCCATGGTCGACCGCATCGACTGGCCCGAGGGCTTTTGCCGCCGCGACATCGGCTGGCGCGCGCTGAAATGACCATCGACACGGCCCCGGTCCGGGTGCAACCCGGCAGCGGGCAGGCCGAGGCGATCCTCGATCTCATCCGCCGCAGCTTTGCGCAGATGGAGGGCCGGATCGACCCGCCCTCCTCCATGCACCGTCTGACCGCAGAAACCATCGACCAGCACTGCCGCGATGGCGAGGTTTGGATCATCGGTACCCCACCCGTGGCCTGCGTTTTCCTGACCCCAAAATCAGATTGCCTCTATCTGGGCAAACTCGCCGTCGATGCAGCGTGGCGCGGGCAAGGTCTGGCTGCGCTGCTGGTGGATCACGCCATGGACCGCGCCCGTGCCCTCGGCCACAACGCGGTGGAATTGCAGGTCCGCGTGGAACTGGTGGAAAACCACCGGGCCTTTGCCAAAATGGGCTTTGTCAAAACCGGCGAAACCGCCCATCCCGGATATGACCGCCCCACCTCGATCACCATGCAGCGCGCAGTGCTCTAAGCGGGCATTTGCTCGGGTGCCAACCCGAAACGAAATCCCACGTTTCCAGAGGTCACAGCCTACGAAAGCGCCACTCGGTTGATCACAATCTCTATATCATTGACCGTGTTCCGCTCATTCTCGGGATGGAACGTATCCGTAAGACGTTCACCTCTGAATAACCGAACGACTTCGACGTTTGGTGCCAAGAATTGCGGAAGATCGAGCAGACCATCCGCTACGTACTCTGGGGGTCCGTCTATCGACAAAAACGTAAAGGGCGCATCCGCCAGCTTCACCTCGGTCACGGTTGCCCCGTCAAGCTCTGCCGGACTAAACACGACATGCCGGAAGTGCGAGGTGATCCCATCCCCAAAGCCCGTATGCCTTATAAAGAGTCCGCTATCGTGAACCTCGAATGTGCCCTCTATAGTCTCATCAATATTCAGCACGACACGGGTAATATCCGCGAGCGGATTTCCGTCCTGTCCGGACACGTCAAGCGTCTGCGCCGAAAGGGTTGCCAAATCCTCGGACCGAAGGGTGAACACAAGATCGCTGCCGTCGCGCAGAGGTTCGATTAGCGTCCCATCTTCCTCTCCCAAGTCATCGACAAAGCCGATCCGAATCTCGTCCGCCTGTGTCGCCTCCAGCCCTTCAGCGAAATAGCGGTAAACCTCAGGAGGGAGTGCGGGATCGGCATGAGTGACAGTAACCGCCAGAACAGATGGCTCTTCCCCGGTGCCGGGGGTAATTGTCACTCCAAATCCGGTCATCTCCCCAAGAACCGAACCCTCGGCAATATCCCGAACGATCTCGATCCTGTCTTCGGCCGGATTGAAATCATGCAGTTGGGCAATCACGCCGCCCGGGCTCCTACTGGAAAAATACCGGATGAGATCATCGCCATCGCCTAAGGTCACATCAACACCGTCTCCGGACCTGTCTGAATAGACATCAACGGTGTCATTGCCCTCGCCCGCGTCGACCACACCAACGCCCCCAACGAACGTCTCGATCAGATCATTGCCAGCCCCCCCCAGTGCAACAGGCTGCACTCCCGGCAAGTCCTCGAACTCGGTGCCTGAAAACTGAATGGGGCTCTGACCCTCAAACAGTGAAATCGTATCGTCGCCCTCACCCCCGATACCCGTGCCGCCGGATACGTAGAGGCGATCATTGCCCGCCCCGGCGTCTACGGAATTGAAAACCGGCACCAATCCTGCGCCTGACGGATTTCGGGCGAACCCGCTGTCAATCGCGATCACATCGTCAAACGGCGTGCCTGCATCGTCCTCAAGCTGACGTGAAAGCGCCACCATGCCGAATTGGCGTGGGCCATCTACGACCGGCTCTTCCTCGTCAGGGTCTTCAGGGATTGTTATGGGGGGAACTTCCTCTCCGACGTTGTCCTCGTCGGGCGGAACCTCATTGGAAACCGTATCAGAGTGACTGTCATCACTGATGACAAAGGACGCGCCCAGAACCCCCATCGCCACCAAAAGCAAACCAAGCATTCAGCCACCACTCGCAACACTTCTTATGCGCCGAATCCTAGGATGATCAACATGTTACGTCAATCCACCCTTGGGTGCCGCATATCACGGTCTCGTCAACACAGAGCCGCCGTTGAGGCGATCACGCACGCGCTCGTCACCGCGCCCATAACCGCCGGATCGACGCTTTTGGTTGGCGCGCTCCCTGAGAGACAGCCGGTAGGGGGCGTTGCGCCCGCCCCGGGTAGATCAGATCTGCTTTTCCGGCATCTGCACAACCAGACCATTCAGCGCGTCCGTCACCTTCAACTGACAGGTCAGCCGCGACCGCTCAGGATCTGGTTGATAGGCGAAATCGAGCATATCCTCTTCCATGTCATCCTTGGCGGGCAGCTTGCCCACCCAACTCGGATCGACATAGACGTGACAGGTGGAACAGGCGCAGGCCCCGCCGCAATCGGCCTCGATGCCGGGGATATTGTTGTCGCGCGCGCCTTCCATCACGGTCAGGCCATTGGCCACCTCGACCTCATGCCGGGTGCCATTATGCTCGATATAGGTGATTTTAGCCATGTCTGGGCTCACTCCATTGCGTCGCTTTTGCGGACTACCTAATCAAGGCCCCCGGCTGAGACCAGCCCAATTTGCACTTGCGTCAGAAAAGAATTGCAGAATTGCCGCGGTCCTCAGCGTCGCAGGAAACCCGAAAGCCGCCCCAAGAGCGATGGCCCCCCGGCCTCCGGCTCGCGACGTATCAGCGACCGCGCCACGCATCCGGATAGAACATCCAGCGCCCGCTCCGACAGAGGCACCCAATCCACGCTCGCATCCGGGTCCGGGTTCTCAAACGGCGCAACGCCCCCCAGAAACGCGCGCGCCAAGGCAGCATTGGACGGCGCACAACGGTCCAGCAACGCCCGCCGCTCGACCGGACTCAGAGCGCCGGCATCCCGTTCCGCCCCCGTCAGCGCCTCTGACACCGCAAAGAACCCGGCCATCACGGCGGCTCTCTCTTCGGTCCCAAGACCCTGCCCGATCAGCGCGGCCTTGATGTGGCGGGCCGCCTCGATCACCGCCGCGGGCGGGCTCACATTCTGGCGCGGGATGTCCAGACCACTCTCAGGCGGTGCCAGCCCGATCACCTCCAGAAACCGCTCGATCGCATAGCCCTGCGGCTGCGACGGGGTGAGCGGCACCACGGTCATCGCCTCCCGCCCCACCTGCATCGCCCACTGCATGAGGAGCTTGTGATAATCCAACGTGCCCCGCGTGACGCGCCGTTCGAGCAAGTCCTCGAACGGTCCGACCCAGTCACTCCGCCCCTTCACATGCTGTTTGAAATCGCTCTCGATCCATAGATCCTGCCGCTTGAGATAGACCACCACCCGCAGGTCATAGCCCAACTGCGCGACCGCCTCACGCAGCGGCACGAACCCGTCCTCACGCCACAAATCAAACAGGATCTCGCTGCTCAAGAGCACATCGCGCCCCGACCTCAGGAAATACCCCAGATGGGCCTCCATCCGCGCCAGATCGCGCGCCGCACAAAAAGCAGCCAGTTGCGCCGCATTGCCCTGATTGCGCGTGCGGTCCTCGGGATGGTGCTCATAGACCTGCCCCCCCCCGTGCCGCCAACCACTCGGCCCGCTCCGCCAGAAAACTCTGGATCGTTGTTGTCGCGCATTTCGGCATGCCGACATGAAAGGTCACAACGGGCATCGGCGCGCGCCTGTGGTCTGAATGAAAAGGGCGTTGGCATCGGAATGCCTCTGTGCGCGCACCATAGAGCAATTTCGGGCCAAGGCGATAGGGATCCGGGCGCGAAACCTCGAGCGATCAGACGCAAATCGTGAAAAACCGGCCTCAGCTTAGAGGGCCCATTTTGCTCAGTAGAAAGAGAAGAATTCGAGACTTCTCGGCTATTCTGAACGTTGTTACGGGGGCCATCACAAGCTCGTGGTTTTGGTCTTTCTTGAAAGCATCTTGGTATCTAAGTATGACGACACTTCATACAGCTCAAAGTAGATATCTAATGATGCAATCAGCTCTAGTGAATGTCAAAATTCTGCCGTTGCGGACGATGTTCGTGCTTCAGCCGGACGAGATGCACAAGAGGATCGGATCGGAGACTCTTGTTGTTTGCGGCGCACCGAGGGGGGGCACCTCGATAGTTAGCTATACCCTTTTCAATCTTGGCTATTTCATAGGAGACGACCTAGGACCTCACAACTATGAAGACAAGGAAATGCTGCACGCCGTTCCAGCAAAGTTCCTCATGCAAGTACAACTTCCGGAGCGCCCCGCTTATAAGGAACTCATAAAAAGAAGAAATCAGCAGAACACTCGCTGGGGCTTTAAACTGCCCCGCGCCACAGAGTATGTTCCTGAACTTATAAGCACCTTGCGTAATCCAGTCTTTGTCGTCTGCGTTCGAAATCCATTGGCAGTTGTAAGATCTATTTTTAACCGAGAAGCCGATTTTGGCGATGGGTTTGCTGAAGCGATTCAAATTGCCAGGAGCTATCAGAACGCTATGGATGACCTGATTTCTCGTAGTGATACGCCTGCGATCTTCATTGACATGGATACAGTCAAAACAATACCTGGTGTTTTTTTAGAAGAGTTTTCCAGCCTGCTTAGGCTAAAAGGCAATTTACTTTCAATAAAGGATGCCATCAGCACCCCTGGATATAAGGAGTCTGAGAAACGCACAGCCTCACGAACTTGACGATCTTATCGCTTTTACATTCCTAAACAATCGTATGTACTAAAGTACTTTAGTCGCTAACCTGCGACATAGGATTTTTATTGAGAGTGTGTGCATAAAGATTATTTATGTTATACAGCGCTTGAATTAAGTACTATTGTATAAGCTCGAAGAATGGTCAAAAGTTTAATGCCCGCCATTCCCCGCCCACCTTCCGCCCTCATCGCCGCCCGCCTGTCAGAGGTCGCCTCGGGCGCGCGCATCACCGTGGCGGGTCTGGTTCTGGTGCGCCAACGCCCCGGCACAGCGCGCGGTGTGGTCTTTGTCACGCTCGAGGATGAAACCGGCGTGGTCAATGTCGTGATCTGGCGCAAGGTGTTCGAGCGGTTTCGCCGTGCGGTCATCGCCGGACGCATGCTGCGCGTGACCGGCCGGGTGGAACGACAGGCCGGTGTGACCCATGTGGTGGCCGAAGAGATCGAGGATATCTCGGCCCTGCTCGACCTCCTGGCCGATCCCGACAGCCCGCTTTCCCCCCCAGGTCAAACCGGCTAGACTCAGGCGAACATTGCCCACGAGGCCCTCCGCAGATGATCCGCCCCACACTCTCATGCCTCGCCTTGGCCCTGTCCCTCGCGGCGTGTCAGACCGTGGCCCCCAACGCGAGCGGATCAAACGTCGGGGCAGAGGCCCCGCCGGGGGCCGCCCCCGGCACCTGCTGGGGCAAAAAGGATACGCCCGCAGTGATCGAGACCGTCACCGAACAGGTGCAGCTGTCCCCCGCTGAAACCGATGCCTCGGGCAAGATCCTGAGCCCCGCCACCTATGCCACCGTCACCCGGCAGGCCATCCTGCAAGAGCGCGTGACCACTTGGTATGAAACCCCCTGCGCCGATGTGCAGACGCCTGACTTCATCGCCTCGGTGCAGCGCGCCCTCGCCGCACGCAGCCTCTACAGCGGTCCCGTCACTGCCCGTATGGACCCGCGCACCCGCGCGGCGATCCGGCGCTATCAGATCCCGCTCGGTCTCGACAGTGACACGCTCTCCCTAGACAGCGCCCGTCGCCTCGGATTGGTGGCCACGCCGATCAGCGACTGACTCCCGCCTCATTTGGCCTGACATACCGTGGCGGCCTCGGGGGCAACGCCCCCGGCCGCCCCTCAGCCCCGGCCTTCGCGGATCAGTCGCAGCGCCAACGCGCCATAGGCCTGCGCCGCCGCGCTGTCACCCGCCGCCACCGGACAGCCCGCATCGCCTGCCGACCGGGTTTCCAGATCAATCGGCAAGGCTGCCAACAGCGGCAGGCCAAGACCCTCCGCCTCCCTGCGCACCCCACCATGCCCAAAGACATGCGCCTCATGCCCGCAATCAGGACATGTGAAGAAGGACATATTCTCGATCATGCCCAGAATCGGCACCTCCAGCGTGCGGAACATATCCATCGCCTTGCGCGCATCGAGGAGCGCCACATCCTGCGGCGTCGAGACGATGATCGCCCCATCGGGACGCGCCCGCTGGCTCAGCGTCAGTTGCACATCGCCCGTGCCCGGCGGCAGATCGACGATCAACACATCCAGATCGCCCCAGTCCACCTGCGCCAACATCTGTTGCAGCGCCCCCATCAGCATCGGCCCCCGCCAGATCACCGCCTTGGCGGGGTCGAGCATCAGCCCGATCGACATCACCTTGACGCCATGCGCCTCCAGCGGAATGATCCGTGTGCCATCCGGGCTTTGCGGTCGCCCTGTCAGCCCCATCATGCGCGGCTGGCTTGGCCCATGAATATCGGCATCGAGCAACCCCACGCGCCGCCCCTGCCGCGCCAGCGCCACCGCAAGGTTAGAGGCCACGGTGGATTTGCCGACACCGCCCTTGCCACTGGCCACCGCGAGCAATGTCGCAATCCCCTCGGGCCGGATCGACGCATTGCCCCCTTTGGGATGCTGGCCCAGCTTGAGCGAGGGCGGCGCGGCCTGCGCCGTCAGAACCACGGTGGCACGGCTGACCCCTGGCAGGCTCATGGCGGCGCGCTCGGCGGCGGCGCGCACCGGCTCCATTTTGCGGGCCATCTCGGGGTTGGGCGCCTCGATGACAAAGCGCACCTCGCCCGCCTCGACCACCAACGCGCGCACCATGTCCCGTGACATCAGACTGCCGCCGTCCGGCAACTCCAGCCTGTCAAGCCTCGCTTCGAGTTCCGCGCGAATATCGGTCATGTTCGTTCCTTTACCATTGGCGACATCAGCGCCGCTCTATGCAACCAAGGCAAGAGCAGTTTTTAAACTGCCTAAAAAATGCTTCATTTGCTTAACCTTAGGTCACTTTCTTCTTATGCATTTGCTGCATAGCAGCATTGCTTATGCGGGGTATTGTGCAGCCGCAGCAAAAGCGTATCTTGGGATCAACAAAGGCGAAACGAACAGCGCCGAACTTGAACACGATAAAATCCGCAAGGACCCGAAGACATGGCTACCTCGATTGACATCCGCCGCTCTGCCGCCGCCGTTCTCGGCGAGGATCTGAGTGCCGCAGTCTATGCTGCAATGCAGCGTATCGCAAATTACCGCACTTATCGCCGCACGGTCAATGAGCTGTCGCAACTCAGCACACATGACCTCGCCGATCTGGGCCTGCACCGTAGTGAAATTCTTCGCGTTGCACATGAAACAGTTTACGGCCACCGGTCGTAATAAGAGATCAGATACCCCCCTCCTCCTCCCTGGGGTATCTGTTACGGTCACGGGCGTCTCTCCTCCTCCCTGATGCCTGGGGCCGTCAAATCGGGACCATCCAGTCCCTTCGTTTTGCGAATGGCCCTCTCCTCCTCCCTGGGCCGGACGTATAGGAAACGGCGGCACCCCTCCTCCTCCCTGGTGCCGCCGTTTTTTATTGCGCGGACGCAAGACAGCGTTTCCCTTGAACCGGCACGATAAAAGCAAGGCTTAGCCTCTTGCTGACGTTGGTCCCAACGCCCAAGCGCGGACTCAAGGCGCGAAGCGCCACCGCGCAGCGCCCGTCCGCCCCACCGGCCTCAGTGAAGAACCCGTGCCCGGCCCCGCCGCATCGGCAAGGCCAGACACGTCCGGCTGGCCTCCTGTAAAAACCCGACAAAGGCACGCGCTGCCGCACTTTCAGCCTGCCGTGCCGCCGGGCTCTCCAATGCCGCCCGTGCCATCTGCGCCGTAATCGGCCCCTCGACTGCACAGGCCCATTGCAAAAAACCCATGCGCGCGGCCTGCATCGCCTGCGGCCCGGTCGCTTGGCTGCTCTCCAGCCCATCCATGATCAGGACAAAAGTCATCTTGCTGCTCTCCCCGGCCACACCCCGGGCCGGATGGGGCGGGGGGCAAGGGACATGGCGCCACAGATCATCGGCCCGAGGCGCACACGCCCGCATCGCACCCCGCGATTCGACGTCACGCCAAGGCTGGTTTCCGGGCTTGGATGGCGGGCCGGATGACCCTCGCGTCGCGGCACCTTCCCGAGCATTGTCGCCCAGTGGCATAACGCCGAAACGCCCTCCCTTACCGTTGCGGGGGCAGCGCCGGAGTTGCACCGGCTTCCCAATTCTCCATCCCGAGAGCACTGTAATGCTGACGGCATGGCACCATGACAGGATCAGCCTAACCGCGCGCTCAATCTGCGCGCAAGCCCGAATCCGACACAGACAATTCCACTCACGCCAGAACCCGGTAGCGCGCCGCGTAGGTCACCGGAAAATTCACCGACCGTGCGATAAAGCAGACCGCATGCACCTGCCCATGCAGCGCATCGGCCCGGCTCAGATCCGTCCCCGCCGGCACCGCGATCCGGGGCCGCAGCGTGGCCCGCAGAAATCGGCTCGCCCCGGTGCTCTCGGTCTCCCCGATGGCAATGGGATCATCCTCATAGGATTGTACGGCAATGCCCGCGTCACTCGCCAGATGCAGGAACCACAGCATGTGACAGGCGCTCAGCGCCGATATCAACATATCTTCCGGATTGTGCAGCGCGGGATTGCCCCCCAGCAGCGGATCGTTCGAGCACTGGATCACCGGCTTGCCGCGCGTCTCCACATTCCACGTCCGGTCGTAGCCCTTGTAATGCGCCGTGCCCTCGCCCCGGTTGCCGGTCCAGACCACACGGGCGTTATATTCATGCTCTTGGGCCAAACGCGATCACCTCAGCCTCTGTCACCACCATATCAAGTGGCTGATCGGTCGGCTCCAGCGGAAGCCCCCCCGATTCCTGCGCACCATAAGCAAAGCCGATCGCCAGCGTTGCCCGCCGCGCGCGCAACATCTCGAGCGTGCGGTCATAAAAGCCACCGCCATAGCCCAAACGCCCGCCGCTGCGATCAAAGGCCACCAGCGGCACGATCAGGATCTCCGGCTCGACGAAATCATCCACCTCCGGCACCATGGCCCCAAACGGTCCCTCGCGCAGCGCGCAGCCCGGCACCCAGCGCGAGAACCGGAGCGGCAATCCCGCCCCCATGATCACCGGCACCACGACGGGCCCATGCGTCGCCGCCTCTTCCATTGCGGCGCGCGGGTCGATCTCGCTGCGGATCGGCAAATAGCCCGATACAGCCACCCCCCGATAACCCGCCAATACCCCCGACAAGAGCGCTGCCACACCGGGCAGACGCGCAGCATGCGCCTCGGCCCGCCGCGCAAACGCTGCCTTGCGCGCCGCCGCCTTCACCTCTGCCAGGTCGTTCATAAGAGAAACACCGTTGCCAGCCCCAGAAATGCAAAAAAGCCCACCACATCCGTCACCGTGGTCACAAATGTGCCAGAGCCCAGCGCCGGGTCAAAGCCCAATCTGTCCATCACAACCGGAATCGCGGCCCCGGCCAGCCCGGCCACCACCAGATTGATCACCATGGCGGCGGCAATCACATAGCCCAGCTCCGGCCCGCCAAACCAGATCATCCCGACAGCACCCATCACCAGGGCGAAAATCACCCCGTTGATCAACCCCACCAGCACTTCTCGGCGCAACACCCGCCAGACGTTTGATACCGTGAGATCCTTGGTCGCCAGCGCGCGCACAGCCACGGTCAGGCTCTGCGTTCCGGCATTGCCCCCCATCGAGGCCACAATCGGCATCAAGACCGCCAGCGCCACCAGTTGCGAAATCGCCAACTCAAATTGCGCAATCACCAGCGAGGCCAGAATCGCCGTCCCGAGGTTAACCGCCAGCCACGGCACCCGCTGCTTGGAGGTCTCGATCACCGAATCGTTGATCCCGCCCTCGCCGACCCCGGCCAGCCGCATGATATCCTCTTCATGCTCCTCATCCAGCACGGCCATGGCGTCATCAATGGTGATGACCCCCACCAGCCGCCCGTCCTCATCGACCACCGGCGCTGAAATCAGGTGATACTGGTTGAACATATAGGCCACGTCGCCGTCATAGCGCGTGACCGGAATGGTGTGAAATGTCTCTTCCACAATGTCCTTCAGCGGCACATCCCGGCGCGAGGCCATGATCCGCCCGAGGGTCACATTGCCCACCGGATGCAGCCGGGGATCGACCAGAACGATATGATAGAACTGTTCCGGCAATTCCTCGGCATGGCGCATGTAGTCAATCGCGTCGCCGACGCTCCAATGCTCCGGCGCCATCACCACTTCGCGCTGCATCAGACGGCCAGCGGAATATTCCGGAAAGGTCAGAGATTGCTGCACCGCGATCCGGTCGCTGTCCTCAAGGACGCTCAGAATCGCCTCTTGCTGCTGATCCTCCAGATCTTCGACCAGATCGACCACGTCATCCGAATCGAGCTCGCGCACGGCATCGGCGAGCACTTGCGGCGTCAAGAGGCCCATCACCTCTTCGCGGATCGACTCGTCCAGCTCCGACAGGATATCCCCGTCGAACTCCTGCCCGTAGAGCTCGATCAACCGCCGCCGGTCATAGGCGTTGCTCTGCTCCAGAAGATCGGCGATATCAGCCGCGTGCAGCGGCTCCATCTCGGCCCAGAGCATCTCGCGGTCCTGCGTTTCGACCGCATACATGATCCGCGCAATCAAAGACCGCGTTAGGGGTTGATCATCCTCTTCCTGTTCCGCCTCGGGGGCCAGATCGTCCTCGTCGTCCGCCATATCGCCCCCTTGCCCGTCACAGTCGCGGGCAGGATTAAAGAACCGCTTTACAGAAAACAATCACAATGGGCCGATTTACCCCGACCGTGTCCCCGCTTATCCTCCGGCTTGCGCAATCCGTCACCAAAAGGGGTCACATGCCGCCCAGAACGCTGATCACCGGTCACATCCTCAGCTTTGACCGCTCGCCCTTCGAGGCCGGGGGCCCCACTGATGCCGCCCGTCTGCACGAGGCCTTGTTGATCGAGAAGGGCCGGATCACCGCCCTCGGCACCGCACAGGCTCTGCACGCGCAGGCGCCTGACGCGGCCCGGACCGACATGGGCAATCACCTGATCACCGCAGGTTTTGTCGATGCGCATGTGCACTACCCCCAGACCGCGATCATCGCCAGTTGGGGCAAACGCCTGATCGACTGGCTGAATACCTATACCTTCCCCGAGGAAATGCGCCTGTCTGATCCCGCCTATGCCGCTGATATCGCGGCTCGCTATCTTGATCTGACCCTCGCCCATGGCACCACCACCTGCGCCAGCTTTTGCACCATCCACCCCGCCAGCGTGACCGCCTTTTTCGAGGCGGCCCAGACGCGCGGCCTGCGCGCCGTGGCGGGCAAGACCTGCATGGACCGCAACGCGCCGCCCGGCCTGCGCGACACGGCGCAATCGGCCTATGATGACAGCAAGACGCTGCTCGCGCGCTGGCATGGGGTGGACCGGCTCTCTTACGCCATCACGCCCCGGTTTTCGCCCACCTCGACACCAGCGCAACTCGCCGCCTTGGGCGCGCTCTGGTCGGAATATCCCGATTGCCTGATGCAAACCCACCTCTCTGAACAGACCGACGAGGTTGCATGGGTCAAATCCCTCTACCCAGAGGCGCGCGACTATCTCGACACCTACGAATCGCACGGCCTCTTGGGGGCGCGCGGGCTCTATGGCCACGCCATCCACCTTGAAGCGCGCGAGCGCGACCGCCTGCGCGAGATGGGCGCGGCGCTGATCCATTGCCCGACCTCCAACACCTTCATCGGTTCGGGCCTTTTCGACCTCGCAGCCCGCAAGGCCGAAGGCCAGCGCATCGGCCTGGCCACCGACACCGGCGGCGGCTCCTCCTTTTCGATGCTGCGCACCATGGCCGCCGCCTATGAAATCGGGCAATTGACCGGCACGGCGCTGCACCCCGCCCAGCTTCTCTGGCTCGCCACCGCAGGCTCAGCCGAAGCGCTGCACATGGGGTCAAAGATCGGCAATATAGCCCCCGGCATGGAGGCCGACCTCGTCGCCCTCGATCTCGCCTCAACCCCCGCGATTGCCCAACGCAGCGCGCGGGCGGACGACCTATGGGAGGCGCTCTTTCCCACCCTCATGATGGGCGACGACCGCGCCATTGCGGGGGTTTGGGTGGCGGGCAAGGCGGTATATGTGGGCGGCAAGGGTCCAGCGCCAGCACCCAGCCGCGCGGTCGCTGGGCCGTCCCGCGGCCTGGAGCAGGTTACGTCTGATCGGGGTTACATCGCCCCGGGCGTGTTTTCGATGGAGCGCAACACGCCCCGGCGATTTTGAAAGCGAGCGCATCCCCCTCCGTCACACCACCTGCGACAGTATCGCCAGCGCCGCCTCATGCTGCACGCGCCCGGCGGCGGCAATCACCCGCCCGCCCTGATGCGCCGGACCGCCCTGCCAGTCGGTGACAATGCCGCCCGCCGCCTCGATCACCGCAATCGGCGCCTGAATGTCATACGGCGCCAGCCCGGCCTCGATCACCAGATCAACATGCCCCGCCGCAACCAGAGAATAGGCATAGCAATCAAGCCCATAGCGCGTCAACTTCGCGTGGCTTGCAACTTCGGCAAAGCCTGCCGCCTCAGCCGGGCTGCCCAATTCCGGGAATGTGGTAAAGACGATCGCCTCGGACAAGGGCCGCGCGCCCAGCACCCGTAAATCCCGTGTGCCCATCGGCCCGGTCATCCGCGCCGCGCCCCAACCACCCTCAAACCGCTCGCCGATATAGGGTTGGTCGATGATGCCGTAAATCGGGCCGCTCGCATCGGACACCGCGATCAACACGCCCCAGGTCGGAGACCCGGACATGAACGCCCGCGTGCCGTCAATCGGATCAAGCACCCAGGTCAGGCCGCTCGTGCCCTCAACCGCGCCATATTCTTCGCCAAGGATTCCATCCTGCGGACGCAATCGCCCCAGAACTTCGCGCATCGCCCGCTCGGTTGCGCGGTCGCCCTCCGTCACCGGATCGAACCGCCCTTCGGGCAGCTTGTTCTCCGCCGTCAGATCGGCACTGCGAAAAAACGGCAGGACAGCCCCGCGCGCGGCATCTGCCACCGCATGGGCTGTCCTGACGATATCTGTCTTGTCCATTCCGGCCCGCCTTTCCTACCGCATGCGCAGAGGGATAGACCCTGGGCCGGTCAGGCTCAAGCCACCTCGCTCAACACCCGAGCAAGGTCAAATAGGCGGCGGCGCTGGTTCTCGGGAATGGCGTAATAAGACCGCACCAGATCGAGCGCTTCCTTGTCTCCCATCAGGTCGGCACGTGCCGGATCGCTTTTCTCGCGCTCCACACCACCATCCTGATCCAGCCCTTCAAAGAAAAAGCTGATCGTCACATCAAGTGATTCTGCGATATCCCAAAGCCGTGACGCGCTGACGCGGTTCGCGCCGGTTTCGTACTTCTGAATCTGTTGAAATTTAATTCCCACACTCTCGGCCAGCTGCTGCTGGGTCATTCCCACCAGCCAGCGGCGGTGACGAATGCGTTTTCCGACGTGCACATCAACGGGGTGCGGCATTTAATGTTCCTTTTTAACTACTCTGAGATTTACCGTAATTCTGACAAACCGGGACCGGGATCTCGGAAATCACGCCACGCATCCCAGCGGCGTGTGGCAGAACTTACCAAGATGGTGTTAAAATTCAAGAAATATCGCTATCCATTTGCGTGACCTATACGAAAGAAACTCAATCTAAGCGGGCGCCTACCCAATTGCACAGGGTAAATACGGTCGCGCCTCCTGAAACCTCAGGCGATTTGACAGCCCGAATCGAATTCGTCTAACCAACCCGCTTAGAATTACCCCGCAACGCCAGAATCACAAGGGTCCGACATGCGCGCTTATCAGATCCCCGCCCGAGGCGCAGAACCAGCCCTGACCACCCTCCCACGCCCGCTCCCGAAATCGGGCGAGCTTGCCCTGCGAATTGCCGCCTGCGGGCTCAATTTCGCGGATCTCTTGATGATCAAGGGCGCGTATCAGGACACGCCAGAGCCCCCCTTCACCCTCGGGATGGAGGTGGCCGGCACGGTCGAGGCGCTCGGCCCTGACACGCGCGGCCCCGCTCCCGGCACCCGCGTCGCGGTCTTCGCCGGTCAGGGCGGGTTGGCGGAGTATGGCTGTTTTCCGGCCGCCCGCGCCGTGCCTCTGCCCGACAGCATGACCTTTGCCGACGCCGCGGCCTTTCAGGTGGCCTATGGCACCAGCCATGTCGCGCTGGATCACAAGGCGCATCTGCAACCGGGCGAGACCCTGCTTGTTCTGGGGGCCGCCGGGGGCGTGGGTCTGACCGCAGTCGAGATCGGCAAGCAAATGGGCGCGCGTGTCATCGCCTGCGCGCGCGGCGCAGACAAACTCGCCGTGGCGAAACGGGCTGGGGCCGACCACCTGATCGACGCCGCGACTCAGGACATCCGCGAGACGTGCCGCGTCTTGGGAGGCGTCGATGTGGTCTATGACCCGGTCGGTGGCGATCACTTCAAGGCCGCCTTTCGCGCCTGCAACCCCGAGGCCCGCATTCTCACCATCGGCTTTGCCTCTGGCGAGGTGCCGCAAATCCCCGCAAATCACCTCTTGGTCAAGAATATCAGCGTGATGGGCCTCTACTGGGGCGGCTATCTCAAATTCCGTCCCGAGGTGGTGACAAATAGCCTTGCGACCCTCTTTGACTGGTATGCCCAAGGGCTCCTCAGCCCGCATGTCTCGCACCTGCTGCCGCTCGAACAGACCGCAGAGGCGCTCGATCTGCTGCGCACGCGCAAATCCACCGGCAAGGTCGTCATCACACTGGACTGAGAACCGGCGGCGTCAGCGCCCCGAATCCCTGCCGCAGCATCCGCATCAAGGCACACCGCACCTCGTCACGGCCCGCCCGCGCATAGAGATTGATCTTCTGCACCCCGAGCTCAGGCAGCGCCCCGCCGGGATGGATCGCCTCGAGATGCGGCGGAATGCTGTCCTCCAGCAACGCGCCCACCGCCAGATCGGCGCTCACCAACGCCTCGACCGCGCGATCATCCTCGGAATCAACGGCCATCTCCCAATCGACGCCTGCCGCGTCCAGTTTGCGCAGCACGATCGGCCGGAAAATGCATTGACGACAGAACGCCAGCCGCAGCGGGCGACGTTTCCACGACACACCCGCCTGCGCCCCCGTCCAGCGCAGCATCATTTCGGTCAGCGTCTCCCCTCCCTCGCCCAGACCTTCTTCGGTGGTCAGGATCACATCCACCTCACCCCGCGCCAAGGCTTCGCGCAGCTTGATCGTGCTCGACGAGCGCAGGTTCACCTTGACCCGCGGATAGGCTGCGTTGAACTGCTTGAGAACCCGTGGCACCACCGGATAGACGATGTCATGCGGCACCCCAAGCGCCAGTTCCCCTTCAAAGGTCTCTTCGGTCAAGCGTCCCACCACCTCATCATTGAGATCGAGCATCCGCCGCGCATACCCCACCAATTGCTCGCCCGAGGCAGTCAGCGAGACCCGCCGATTGGCCCGGTCAAACAGCGTCAGATCCAGCATCTCTTCGAGCCGCTTGATTTGCATCGACACCGCCGATTGCGTGAGGTTCAACGCGGTCGCCGCCCGCGTCACGCCGCCTTGATCGGCGACCGCGACCAAAGAGCGCAATGTCGTGATATCCAGATTTCGCATTCATCACAGTCCTTGATGATATGATGATCAAACATTCATTTTCAAAATTGAACCAATCGTGGCAAAAGATCAATATCAGAAATGCAAACCCGCCCTCACATCACCAAAGGGAAAGGAAAAACCATGACCTTTCACAGCAACACCCCCGCCCTTCGCGCCGCCCTCCCCAGAGTGAGCCTGCGTTTTGCGGATATGCTGGCGGTTTGGCATCAGCGCCGCGTCCTGCGTTACCTCGACGACGCAGCCCTTCGGGACATTGGCCTGACCCGCGAGGCGGCCTTGCGCGAAGCCGACCGCGCCTTCTGGGATTTGCCCCGTCGGCTGCATTGCTGAGCAGGGCCGCTCTGGCCCCGAGGACAGGCTTGACGCGGCCGTGCAGGATCGGACCAGACCCCGAAAAATGCACAGCTTCGACCCACCGCGTCAGGTCAAAACCGCGTCGCAAAACAGCCAGAAACACCCCCGCCAACCAGCCAACGCCAGCCCCCCGCAGAAAACCTGTCGAAAACAGTCATAAACGCTTGAAATGTGGGGGGTGGCACCCGATATTACTGGCAATGTCCCGGAACCGGGACGGCCATTCACATATCGGAGGGTTACATGGCAGAGTTTAACACGATCCGGACGGCGACGGGCACGCGCACCGCCCAGATTGACGCGGGCCTGCGCGCGCACATGAACAAGGTCTACGGCACGATGTCCGTTGGCATGCTCATCACTGCGCTGGCGGCATGGGCCATCGCGGGGCTTGCCGTGACGACCGATCCCTCGGCTGCGGCCGCTCAATTGCCCAACGGCACGATGCTGTCGGGCCTCGGCGCCGCTCTTTACCTCTCGCCGCTCAAATGGGTGGTGATGCTGGCCCCGCTCGCCTTCATCTTTCTCGGCTGGGGCGCGCTCCTGCAGCGCGGCTCCGCTGCCGCCGTGCAGCTTGGCTTCTTCGCCTTTGCGGCGCTGATCGGCATCTCGATGAGCTCGATCTTTCTGGTTTTCACCAGCTTTTCGATCGCGCAGACCTTCATCGTGACCGCCATCGCCTTCGCGGGCCTGTCGCTCTATGGCTACACCACCAAAAAGGACATCTCCGGCTGGGGATCGTTCCTCATCATGGGCGTGATCGGTCTCATTGTGGTGATGGTAATCAACATCTTCCTGCAAAGCCCGGCTGTCATGTTCGCCATCTCGGCCATCGGCCTTTTGATCTTCGCAGGCCTCACCGCCTTCTACACACAGTCGATCAAGAGCACCTATGTGGCGCATGCCGCTCAGGGTGATCAGGAATGGCTGGACAAGGCCGCCTATGACGGAGCGCTGAGCCTCTACATCAGCTTCCTCAACATGTTCCAGTTCCTCCTCATGTTCATGGGGCAACAGGAATAACAGCGGTCGCTTCCGCGAACCATCCTACCGAAACCCGCCGGTCAATCCACCGGCGGGTTTTTTCATGTCCGAACCCAGCCTGTGACACAGATCAAGGCCATCTAGACACGTCACCGTTACTATGAGGTTAAAGCAACATCATAGAAAGTCTGCCCATGCTGCGCCTTGGCCTCATCCTGCATCTCTTCATCGGCTCCACCCTGTCCGGCTCGGCTGTCATAGCCGCCCTTACCATGGGATATGACACGTTATATCCCATCCTGATCGCCGCCCTTCTGGGATTTATCGCGGCCTTTCCCGTGACCTATATCGTCACCAAAAAGCTTTACGAGCTGCGCTAGGTCTGGATCGTACGGTTTGACCGCACAACCGTACGACTCACCCCAGCCAGGTCCGCACCGCCGCCTCGAACTCGCGCGGCTTCTCGGCATGCAGCCAATGACCCGCGCCGGGGATCTTGGCGAACTGCGCCGCTGGAAACAGCGCCTTGATCCGGTCACGGTGCTCTCGCGTGACATACGCCGACTCCGCCCCGGTCAGAAACATCACCTTTCCCGCGTAAGTTCCTGATATATCAGGAAACCCAAGGATCTTCGGCATCTCACGCGCCAGCGTGTCGAGGTTCAGCAACCACCGCTTCTCCGCCACATCCAACGCCTGAAGAAAGAACGGCACCAAGGCGGGATTATCCACCACGCCTTGCAATTGCGCCGCCGCATCCGAACGTCGCTCGACATGGGTCAGATCAACGGATTTCATCGCCTCGATGTACTGCATCTGGCTATGCCCATAGGCGACAGGCGCTATATCTGCCACGATCAGCCGGTTCACCAACACCGGTTGCGTCACCGCCAACACCATCGCCGCCTTGCCGCCCATGGAATGGCCCAGCACATCATATGGCCCCGTCAGGCTCGCGATCACCTCAGCCAGATCATTTGCCATATCCTGATAGGAATGCGTTTCAAACCAAGGGCTTGACCCATGGTTCCTCATGTCAACGGCGACCACATGACGACTGTCCGACAGCCGCTTGGCGATCACACCCCAATTGCGCGCCGACCCATAGAGCCCGTGCACAATCACCAATCCCGGCCGCTCTGTTGGCGTGCCATGTTCAATCAGGTTCAACATACCTTTGAATACCGCCCCCTCAGCCCGGATTCCAGCCCTATTGCTTGCGCGGCGCAGACCCATTAAACTACATCAAAAGGAACACCCAAGTGATTGATACACAACAATTTCAAGGGAAAGTCTCCGAGCTTCAAAAGGCTCTGAGCGACAAGATGCGCCTGCGTGGACCCACGCTTGAGCGTCAGTTGCGTCACGCTGGACGGCGCTTACCCCGCCGCCCGCGCCGCGCCGCAGCCGTCATTTTGGGCGCACAGGATTGGATGGCCCATCCCAAACTCGCCCGCGTTCTCGACATGGCACAGGTCAATGCCGCCTTCATTGACCTGCACAGCCATCTCGACGGCCTCAACCCCGAAGAGGCGCGCAGAACCGCCATCCTCCGCCTCGTGGGCGGGATGCTACTAAATCTGATGGTCCTCGCCGGGTTGATCTACGCCTTGCTCCGCTGGCAAGGTGTGATTTAAACACAGACTGCAAATATCTGAATTTCAAATAAAAACCCCGCGCAAACCATCGTTCACGCGGGGCAGGATCGTGATCTGGATTCAGAGATTCGGATAGATCGGGAACCGCTTGCAGAGCGCCTCGACCTCGGCCTTCACCTTGGCTTCGACCGCAGCATTGCCCTCGGCGCCATTGGCCGCCAGCCCATCGACCACCTCGATGATCCAATCCGCGATCTGCCGGAATTCCGCCTCGCCAAAGCCGCGCGTCGTCCCCGCCGGAGAGCCAAGCCGTATCCCACTGGTTACAGTGGGTTTTTCCGGATCAAACGGCACGCCGTTCTTGTTGCAGGTGATATGCGCCCGGCCCAGTGCCTTTTCGGTGTCATTGCCCTTCACGCCTTTGGGCCGCAGGTCCACCAGCAACACATGCGTGTCGGTGCCATGCGTGACCGTGTCCAGACCGCCCTTGATCAACTGGTCGCTCAGCGCCTGCGCGTTGCGGATTACCTGTTGAATATACGACTTGAATTCAGGACGCAGCGCCTCGCCAAAGGCCACCGCCTTGGCCGCGATCACATGCATCAGCGGCCCGCCCTGAATACCGGGGAAGATCGCCGAGTTGAATTTCTTGGCCAGCCCCTCGTCATTGGTCAGGATCATGCCACCGCGCGGCCCGCGCAGCGTCTTATGCGTCGTTGTCGTGGCCACATGCGCATGCGGGAACGGGCTCGGATGCTCTTTCGCGGCCACCAGACCGGCAAAATGTGCCATATCCACAAGCAGATAGGCCCCAACGCTATCGGCAATCTCGCGCATCCGGGCAAAGTTGATCTGCCGCGGAATGGCCGAACCGCCCGCGATGATCAGCTTGGGCTGATGCTCGGTCGCCAACGCCTGCACCTGATCATAATCAATCAGGTTATCCTGTTTGCGTACCCCGTATTGAATGGCGTTGAACCATTTGCCCGATTGGTTCGGCGCCGCCCCGTGGGTCAGGTGGCCGCCCGCATCAAGACTCATGCCAAGGATCGTATCACCCGGCTGCAAGAGGGCCGTGAACACGCCCTGATTGGCCTGAGAGCCGGAATTCGGCTGGACGTTGGCAAAGCTACAACCAAACAGCGCGCAAGCCCGTTCAATCGCCAGATTTTCCGCGATATCAACATATTGGCAGCCGCCGTAATAGCGCTTGCCGGGATATCCTTCGGCGTATTTGTTGGTCATCACGCTGCCCTGCGCTTCCATCACGGCGGCAGAGACGATGTTCTCGGACGCGATCAGCTCGATCTCGTCACGCTGCCGACCCAGTTCAGAGCGGATCGCGCCAAAGAGGTCGGGATCGCGCGACGACAGGGATTCGGTGAAAAAGCCTTGATCTGCAACAGGCTGGTGTCCGTCATGGGGCATTGGGGCAACTCCAAAAATTGGTGAATTGGTCATTTTCCTAAAGGAAACTCGTCCGGTTTGAAAGAATGTAAAGCGACGATTTCACCTGTATCACCGGCATGGCTGGTCTTGGCAGGGGAATTGTGGTTCGATCCGCCGCACGCCATCGCCTTTTGGAAACAGGACACCCCATGCCCCGCAAGATCGCCTTTGTCGCCAGCGAGATGCCCATCGCCCAGACGGCGCGCGCCACGCTTGCAGGCCGATTTGGACAGGTTCCCGAGGTCGAGGCGGATGTGATCGTGGCGCTTGGCGGCGATGGGTTCATGCTGCACACGTTGCACCGCACTCAGGCGCTCGACATTCCGGTCTACGGGATGAATCGTGGCACCGTCGGGTTTTTGATGAATGAATACAGCGAGACGGACTTGATCGACCGCCTCGTCGCCGCGGCGGAAGAGGTGATCAACCCCCTCTCCATGCGCGCCGAATCCTGCGATGGCACCCTGCACGAGGCCCTGGCGATCAATGAGGTCTCGCTCCTGCGCGCAGGCCCTCAAGCTGCCAAGTTGCGCATCACCATCGACGGGCGGCTGCGTCTGGAGGAACTCGTTTGCGACGGCGCGCTCGTCGCGACGCCGGCCGGGTCTACCGCCTACAACTACAGTGCCCATGGCCCGATCTTGCCCATCGGCTCGGATGTGCTGGCGCTGACGGCGGTGGCCGCTTTCCGCCCACGCCGCTGGCGCGGCGCGCTCCTTCCCAAGACGGCCTTGGTCCGTTTTGACGTGGTCGATCCGGACAAGCGGCCGGTGATGGCCGATGCCGACAGCCGCTGGGTAGAGAACGTACTCTGGGTCGAAATCCGCTCAGAAACCAGCATCAAACATCGCATTCTCTTCGATCCCGGACATGGGCTGGAAGAGCGGCTTCTGCGAGAACAGTTTACATAATATGATTTTCGATGGCATTTAGCCCCGAGTTATCCCCAGATAATCATAAAAAAGCGATCAATAGATCCCGATCCACTGAAACGACAAATCGGCCTGATGATCCCGCCCATAGGCAACCGCAGCAAGACTCTTGACCGTCTCGGCACGCGGCACATCCCTTAACATTGCCCCAGAGGCGCGAAAGGCCGTAAAGGGCACGCGGACCTCTTGCCAGGCCAGACCACTTGGGATGGGTGCCTGATAATACTGCCACGGCAACATCGTGCCCCGTGTGCGCAGATGGATGAAATAGCCCTCGCCATTTCCCCTGACGCGCACCACGACACCCTGCGCGCCCTCCGGCAAGGGGGTCTCGAGTTCGCCGCGCACCTGAATGAACCCGCCCCGGTTGGCGGTGCTCACCTCTCCCGTAAGCCGCACATAACGCGCACCCTCCGGGCCTTGGACCTCTGCGCGCCCCGTCGATACGCCACCCATCACTTGATCGCTGAAATAGCGCCAACTGTCCGCGGGGGGTGGGGTGTAGTCCAGCATGCCATCCTCCTGTGCCACGCCCGGCCCGGCCATAAGCCATATCAGGACCGCCAAAATCCGTTTCATTCCGCCGTCTCCGCCGCTTGCGCCAAGGCTGCAGGATCGCAGAGCACAATCCCTTGGCCCTGCCGCTCGATCAGCCCGACCTGCTCCCACTCGCGGATCTGACGGTTCACACTTTCCCGCGACAGGCCCACCAGATCCCCCAGATCAGATTGAGAAAACCGCTCGGCCAACCGGAGCTTGCCCCCCGGCAACACCTCGCCCCATTTCTCCGAAAGATGCAACAAGAGCCGCGCCAGACGGGCCTGCCCATCCGCCAGCATATGCGCCGTATACATGCCAGAGGTCTCGCGGAGCCTCCGACAGAGCATGCCGATCACATCAATCGCCGCGTCCGGGTGATCCTGCAAAAGCTGCAACACCTGCGGCCGCGCCAGAACCCGTCCCCGGACCCCGGTTGCCGCCACCGCGTCAGCACTGCGCGGCCCACCGTCCAGCGCCGCCAATTCCCCCAGCATATCCCCCGGTCCCAAATGCGTCAGGATCGACCGCCGTCCCTCTAGGGAGCTTCGGCTGATCTCGACCCGACCCTTTGTGATCAGCATCATCGAGGTATCATCAGCCCCGGTGGTATAGATCATCTGACCGCGTTTGAACTCCACCGCCCGGCCATGCTGCTCCAGAAGCCCAACCAGCTCCTCCGTCGCCTGCCTTTGTTCGGCTCTCGAAATCATCTACGCGACCTCTCTTTTTTTAGGCACTGTGAGATGCATCACAGCAGCTTGACGCAATCCCTGCAATACAGTGAATGTGTCCTGCGTGTAGGGGTGTCCCAAGCCCTTTTCATATCGCAATCCCTTACCCTTTTGGCGGGACGCACCGGTCTAGTGCCGCCTGATCTTCATGTCGGGCAATTTTTGACCGGTCTCGCTGTCTGGCCTAGCGTTTGTGAGTGCGCCGCGCCAGACAGCATTTCTTCCAGATGTCCCTTCTGGGGGATGAGGGTTCCGGCTTCCTCCGGAACCCTCATTTTTCAGCGTATTATTTTGCCAAACCAATGCTTTGCAAGGCGCTCTTGATCTCATCCAGAATCAATGGATCGTCGATCGTTGCTGGCATCTTATAGTCTTGGCCATCCGCGATCTTGACCATGATGCCGCGCAGGATTTTTCCTGAACGGGTCTTGGGCAAACGCTCCACCACAACCGCGAGCTTGAAGGCCGCCACCGGCCCGATCTGATCACGAACCCGCGTCACGACTTCGCGGACCACCTCGGCACGATCCCGGTCCGATCCGGTGTTCAGGCAGAGAAATCCCACAGGTGTCTGTCCTTTGAGCGCATCCGCAGCCCCGATCACGGCACATTCGGCCACATCGGGGTGCCCTGCCAGAACCTCCTCCATCGCCCCAGTGCTCAGACGATGCCCCGCCACGTTGATCACGTCATCGGTGCGCGCCATGATCCAGAGGTATCCATCCTCGTCCTTCATCCCGGCATCCCCGGTCTCGTAATAGCCGGGAAAGGTGGTCAGATAGGATTTGCGATACCGGCCTTCGGCATTCCACAGCGTCGGCAATGTCCCCGGCGGCAGCGGCAGTTTCACCGCAATAGCCCCCAAGGCGCCAGGTGCCACCTCATGTCCGCCCTCGTCCAGAATGCACACGTCATAGCCCGGCATCGCCACCGTCGGCGATCCGATCTTGACCGGCAGCGCCTGCATCCCCGCAGGATTCCCCGCAATCGCCCAGCCGGTCTCAGTCTGCCACCAATGGTCATAGACCGGCACCTGCATCACCTTCTGCGCCCATTCGATCGTATCGGGGTCCGCCCGCTCCCCTGCCAGATAGAGCGCGCGCAATTGCGAAATGTCGTAATTCCCGATCAATTCCCCCTTGGGATCATCGCGCTTGATCGCCCGGAGTGCTGTCGGCGCGGTAAAGAAACTGCGCACCTTATGCTCGGAAATCACCCGCCAGAACGTGCCGGCATCCGGCGTGCCCACCGGCTTGCCCTCGAACACGATGGTCGTGTTGCCATGGATCAGCGGCCCGTAACAGATATAGCTGTGCCCCACGACCCAGCCCACATCGGACGCGGCCCAGAACACCTCGCCGGGATTCACGTTATAGATGTTCTTCATCGACCAGTTGAGCGCCACCAGATGCCCCGCCGTGGCCCGCACCACGCCCTTGGGCGCGCCGGTGGTCCCAGAGGTATAGAGAATATAGGCCGGATGATCCCCCGATACCGGCACACAGTCCGCCGGTTCCACACCGTATTGGAACGCGTGCCAATCGAAATCGCGCCCCTCGATCAGCTTGGCCACCTCTTCCTCGCGCTGGAAAATCACGCAAAATTCGGGCTTGTGCTTGGCCTGTTCAATCGCCCCATCGAGGAGCGGCTTGTAATGCACCACCCGCCCCGGTTCGATCCCGCAGGACGCGCCGATAATGGCTTTGGGCGTGCAATCGTCGATCCGCACCGCCAATTCATGCGCAGCAAACCCGCCGAACACCACCGAATGCACCGCGCCCAGCCGCGCGCAAGCCAGCATCGCCTCCAATGCCTCGGGCACCATCGGCATATAGATGATGACGCGGTCGCCCTTCTCCACACCCCGGGCCCGCAGCGCCCCGGCCAGCCGCGCCACGCGGCTGCGCAATTGCGAATAGTTGATCTTTTGCTTGATGCCCGTCACCGGGCTGTCATGGATGATCGCGGTCTGCGCGCCACGCCCCGCCGCCACATGCCGGTCAACGGCATTCCAGCAGGCGTTGACCTCAGCGTCCTTGTACCACTCATAAATCGGGGCCGCCTCGTCAAACAGCGCCTTGCTGGGCTTCTTCACCCAATCAATCGCCTCCGCCGCCTCCATCCAAAAGCCTTCAGGATCTGCAAGCGACCGCTCGTAAACCTCAGTGTATCCCATGGTATCCTCCTCCGATCCGTTGGATATGTGTTACGGATCACCCTGCCTTGGAGCAAGCATCATGCAGGGGCACGGGACAGAAGGCCGCAGAAATTTTGCAGAATAGACAAAAACCGCCCTGCAAATTTTTGCAAAGCGGCTTATTCTGTTCAGCTTGGCGTAAAATGTTGCCACCTTTGCAAACCTGCAAAGATTTTATCTGCAAACCCTGATTCTACCCGTAATGCGCCACCGGCGTCCCCGCAATGGCCGCCATGTTGAGCAACCCCCGCGCGGTGATCGACGGCGTGACGATATGCGCGCGGTTGCCCATCCCCATCAGGATCGGTCCCACTTCCAGACCCCCGGCCTTCATCTTGAGAATATTGCGCACGCCCGACGCAGCATCGGCATAGGCAAAGATGAGCACGTTTGCCGCCCCCTGCATCCGGTTACCCGGCAAGAGGCGCTCGCGCAGATCGGGATCAAGCGCCGCATCAATCGTCATTTCGCCTTCATAGACGAAATCACGCGGTGCCTCATCCAAGAGCGCAATCGCCTGCCGCAACCGTTCTGCCCCCTCATCCGGCTGATTGCCGAATAGGGACTGCGAACAGAACGCCACCTTGGGCGCGATCCCAAACCGCCGCACATGCCGCGCCGCACCAATCGCGGTCTCGGCCAGTTGCGCCGCGTTCGGCGTCACCCGCACATGGGTATCGGCAATGAACAGCGGCCCATCTTCCAGGATCATCATGCTCAATGCACCATGCGGGCGGCGGCTTTCATCTTGCAACACCTGATTGACATACTTCATGTGCCAGCGGAATTCGCCAAAGGTGCCACAGATGAGGCTATCGGCCTCATTGCGATGCACCATCACCGCGCCAATCGCGGTCGTGTTCGTGCGCATGATCGCCCGCGCCAGATCCGGCGTCACGCCTTTGCGCGCCATAAGCCCGTGATAGGTTTCCCAATAGTCGCGATAGCGCGGGTCGTCCTGCGGGTTGACGATGTTGAAATCCCGCTCGGGCCGGATCGAGAGACCCGCCCGCTCACACCGCCGCGCAATCACCTCGGGACGCCCGATCAGGATCGGCTGTTCGGTGGTTTCCTCCAAAATCGCCTGCGCCGCGCGCAAGACCCGCTCATCCTCGCCCTCGGCAAAGACAATGCGCCGCGACGCTGTTGACGCCGCCTGAAATACTGGCCGCATCAGGAGCGCCGATTTAAACTTGCTGGCGTCCAGACCCGCCTTATAGGCCTCCAGATCCGCCATCGGCCGCGCCGCCACGCCGCTCTCCATCGCAGCCCGCGCCACAGCGGTCGAAACAACACCCGACAGGCGCGGATCAAACGGTTTGGGGATCAGATAATCCGCGCCGAATGTCATCTGCTCACCGTGATAGGCCGCCGCCGCCTCTGCACTGGTCGAGGCGCGCGCCAATTCGGCGATCCCCTGCACACAGGCCACCTGCATCGCGTCATTGATCTCGGTCGCGCCCACGTCGAGCGCGCCTCGGAAAATAAACGGGAAACACAGCACGTTATTCACCTGATTGGGGAAATCCGACCGCCCCGTGGCAATGATCGCATCCGGCACCGCCGCGCGCGCCAGATCGGGCATGATCTCGGGGTTCGGGTTGGCCAGAGCAAAAACGATGGGCCGCTTGGCCATTGCCGTGACCATCTCGGGCGTCATGATATTGGGCCCCGACAGCCCAAGGAACAGATCCGCCCCGCCAATCACCTCGCCCAGCGTCCGCAGGTCCGTCACCTGCGCAAAGGCCGCCTTTTCCGGGTTCATCTCGATCTCACGGCCCACATGCACGACGCCATGCACATCGCAGAGCCAGATATTCTCGCGCTTCACACCCAGTTTCAGCAGCATGTTGAGACAGGCAATGCCCGCCGCCCCGCCGCCGGTCGAGACGACCTTGATCTCTTCAAATGTCTTGCCCGCCACATGCAGCGCATTGGTCGCCGCTGCGCCCACCACAATGGCCGTGCCATGCTGATCGTCATGGAACACGGGGATATTCATCCGCTCGCGGCAAATTCGTTCAACGATGAAACAATCCGGCGCCTTGATGTCCTCCAGATTGATCGCGCCAAAGGTCGGCTCCAGCGAACAGACAATTGCCGCCAGCTTTTCCGGGTCACTCTCGTTCACTTCGATATCAAAGCAGTCGATATTGGCGAATTTCTTGAAGAGAACCGCCTTACCCTCCATCACCGGCTTGGACGCCAATGCCCCGATATTGCCCAAACCAAGCACCGCAGAGCCATTCGTTACCACCGCCACCAGATTGCCGCGCGTGGTGTAGAGCGAGGCCGCCGCCGGATCGGCCTTGATCTCCAGACAGGCCTCCGCCACGCCGGGACTATAAGCGCGCGACAGATCGCGGCCATTGGCCATCGGTTTCGTCGCCCGAATCTCCAGTTTGCCGGGGCGGGGCAGCGCGTGATAATCCAGCGCCGCCTGACGGGTGGCTTCCTTGTGGCTGTCGGTCATGGTCCTCATCTCCCTGCGGATAAAAATAGTTTAATGTTAAACTACCGCTACGGCATGCTCATACCATGCCCCCGTTATTTTTCAAGCCCGAGCTTGCACCGCCGTGCCGGGCCGCGCAATCCCGATTGCACACCGCAAACCACGGCGTTGCCCTTGACCGCATTTTCTGGAATGACGGTCATCACCGCAGCACAAGAGGCCCGCCATGTTTCCGAATCTCACCATCGTCGATCACCCGCTCGTGCAGCACAAGCTGACCCTGATGCGGCAAAAGGAAACCTCCACCGCCGTCTTTCGCCAGCTTCTACGCGAAATCAGCCAGCTTCTCGCCTATGAGATCACCCGCGAATTGCCGATGACCACCCGTGCCATCGACACGCCGTTGATGGAAATGGACGCGCCGGTCCTTGCCGGGCGCAAACTGGCACTCATCTCGATCCTGCGCGCGGGCAATGGCCTGCTTGACGGCATGTTGGAACTGATCCCCTCCGCCCGCGTCGGCTTTGTCGGGCTCTACCGTGACGAGGCCACGCTTCAGCCCGTCAAATACTACTTCAAAGTGCCCGAGCAGCTTGGCGAACGCCTCTCGATCGTGGTTGATCCGATGCTGGCCACCGGCAATTCCTCTGCCGCCGCCGTGACCATGCTCAAAGAGGCAGGCGCCCGCGACATCCGCTTTCTCTGCCTTCTCGCCGCTCCCGAAGGCGTGGCGCGCATGCAAGAGGCGCATCCCGACGTGCCCGTCGTCACCGCAGCACTCGACAAGCGCTTGAATGACAAGGGTTATATTCTGCCCGGACTAGGGGATGCGGGTGACCGCATGTTTGGCACTAAATAAGCCAATCACTGTTTACTAAATAGCAAAAATAAGGCAACCTGCCCTGAATTGATCTTGGGGGCACAATGAGATTTCAACGACTTGCCATGCTGGCCTCGACCGTCGCCCTGCTTGGCGCGGGCGACCTATCCGCACAGACCCTGCGCAGCGCTTCGGAACCCGCAGAGTTCCCCCCGTCCAGCTACCAGGGGCGGCAATATGTCGACAGCGCCGGGTGTGTCTATGTGCGCGCGGGCGTTGCGGGCAATGTCACATGGGTGCCACGCATGACCCGCGGTCGCGATCAGCTCTGCGGCTTCCAGCCCAGCCTTGCGCCCAGCGTTCAGGCGGCCGCCCCGGCCCCTGCTCAACCCGTAGCGCAGGCCGCACCTCGCTCGCAACCGACGGCCCCCGTCCAACCGGCCCCAGTGCCTCGCGCCACCGCCGCGGCACCGGCCTCCGCCCCCACCCCGCGCGTGATCCGTCAACCGGCACCTGTGGCCACAGCCCAGCCTGTGCGCCGCGTTACAGCCGTTCAGGCTCCTGCTCCGCGGGCTGTCGCCGCCGGTGCCCCGCTCAATGCGCTGCGCCCCGAGGCTGACCCGCGCCCGGTAGCCATCAGAACACCCGCCCCAGCACAATCACCGAGCCGCGCGATCCGCGTCACCCAACCCGATCCCGCACGCAGCGCCTGTGCCAATCTTACCGGGGTCTCCGCCGCCTACACAGTGCAGCACAAGGGTTCGCCCGTGCGGTGCGGCCCGCAGGGGTCGCCGCATGTGACCTATTCCAACCGCAGCACGTCCAGTCGCACGCTCGTCGCAGCAGCCCCCCGTCCCGGCACCCCGGCCACGCCCGAAACCGTGCCGCCCTATACCCGCATCGCCCCAGCCCGCGTCTATGCCAGCCAGCAGGCCAGCTTGGCCGGGGTCTCCGTGCCCCAAGGCATGCAGCCGGTGTGGGAGGATGACCGCCTCAATCCTTACCGCGCGCATCAGACCTTCGAGGGGCGCGAGCAGATGCTTGTGATGTGAACCAACACCGTGCCGCAGCGCCTCATTGACCGTCGCACCGGGGCCGATGTGATCCACCAGTATCCCGGCCTGCAACCGCCCTACACGAGCTTTGAGGCGCAGCGCGCAGCCGGTGTCACCGTCGCCACCCAAGGGCGCTATGTCCCAGCCCCGATGACACGCCAGCAGTTGGCAGAGCGGACCCCTCAACCCACCCCCCGCGCCACGGTCTCGACCCGCTCAACGCCTGCCACAGAACGCCAGAGCACGCCCAGCCACCGCTACGCGCAGGCCGGTCTCTTTGCCGATCCCGCGCAGGCACAGGCTGCGGCCCAGCGCATCGCGCGCAGCGGCCTTCCGGCGCGGCGCGGTACTGTCACCCGCGACGGGCGTGCGCTCACCCTCGTGCTGGCCGGTCCCTTCGCCTCGCAATCGCAACTCAACGCCGGGGCCGACCGCCTGCGCGCCATGGGATTTGCCAACGTCAGCTTGCGGAAATGAACTAAGGGCGGCGGTTTAGCCCCGCCGCCCGATCAGCCGCGCCATATCCAGCATGCGGCAGGAAAATCCCCACTCATTGTCATACCAGCCAAAGACCCGCAGCAAACCGCCGACCGAAACCGAGGTCTGCGGCCCTGCCACGATCAGGCTCTCGGGGCGCGCGCGCAGGTCTGACGACACCAGCGGTGCCTCGGTCCAGCCCAGCCAGCCATGCCGCCCCGCCGCCTCTTGCAAATGGGAATTGACCCCCTCCACCGTCACATCCGCGCGCAATTGAACCACCAGATCAATGCAGGACACGCTCGCCACCGGCACCCGGATGGCCCGCGCCTCGATCCGCCCCTTGAGACCGGGCAGAACCAACCCCGTCTGATGCTGCGCGCTCGTCGTGGTGGGCACCATCGACAGGGCGGCGGCACGGCTGCGCTCGGGCGCATCGCGCGGCTTGTCCACCGTGGGCTGACTGCCGGTATAGCAATGCACCGTCGTCATCTGCCCGCTGACAATGCCATAGGCCGCATCCAAGATCCGCGCCAAGGGGGCCAGCGCATTGGTGGTGCAGGACGCATTTGAAATGATCCGGTGATCGCCCAGATCGCACTCATTGGCCCCGATCACCACCGTCACATCCGCCTCCGCCGACGGACCAGAGACCAGAACCGCCCGCGCCCCCGCCTGCAAGCCCCGCTCGGCCACGGCGCGCGTGCCACCCATGCCGGTGCATTCCAGCACAAGATCGACGCCACTCAAATCCAGCGTGCTCAGATCGCGCGCCGCATGAAACGGAATCTCCTGCCCATCCACCACCAGAACACCGGGCCGCGTTGTGACCACGCCGGGCCAGGGACCAAACACGCTGTCATATTGAAAGAGATAGGCACAGGTCTCGAGCGGCTCGATATCGTTGATGCAGACCAGATCAAACGCCACCCCCTCGCGCATCAGGATACGCAGGATGGTGCGGCCAATCCGGCCAAACCCGTTGATGGCAATACGAATGCGGTCCTCAGACATGGTGCCCTCCCAGCAGACAGGTCAACACCCCTGACATTGCTGCGCCGCTTTGGGAAAGACCAGCCCCGAAACATAATTTGATCAAATTATATGCCCGCGCCCGCCTCTCACCGTTCCGCCAATACTCCGGGGATCCGGGGGCAGCGCCCCCGCTTCACAGCGCCATATGCCGATTGACATCCTTGTAGAGCAGATAGCGAAACGGCCCCGGCCCGCCCGCATAACAGGCCTGCGGACAAAAGGCGCGTAGCCACATGTAATCGCCCGCTTCAACCTCGACCCAATCCCGGTTGAGCCGGTAGACCGCCTTGCCCTCCAGCACATAGAGCCCATGCTCCATCACATGCGTCTCCATAAACGGGATGACGCCACCGGGCTGCAAGGTCACGATGGTCACATGCATGTCATGCCGCATATCGCTCGGATCGACAAAGCGCGTCGTGGCCCAGACACCACCGCAATCGGGCATCGGCGTCGGCGCAACCTCCCGCTCATTGGTGACAAAGGCCTCCGGCGGCGCGATGCCCTCGACCGCCTCATAGGCCTTGCGGATCCAGTGAAACACCGTCGGCACATCCCCGTGCCCCTCCAACTGCCAATCGCACCCCGGCGGCAGATAAGCATAGCCGCCCGGCCCCATGTCATAGACCGCGCCGCCAATCGTCAGCCGCACCGCCCCCTGCGTCACAAAGAGCACGCCTTGCGCCTCCGCATCGGGCTCGGGGCGCGTGCTGCCGCCTCCCGGTGCCACCTCCACCACATAATGCGAAAAAGTCTCGGCAAAGCCGGTCATTGGCCGCGCGATCACCCAGAGGCGGGTTTTCTCCCAATGCGGCAAATAGCTTGTCACAATATCCCGCATCACCCCGCGTGGGATCACGGCATAGGCCTCGGTAAAGACCGCGCGGTCGCTCAAGAGCTGGCTTTGCGACGGCAATCCGCCCTCAGGTCTTGCATAGCTGCGCGGATCGGTCATGGCGGGCCTCCTCTCGGGCGTCGGTGGTCTGCCCCCATCAAACTCTGCGCCGCACCGCCTGCCAAGGGCCAATCGTCCCAGCTTCGTTCAGACCGTCATATATCCGCGCTCTGAGGACTCGCTCACCGGATGCCCAAGCGCGCCGATCCGGGCCATGGCCAGCACCAGCCCCCGCGCCTCGACGAGGGACAAGACGTCATAAGACACCTGCTCTGGGCCCAGCGCATACGCCAGCAGATCGCGTGAGGACGGACACAGCACCATCAGACCATGCTCGGCAAACACCACCTGCTCGGTCTCGAACTGCAATAGAACCACCTCCGCTCCCGGATCAGGCGGCACCCGGTCAACACCGGGCATCGCGTCAAGCGCCGCACCGGGCAAAAGTGCAAAGGGATCGCCCCAGAGTGTCTCGGCCAGATCGCTCTCGATCATCACCGCCTGATGTGGCATGATCCGCAGCGGCGCGCGATTGCCCAGCACCCCACGCGACAACTCCAGCGGCCAAAATCGCGGTGGACAGGCGCTTTCGCCGGTCCAGAGCGGATGCCGCACAACACTGGTGAGGGGCTGCACACCCGCATCAAAGGTCACGACCAGATCTCCCGTACAGAGGGCTTGAACCGGACGCCAGCCATGTCCCGTGGCCACCCGCGTCCCGCTCAAAAGGCCGCTTCTCACGCCAGACGGCTCTGCCATCTGCTCCGTGGCAGCCCTGCCTGCGCCCATGCCAATCCAGCCCAGCATCCCGGTCCCGGTCCCTCTCAAACTTGTACCCATAGGCCTGCCTGTCCGACAGTCCAACACTCCGATAGAGTGACTAAGTCATGGTTAACATGACCCGTTTTTGCTCGGATTCAGGCAGGAAAAAGGCACCGTTGCGACGTGGTGAACAACCCAGCCAAAGCTGTCGGATTAGCACATGCGACGCTCGCAATCTCACGGAACTGTCACATCGCGTCAGAACTCATAGCCGAATCGCGCGATATCCTCAGCCGCGCACTCCGCCACGATCCCAACCTCGCGGCTGCCGTAATAGTCGCGGTAATGCCCCCGCTCCGAGGCATTGGCGCGCCCCACCGCAAGCGTAAATCCCAGATGCGCCCAGAGCGGGGCTGCATCCGCCTCCAAATGCTCCAGCCGGATATAGAGACGGCACTGTTCCTGCCCATCCGCCGCCGTCATATAGCGTCGTGCGGGGTTGGCCCGCAGTGCGGCCTGTGTCTCGGGCACCGCCAGAAATCCCGCGAAATCATGGGTTTTCGCCAGATCCACCGCCGAATGCTCGAAATCCTGCCCGCGCAGCCAATGGTAATAGCTTACCATCCGATCCCACGGGTTGCGCACCAGTGTAAAGGTAAACGCATCCGCCACCGTCTCGGCGCTCACCAGCCCGTCGATATCGGCCAGTGTCGCATGTTTCCACAAGCGTCCGCGCGCTTGCACGCCCGCCAGCCGCGCCCGCCTGCGGTGCGCCTTGGGCGTATCCCCGATCAGAATATCCTCCGCTTGCGCGCGCCCCTCCAGCGCCAGCGCCAGCGCGGTGCCGCCGGTCTTGGGGATATGCACAAAGATATAATTGCGGCCGGGCGAAATGATCATGCCCGCATCCTAGCCGCTCGCCCGCGCGGGACCAGCCCCTTTCAACAGCATGCCCACCCCGGATCCAAGGATCTCCCGCTTGCAAGCCTCCGAGAAACCCCCATATTGCCTCGGTATATCACGGGGGATGATCCGATGGGCTATCTGCGCACAGGCATTTTGATGGCGGCGATGACCGCGCTCTTTCTGGGCATCGGCGCGCTTTTGGGCGGCATGGGCGGGGCGATGATCGCCTTGGTGTTTGCCCTTGCCATGAACGCCTTTGCGTGGTGGAATTCCGACCGCATGGTGCTGCGCATGCACAACGCCCGCCCCGCCTCGGGGCCAGAAGGCGCGGCGCTCACCCAGATGGTGCATGACATGGCCGACGCCGCCGGCATGCCGCGCCCCGCGGTCTATATCCTCGACAATGATCAGCCCAACGCCTTCGCCACCGGGCGCAACCCGGCCAATTCCGCCGTCGCCGCCACCACCGGCCTCCTACGCAACCTCAGCCGCGAGGAAATCGCCGCCGTCATGGCGCATGAGCTGGCCCATATCCGCAACCACGACACCACCATCATGACCGTGACCGCCACCTTCGCAGGGGCCATCTCCATGCTCGCCAATTTCGCGATGTTCTTCGGCGGCAACCGCAACAATGGCATGGGGCTGATTGGCACGCTGGCGCTGATGATCCTCGCCCCCATGGCCGCAGGTCTCGTGCAAATGGCCATCAGCCGCAGCCGCGAATACGAGGCCGACCGCATCGGTGCCGACATCTGCGGCAACCCGCTCTGGCTCGCCTCGGCGCTCGAGAAAATCTCAGGGCTGGCCCAGCGCATCGACAACGACACCGCCGAGCGCAACCCCGCCACGGCGCATATGTTCATCATCAACCCGCTGCACGCCCATGCCCATGACCGGCTCTTCTCCACCCACCCCAACCCCGCCAACCGCATCCGCGCCCTGCGCGAAATGGCAGGCGAGCGGAGGGGGCGGGGTCCGTGGGCGTGAGTGGTAGACTAGTAAGGCGGGAATGATGGTGGTGAGCGCAGGATGTGACGGAGTTTCTGCGTTTGTAGTAAACTGCGGATAGCGTATAGACGCCAATATTGCATAACTCAAACGGACTTTATCGCAGTTAGTCTTTCAAAGGAAAGCTAATCAAACTCCAAAGCGTTAAGGTGAACGGAGAATCAGTCGCCATAACCTATTGTGAGCTAGTTGAAACTCCGGCAGACTGGCGTTGCTTTTTCGATTTCTGTAAACAAATGCTGACAATGAGATCACACTGTTACCTATAAGCGCGTGGTCTAAACTGCTACCTACGTCAGCGCAGATTTATGTCGCATTGTGAGACCAGATACCGAATGCTGATAATCATAGAGCCGACCACTATAGCGGGCGATGGGGTGACGCGACCTCGATTATGTCGCTTGAGCGATGGCGAGTTTTACTATGTGAAGGGACGTAACCTTACGCCGCAGGGATTAGTGAGTGAGCTAGTTTGCGCTCATTTGGGACATGCTCTTGGGCTCCCAATCCCCGACTTCGAGTTGGCTAAGCTACCGAGAATTCCCAATATTGGCGATCTAAGCGATCTGCGCAACGATCTAGGGTTCGGCGTGCTCTTTGCCTCTAAGAGAGTACCCAGCTTGATGGAAATAGACCTATCACGAGCGCAAAAGGTACCCTTGCCTGCACGACGCGACGTCGTTGCGTTTGACTACTGGATTTGCAACGGCGACCGGGTACTTACTGAATATGGTGGTAATCCTAATCTCTTCTGGGACGTAGAGCGAGACACCCTAGTAGTTCTCGATCACAATTTGGCTTTCGATTCTACAGTTACGCTTGAAGTACTCCGGTCTAACCACGTGTTTAGGGACGACCTAGAGAGCATCTTGGCGAGCCCAGAATTGCGGACTCACTACTCACGATCTTTTCAAGCAGCACTTAGTGGTTGGAAGGAGATCGTTGAGGGAATACCCGAACAATGGTTGTATAGTGACGAAATGATGAGTATCGAGGCTCAGCTGGACTTTGAGGGAATGCATGCGCAGCTTGATCGGCTGTGTGACCCGAATGGATGGAATGCTTAGCATGGACACGCTCCTGTATACCATCGTACGCTTCGCGCCGTTTAGTGAGACCGGTGAATTTGCGAATATCGGCATAGTCCTGATCTCCCCAAGCCTGAACTATTTCGATTTCAAGGTTCAGAGAAAAAAATACAGAAGAATTACGGCATTCTTTGCCGAGGCTTACCCAAAGGTCTATCAGTCCGCTGTCAGAAATCTTTGCGAAGAACTAACGAGAATGAGGGCGGCGACGACGCGAGATCGCAAGCAGCTTGCTTTGAACTTTGAGGAGCGGAGCCTTACTAATCTTCTTCTCCATGAGCTTACTCGAAAGAAAGAGGGAGTGATTAGATTTAGTGAAGTTCGAATGGTCTTAGCTAAAGATGCTAGCTCGGAATTAGAGCGGCTGTATCGATATTATGTAGATCGCGATTTTGCGACACCCCAATATGTTGAGCAAATTATGGAGAAGGAAGTTCGTGGCAGTCTGAAGTTTCTAGGCCTTTCGGATCGTTACGCTGAGATGCGCCTTCGCGACGGCGTCTACCAAGCTCGTTTCCCATTCGTGGAAATGCAGGGGGACGCAGCCCACGACGTAATTAAGCCAATATCTCTGAAGCAAGAGAGACCAGAAAGCATCATCGAACACGGAAACAAGTGGAGTTATGCTGTTCGAAGACTTCGGCAATCTGGGGTAATTCGTGGGTCTGTCCTCTTTCCGATACGCGCGCCCGAAACGGAGGATCGTCGTCGGTACAGTGCTTACATTGAGGCGCGCAATATGCTTGAGGCAGCAGGGGTTTCCGTCACTTTATCAACGGCTGCGAGCGATATTAAGAGTGTGCTAGCTACCCGTTGACTAAGTACACTTGGGGTTTTTCAGGTAGTACAAGGCCACAGCAGCCAAAACTTACGAGCGGTGAGCTTTTCCCCCGCAAGGAATTGTTTTGGCATGATACACAAGTTAGCCTTTCGGAAAACCGAAAGGCTACTCCAGCCAGTGAACCGCAGTCTAGACTACTGGTGCTGTACCGCATCCAACCAGATTGATGCCCACCCTTCACCCCTCCCCCTTCAACACCTCAGGCCACCTTTCATCCCCACGGGCGATGAACCCCGGCACATCCGCTTGCCACTTCTCCTGAATGTCGTCGTTGAAGTTGAGATAGAGCTTGCCCTCCACAATCGCCCAATTCTCCGGCTGCGTGGAGTAGAGCTTGCCCTTCTCCGCCACCGCCCAGGCGCAAAACCCGCCATATTGCGGCGCGTAGCGGGCGGGGTCGGCGGCAAAGGTGTCGCGGTTCTCGGCGCTGGCGAAATGCCATGTCGCCCCATTCCAGTCAAAGCTATGCGCAGGCGATCCCGCCACCGGGCGCCCCTCGCTGAAATACCCCACCGGATCGGTGCCGCCCAGCGCGACACCCTCCGTGGCAAAAACCGGGGCCGCCGCCAGTTCCTCGAACCCGCCCCGTCCCCAGACCAGATAGGCCCCGGCCCCCGCCGCGACCAGAACCGCCCCTGCCAAAACGCTCCGCCGTGTGATCATCGCGCATCTCCCCTGCTGATCCAACTTTCCTCACACCTAAGCACGCCGCCCTGAAATCCAAATCACGAAACCGCCAGACGCCCCATCCCATTGCCTTTGCCGCCGCAAATCCCCTAAAAGACCCGCAAACCCCAACGCCCGGAGGTCAAATGCCCGACGCCCAGCCTTTCCTCTCCGCTTTCCACCCGGTCGAAGAGGGCTGGATCGACTATAACGGTCATATGAACATGGGCTATTACACCGTGCTCTTTGACCGCTGCGCCGATGAGGCGTTCGAGGAAATGGGCTTTGGCCCCGCCTACCGCGCCACCCGCAACCTCACCACCTTCAGCGCCGAGTTCCACATCCGCTATCTGCGCGAGGTAAAACTGGGCGACCAGTTGCGCAGCAGCTTTTATCTGCTCGACCATGACGGCAAACGCTTTCACTTCTTTCAGCAACTCTATCACAGCGACGGCTGGATTGCCGCCACCGGCGAGGGGCTGACGCTGCATGTGGATCTGAACGGCCCGCGCGTCGTGCCCATGCCCGAGGATGTCGCCGCCCGCGTGGCTGCCATGGCCGAGGCGCATGCCGCCCTGCCCCGCCCCGATGGCATCGGCCGCCGCATCGGCCTCAAACCCAAGGGCTGACCCACACCATGCCCACCGTCCTGCTCATCGAACAGGCCCTCAACGGGCTGCAATTCGGGGTGATGCTGTTCCTGATGGCGGCCGGGCTCACGCTCATCTTCGGCGTGATGGGGCTGATCAATCTGGCGCATGGCTCGCTCTACATGATCGGTGCTTTTGCCGCCGCTTGGGTCGCTGGGCTGACCGGCTCGTTCCTCTTGGCCCTCGCCGCCAGCCTTGCCGCTGCGGCGCTCGCAGGCGTGCTGATCGAGCTTCTCGTCATCCGCCGCCTCTACGACCGCGACCACCTCGATCAGGTCCTGGCCACCTTTGCCCTCATCCTCATCCTCTCCGAGGGCACCCGCTGGGTCTTTGGCTCTTTCCCGCTCTATCTTGACACGCCCGACTGGCTCTCCGGCACGCTGCGCCTGCCGTTTGGCATCGACTATTCGCGCTACCGCCTTGCCATGATCGGCGCAGGCCTCGTGATCGCCGCCGCCCTCTTTGCCATGATCTCTAAAACCCGCCTCGGCATCCGCATCCGCGCAGGCGAGAATGACCGCGAGATGATCGCCGCCCTCGGCGTCAACATCTCGGCGCTCTACACGCTGGTCTTCGCCCTTGGCGCGGCGCTCGCGGGCCTTGCCGGCGCCCTGATCGGAGCCATTCAATCGGTGCAGGTGGGCATGGGCGAGCCGGTGCTGATCCTCGCCTTCGTCGTCATCGTGATCGGCGGCATCGGCTCGATCAAGGGGGCCTTTGTCGGGGCGCTCCTCGTGGGTCTGACCGACACAATGGGCCGCGCCCTTCTTCCAACCTTCTTCGCCACCTTCATGGACCCGGCGGCGGCCAATTCGGTCGGCGCCTCTCTCGCCTCGATGGCGATCTATATCCTCATGGCGGGCGTTCTGATCTTTCGCCCCCGTGGCCTCTTCGGGGCCGCGACATGACCCGCGAACGCGCGCTCAACGCCGCCCTCATGGCGCTCCTCTTGCTGATCCCGCTCTGGGCTTGGGCCACGGACGAGCCCTTCCTCATCACCCTCACCACCCGCGCGGTGATCCTCGCCATCGCCGGTGTCGGCCTCAACATCGCCCTCGGCTTTGGCGGCCTGGTGAGCTTTGGCCACGCGCTCTTCTTCGGGCTGGGCGGCTATGCCATGGGCATCCTCGCCTTTCACGCCCAGACCTACACCAGCGTCACCGACTGGCCCCTGACAATTCCCGGCACCAAATCCATGCCGGTGATCTGGATCATCGCCACGCTCACCTCGGCCCTTGCCGCCCTCGCCGTCGGCGCGCTCTCCCTGCGCACCACGGGGGTCTATTTCATCATGATCACCTTGGCCTTTTCGCAGATGTTCTATTATTTCGCGATCTCTTGGCCCGCATACGGCGGCGAGGATGGCCTCTCGATCTATGTCCGCAACGGCTTTCCGGGTCTCAACACGATGGACCCGATCCAGTTCTTCGCGCTCTGCTATGGCCTTTTGGCGCTGATCCTTGTCTTTACCGCCCGCCTTGCCCGCTCAAACTTTGGCCTGATGCTGGGCGCGGCGCGGCAGAACGAGGCGCGCGTTGCCGCGATTGGCCAACGCCCCTACCGCCTCTATCTCATCGCCTTCACGCTCTCAGGGGCGATCACCGGGCTTGCAGGCGCGCTCTTTGCCGATCTCAACCGCTTTGTCAGCCCGGTGATGTTCTCTTGGCAGACCTCGGGCGAGATCATGGTTTTCGTGATCCTGGGCGGTGTCGGCCGCGTCTTTGGCCCGGTCGCCGGGGCCGCGCTCTTCATCCTGCTCGAACACAGCTTGGGCGGGCTTAGCGACTATTGGCACATCTACCTCGGGGCCATCCTCCTTGGCACCGTGCTTTTCGCGCGCGGCGGGCTTTTCGGGCTCCTCGCCGGACGGGGACAGCCGCATGACTGATCCCATTCTTGATATCCGCGGTTTGACCAAGAGCTTTGGCGCACTCACCGCCAGTCGCGACATCACGCTCGATCTCAAACTGGGCGAAATTCACGCCCTGATCGGCCCCAATGGCGCGGGCAAATCCACCCTCATCGCCCAGATTGCGGGCGCACTCCGCCCCGATGCAGGCCGCATCCTCTTTGCCGGGCAGGACGTGACCGCCCTTGATACGGCCGCACGCGCGCGGCTTGGCATGGCGCGCACGTTCCAGATTTCCGCCCTGCCGATGGACTATACCGTGCTGCAAAACGCCATCCTTGGCGCACTTGGGCAACGCGGCGATGTGGTGCGCTTTCTGCGCCCCGTCTTGCGCGACGCCGATCTGCGCGCCCGCGCCGAAGCGGCCTTGGATACCGTCGGCCTGATTGACGCCCGCAACACCCGCTGCGCCGAGCTGTCGCACGGCCAACGCCGCCAATTGGAGGTGGCCATCGCCCTCACCCTGCGCCCCCGCGCGTTCCTCATGGATGAACCGATGGCCGGTCTTGGCGCGGATGGTACCCGCGCGCTGACAGCGCTTCTCGACAAATTGCGCGCCGAGGCCCCGATCCTGCTGGTCGAGCATGACATGGACGCGGTCTTTGCCCTCGCCGACCGGATCAGCGTGCTGGTTTACGGCCAGATCATCGCCACCGGCACCGTGGACGAGATCCGCCGCGACCCCGAGGTGCGCAGCGCCTATCTTGGTGACGACAGCGACGAGGTCGCGCCATGACGCTCCTGTCCCTCACCCAGATCACCGCCTCTTACGGCGCAAGTCAGGCGCTCTTCGATGTAAGCCTCTCTGTCAGCGAGGGCGAGGTTGTTGCCCTCATGGGCCGCAACGGCATGGGCAAATCCACCACCGTCAAGGTGATCTGCCGCCTCCTGCGCCAGAGCGGCGGCACCGCCAGTTTTGCCGGGCGTGACCTCAGCGGTATGCCCGCCCACCGCGCCGCGCGCGCGGGCATCGGCCTTGTCCCCGAGGGGCGGCGCTGCTTTGCCAGCCTCACCGTGCGCGAGAACCTGATCGCCGCCGCCCGCCCCGGCGCATGGGATATGGCCGCCGTGACCCGCCTCTTTCCGCGTCTGGCCGAACGTCAGGAACAAATCGCCGCCTCCCTCTCGGGCGGCGAACAGCAGATGCTGGCGATTGGCCGGGCGCTGATGACCAATCCCCGCCTCCTCATCCTCGACGAGGCAACCGAAGGGCTGGCCCCGGTGGTGCGTCAGGAAATCTGGGCGGCATTGGCCCGCCTCAAATCCGAAACCGGTATGGCGCTCTTGGTGATCGACAAATCCATCCGCGAACTCGGGCGCGTCGCCGACAGCGCCGTGATCCTCGAAAAAGGACGCACCGTCTGGCAGGGCGGTTTTACGGACCTGACACCAGAGATCACCGATCAATACCTCGGCGTCTAACTCGGTATCCCAACGATGGGAATCCCTCGATCTCCTCCCGTTCACTCCCCCTTCACAGCCCATACTCGAAAATGTGACAGGCCGGTCCAAACGCCTCGATCCATGCTCTGAACCTGCAAAAACCACAGAAATTCCAACCCATCCGATCCTGTGTACATAACGCGCGTACAAAAGGCACAGGATGTACACCGCCCTAGCCCAAGAAACGCTCGACGCAGGCACAGGCGCTGGTCTAGTCTGCGCTCAGGCACAGGCAGGGGACCGTGACCTGTTTCAGGGGAACAGGACAGATGTTTTCTATGATTTTCAAGCGGTTGGCGCTTGGACTTGTCACAGTTTGGCTCGTCTCGGTGATCATCTTTCTCGGCGTCGAGGCCTTGCCCGGCGACGCCTGCACCGCCATTCTTGAACGCGACGCCCACGGCGAAGCTCTGGAAAAATGTCGTGAAATCATTGGGTTAAACAGCCCCGCCCTGAGCCGCTACCTGTCTTGGGCAGGCGCCGCCCTACAGGGTGACTTCGGTTTGTCCGCCAATGGTCAGGATAGCATCACCGACCTCGTCGGCTACCGCGTGCGCAACTCCTTTCTCTTGGCCGCAGGGGCGCTAAGTGTTGGAATTCCCTTGTCTATTTTTCTTGGTACCGTCGCCGGGCTGCGCCGTGACACGTGGATAGACCTGCTGTTTTCCACCGGCGCGATCTTTGCCATGACCATCCCCGAATTCGTCGCCGCCACCCTTCTGATCCTGATTTTCGCCATCTGGCTGGGTTGGGTTCCAGCCATTGTCCTGACCCCTGCTGATGCGCAACCCCTTGAATTCTTTCCTGAATTCATCCTCGCGGCGGTGGTTTTGACGATGTTGATGGTGGCCCATATCATGCGCATGGTGCGCTCCTCGGTGATCGACGCCATGGCCAGCGACTATGTTCAGATGGCCACCCTCAAAGGTGTTCCCTACTGGCAGATCGTCTTTCGTCATGCCCTTCCCAACGCCCTCCTGCCCGCCATCAACATCATCGCCCTGACCGTTGCTTGGCTCTTGGGTGGGGTGGTCGTGGTCGAAGTTGTCTTTAATTATCCGGGACTTGGCCGGTTGTTGGTGGATGCCATTTCAGGCCGCGACCTGCCTGTCGTGCAGGCAATCACCATGATCGTGGCCGCGACCTACGTCGCCATCAACCTCATCGCCGACATCCTCAGCCTCGCCCTCAACCCCCGCCTGCGCAGCCACCGCATGAGGCAGGGATGACCCGCACTGCCGCGATCTTGCGCAATATGATTGCGCGCCCTTCCGGGGCAATCGGGTTCACGCTGGTCGTCTGTCACCTTCTATTAGCGTTCATCAGTCCTTGGATAGTTCCCTTTGATTACAAAGAGATGAACGCGCTTCAGACACTTTCTGGCCCCTCGTCCGAGCATTGGTTGGGCACAGATCATCTCGGGCGTGATGTTCTGACCCGCGTGCTCTTAGGCGGTCGCGAGGCTCTCTTGGTCACCGGCATCGCCACCCCCATCGCGATGATCTGGGGCGGCCTTCTGGGAGTCTACCTCGGCCTGCGCGGTGGCTGGACGGATGAGGTCGCCATGCGCCTCGTCGATGCCTTCCTCGCCCTGCCCGGCATCCTGCCCCTCTTGGTGCTCATCACCGTATTTGGCAGCGGCGGCGAGGTCTTAATGCCCACATTAGCGTTTTTCTTTGGGATACCCGTGATCCGCGTCGCCCGCGCAGCCGCGCATGAGGTGGTCGCCCGCGATTTCATTTCTGCCGCCCGAGCGCGGGGACATCGCCCCTTGGACATCGTACGCCGCGAACTTTGGCCCAATGTCGCCGATGCTCTGCTGGTTGAGGGCGCGATGCGTTGGTCCTGGATGCTCCTAGGCTTCTCCGCCCTGTCGTTTCTCGGCTTTGGGGTCGCCCCTCCACGTCCCGACTGGGGGCTGATGGTTTCGGACGCGCGAGTCTATATGTCGTTGGCCCCGTGGGGCGTAATCGCACCAGTTGTGGCCCTCTCCAGCCTGATCATTGGCATCAACCTGACCGCAGACGCTCTTGCGAAAACTCTCGGCCTCGATCAGAGCCGCAAGGCGGTGGTGTGACATGACCAGCCCCCCCCTGATCGACATTCGCAAACTTTGTATCGGGTTCCGGGGCCGCTCCGGGGCGCTTCTTCCGGTCTTGCATGAGGTCGATCTGACCGTTTGCCGCGGCGAAAGTATTGGCATCGTCGGCGAAAGTGGCTCGGGCAAAAGCACTTTGGCCCTTGCAGCCATGGGCTATCTCAAACACGGGCTGCAGAAAATTTCTGGTGAGGTGATCTATGACGGGGCGGATATGTTCGCTCGTACATCTCACGAGTTGTCCAAGATTCGCGGCGGTCAGCTTGGCCTCATTCCTCAAAACTCAGGTCAAGCGCTGACCCCGACCCTGCGCATCGGGCGACAGATTCACGAGGCATTGCAGCTGCATTGCTCCATGCCGACGAGTTCTCATGCCGAGCGCGCCTTGGATCTGTTGACTCAGGTCCGGCTGCCAGACCCCAAAGCAATTCTGCGCCGCTATCCGCATGAACTATCTGGCGGTCAGCAACAGCGCGTGGCCATAGCCATGGCCCTCGCCGGTGAGCCCGATGCGCTAATGCTGGATGAGCCCACCACTGGCCTCGACGTCACCACGCAGGCACATATCCTTGAATTACTGAGAGAATTAGCTGCTGCACGCAACATGGCCATGGTCTATGTCAGCCACGACCTTGGGGTTATCGCGCGGGTCTGCGACCGGGTGCAGGTGCTTTATGCCGGGGAAACCGTGCTGTCGGGGCCCACGCGCGAGGTGCTCAGACATCCCGGCCACCCCTATGCGCGCGGACTTTTGGCGTCAATCCCACGGCTGGGCGACCGCACCCTGCCCTGCGCTCTTGAAGGACGACCGCCGGGTCCAGACGGCCCCCGTCACGGATGTGCCTTTGCGCCGCGTTGCGGAATGGCGACCGAGGATTGCACCACCACGCACCCACCAATGATCGCGGGCATGGCCAGACAGATGACCCGCTGTCTTTACCCGATGCAGGTGGCGGAGCTTGATCTAGGCGGTGCAGGAGCAGTGCTCAGCTGTTGCGCGGCCGATAGCCCACTTGTGCTGCGACTTGAAGATGTGGCAGTCCGCTATGACCAACCCGGAATCCTAGCCGCACTCAGAGGCGCACCACGCCCCCCTTCTACCGTCGATGGCATCACTCTGCACCTGACACGCGGCGAGACTTTGGGGCTTGTCGGGGAATCCGGAAGCGGAAAATCCACTATTCTAAAGGCAATTGCGGGCCTGTTGCCTCCTGCCAAGGGGCGCATCACTCTCGGCGATGGCACAAACCTCAGCCCGAGCGTTGAACAGCGCCGCCCGGATCACCTGCGCCGCATCCAGATGATTTTTCAGAACCCGGACGACAGTCTCAACCCACGCCAGTCAGTCGGCGAGATACTAGCCCAACCTCTACGGCTCTATTTTGGACTCAGAGAGCGCGCCCTGCGGGACCGTGCTGCCGAGTTGCTCGACACAGTGCGGTTGGGGTCACATTATCTCGACCGCCGACCGGGGCAGCTTTCAGGTGGTGAGAAACAGCGCGTGGCTGTGGCACGCGCCTTTGCCGCCGGGCCGGAAATCGTGCTGTGCGACGAGATCACATCGGCGCTCGACGTCTCCGTGCAAGCGGCGGTTCTGGAGTTGCTCAACGATCTCAAGGGATTGCATGGCACCGCTTTCATCTTTGTCAGCCATGACTTGACGGTCGTGCGCGCATTGTCAGACCGGGTCGCCGTCCTCTATCAGGGACGGCTCTGCGAAGTTGGATCCGCAGCGGCAGTCTATGCACACCCCTCACATCCCTATACTGAGGCGCTTTTGGGCGCGGTGCTCGAGCCTGATCCTGATCTCACACCAAACCTCTTGGCAGAGGATTTCGCCGACCTCTCGCCGCCCGCCCGCGGCTGTCCATTCCAGCGGCGTTGTCCGGTCAAACGCGGAACGCTTTGCGAGACCGACACACCGCCTGCGCAAGAGGCCGGAGATGGGCATGTGATCCGCTGCCATATTCCGCTTGCCGAGTTGCGCGTTTCACCCACGCAGGCAGCGAAATCTTAAAGGGAGTTCGTCCCGCTTTCCGTCCCTGAACCCGGACATCACCACGAAAAAGCCCGGCCAAAAGGCCGGGCTTTTCCTCATCTTGTCTACGATCCCTATTGATCGCGGCTTTCGGGGGTCTCGACGAGATTGTCAAATTCGTCCCCACCAACCACGTCATTCTCAATCACTGGGGCAGCCAGAGCAGCGGCGGCTGCCGCCTCTTCCTGACGGGCTTCGATCACAATGCTGTCGCGAGCCAGAGCGATGCGGCGCATATCCTGCGTCGCTCCGCCAGTACCCGCCGGGATCAGACGACCAACGATGACGTTCTCCTTGAGACCAACCAGCTTGTCACGCTTGCCCTGAACAGAGGCTTCGGTGAGCACGCGGGTGGTTTCCTGGAAAGACGCCGCCGAGATGAACGAGCGGGTCTGCAACGACGCTTTGGTGATACCCAAGAGGATCGGCTCGCCCGTTGCCGGACGCCCGCCCTTGGCTTCGGCCTTGGCGTTGGCTTCGTCGAACTCGATCTTGTCGACATGCTCACCCTTGAGCAACGTGGTATCGCCCGAGTCCTGGATTTCCCACTTCTGGAGCATCTGACGCACGATGACTTCAATGTGCTTGTCGTTGATCTTAACGCCCTGCAGACGGTAAACCTCCTGCACCTCGTCAATCATGTAGTTGGCAAGCGCTTCGACGCCCATGATGGCGAGAATGTCATGCGGCGCCGGATTGCCGTCCATGATATAATCGCCCTTCTGAACGTAATCGCCTTCCTGCACCGGGATGTGCTTGCCCTTGGGCACCATGTATTCCACAGGCTCGAGGCTCTCGTCGGTGGGTTCGATCGTGATACGGCGCTTGTTCTTGTAGTCGCGCCCATAGCGGACATAGCCGTCGATTTCCGCGATGATGGCGTGATCCTTGGGGCGACGTGCCTCAAAGAGTTCGGCCACACGCGGCAGACCGCCGGTGATATCCTTGGTCTTGCCACCCTCACGCGGAATACGCGCGATCACGTCACCGGCTTGGACCTGTTGACCTTCTTCGATTGAGAGAATGGCATCCACCGACATCGGATAGGTCACCGGGTTGCCCGCATCGTTGCGCATCGGCTCGCCGTCCTCACCCACGATGAACACCTCGGGCTTGAGCTCGTTGCCGCGCGGTGCCGCACGCCAGTCGGTCACGATCTTCTGGGTCATGCCGGTGGCATCGTCGGTCACGTCCTTGACCGAAACACCCGAGGTCAGGTCCACAAACTTTGCAGTACCCGATTTCTCGGCCAGGATCGGCAAGGTGTAGGGATCCCACTCGAACAGTTTCTGCCCGCGCGTGACCTTGCCCCCCTCCTTGACGAAGAGCTTGGTGCCATAGCCGACCTTGTGACTGGCCAGTTCAACCCCCTTGTCGCCAATGATCCGGAGTTTCATGTTCCGGCCCATGACAAGGGTTTCACCGTTGGAGTTCTCAAGAGTCTGCGGCTGATCATAGGTGACCGTGCCCTCTTGGCTCGCCTCGAGGAAGGACTGCTGCCCACCCTGAGCCACGCCGCCGATGTGGAAGGTCCGCATCGTGAGCTGTGTGCCCGGCTCGCCAATCGACTGGGCGGCGATGATACCGACCGCTTCGCCGATGTTGACCATGGTACCGCGCGCAAGATCGCGACCATAGCACATCGCACAGACGCCATCTTCGGCCTCACAGGTCAGCGGCGAACGCAGACGCACAGTCTGCACAGCCGCTTCTTCCAGCGAATCCGCCATACGCTCGTCAATCAATTGGCCACGCGCGATCAACACGGCATCGCTGATCGGATCAACGATATCCTCAGCCGCGACACGGCCAAGGCAACGCTCTGCCAGCGAGGCCACGACTTCACCATCATTCACCGCAGCCTCAACCGTAACCGCCCGCTCGGTGCCGCAATCATGCTCGCGTACGATGCAATCCTGCGCCACATCCACGAGACGCCGGGTCAGATACCCAGAGTTCGCGGTTTTCAGAGCGGTATCCGACAGACCCTTACGGGCGCCGTGGGTCGAGTTGAAGTATTCAAGAACGGTCAGACCTTCCTTGAAGTTCGAGATGATCGGCGTCTCGATGATGTCGCCGTTCGGCTTGGCCATCAGGCCGCGCATGCCGCCCAGCTGTTTCATCTGCGTAACCGAGCCCCGCGCGCCCGAATGCGCCATCATGTAGACGCTGTTGGGTTCGCGCACTGCACCATTCTCGTCGCGCACTTCCGCCGAGATGGTCGTCATCATCGCTTCGGTGACCTGATCATTACACTTTGACCACGCATCAACGACCTTGTTGTACTTCTCACCTTGGGTGATCAGGCCGTCCATATACTGCTGTTCAAAGCCTTTGACCTGACCACGCGTTTCTTCGACGATGGGCCACTTGCTGTCGGGAATGACCATGTCGTCCTTGCCAAAGGAAATCCCGGCCTTGAACGCCTCACGGAAACCGAGGGTCATGATCTGGTCGCAGAAAATGACACTCTCTTTCTGACCGCAATAGCGATAGACCGTGTCGATCACCTGCTGCACTTCTTTCTTGCGCAGGAGACGATTGACCAGACTGAAAGGCGCCTTGGCGTTCTGCGGCAGAAGCGCACCCAGACGGGCGCGGCCCGGAGTGGTGACGGCCCGCACCATGACCTCGTTGCCATGCTCGTCGATCTGAGGAACCCGGACGGTGACCTTGGCATGCAGATGCACTTCGCCTGCGTCGAGCGCATGCTGGACCTCGCCCAAGGACGAGAACACCATGTCTTCACCCTTCATGCCGTCCCGCTGCAGCGTGACGTAATAGAGGCCAAGGATCATGTCCTGCGACGGAACGATGATCGGCGCACCGTTGGCGGGCGACAGGACGTTGTTGGTGGACATCATCAACACACGCGCTTCCAACTGGGCCTCAAGGCTCAGCGGAACGTGTACAGCCATCTGGTCGCCGTCAAAGTCGGCGTTGAAGGCCGAACAGACCAGGGGATGCAGCTGGATCGCCTTGCCCTCGATCAGCACCGGCTCGAACGCCTGAATGCCCAAGCGGTGCAAGGTCGGTGCCCGGTTGAGCATCACGGGATGCTCGCGGATGACCTCATCCAGAATGTCCCAAACCTCGGGACGCTCTTTCTCCACCAGTTTCTTGGCCTGTTTCACAGTGCTCGACAGGCCCTTGGCCTCAAGCCGCGAGTAGATGAACGGCTTGAACAGCTCGAGCGCCATCTTCTTGGGTAGACCGCACTGATGCAATTTGAGCTCCGGACCGGTCACGATCACCGAACGACCCGAGAAGTCGACCCGCTTGCCCAAAAGGTTCTGGCGGAAGCGGCCCTGCTTGCCTTTGAGCATATCCGAAAGCGATTTCAGCGGGCGCTTGTTGGCACCGGTAATGACCCGGCCACGACGGCCGTTGTCAAACAGCGCATCGACCGATTCCTGCAACATCCGCTTTTCGTTGCGCACGATGATATCAGGCGCGCGCAGCTCGATGAGCCGCTTAAGGCGGTTGTTGCGGTTGATCACCCGACGATAGAGGTCGTTGAGATCAGACGTGGCAAAGCGGCCGCCATCCAACGGCACCAGCGGGCGCAGTTCGGGCGGAATGACCGGAATCACCGTCATCACCATCCATTCCGGGCGGTTGCCGGATTCGATGAAGGACTCAACCACCTTGAGGCGCTTGATGATCTTCTTGGGCTTCAGTTCGCCGGTGGCTTCCTTGAGATCGGCGCGCAGTTGCTCCGCCTCATTCTCGAGGTCGATGTTCTGGAGCATCTCGCGGATCGCTTCAGCGCCGATATTGGCGGTAAAGGCGTCCATGCCATAGGCATCCTGCGCATCCATGAACTCTTCTTCGGTCAGCATCTGGCCATAGGTCAGGTCGGTCAGACCGGGCTCGATCACCACATAGTTCTCGAAATAGAGCACCCGCTCCAGATCGCGCAGTGTCATATCCAGCATGAGACCGATGCGCGAGGGCAGCGATTTCAGGAACCAGATATGGGCGCAGGGCGCGGCCAACTCGATATGGCCCATACGCTCGCGCCGGACCTTTTGCAGCGTAACCTCGACACCGCATTTCTCACAGACAACGCCGCGATACTTCATGCGCTTGTATTTGCCGCAGAGGCATTCGTAATCCTTGATCGGGCCAAAGATCCGCGCGCAAAAGAGACCGTCACGCTCGGGCTTGAACGTGCGATAGTTGATGGTTTCGGGCTTCTTGATCTCGCCATAGGACCAGCTGAGGATACGCTCCGGGCTGGCAAGGCTGACCTTGATTTCGTCGAACACCTTGGTCGGGGCCACAGGGTTGAACGGGTTGTTTGTCAGTTCCTGGTTCATTTTCAAATCCTTAAAGACTGGCGGAGGAAGGCGGTGAAACGCCGTTCTCTTGACAAGAAAACGGACCGGACCCTGTGAAAGGGTCCGGTGCGCGGCGCTTACTCATCTTCCTCCGCATCCAGGAGTTCCATGTTGAGGCCAAGGCCCCGGACCTCTTTGACGAGCACGTTGAACGATTCCGGAATCCCGGCCTCGAAATTGTCCTCGCCTTTGACGATGCTCTCATAGACCTTGGTCCGGCCCGCCACGTCATCCGACTTGACGGTCAGCATCTCTTGCAGGGTGTAGGCGGCACCATAGGCCTCAAGTGCCCAGACCTCCATTTCCCCGAACCGCTGGCCGCCAAACTGGGCTTTACCGCCCAGAGGCTGCTGCGTGACAAGGCTGTACGGCCCAGTCGAGCGTGCGTGGATCTTGTCATCGACAAGGTGATGCAGTTTGAGCAGATACTTGATGCCAACGGTCACAGGACGCGAGAACTGCTCGCCCGAGCGCCCGTCAAACAGCACCGACTGACCGCTCGTGTCAAACCCGGCACGCCGCAGCGCGTCGTTGACATCCGCCTCTTTGGCCCCGTCAAAGACCGGGGTGGCAATCGGCACACCGTTGGTTACGGTGCTGGCAGACTCGACCAATGTGGTCTCATCCATGCCCTCGATCCCTTCGGCATAGACATCATCGCCATACGCAATGCGCATCGCTTCACGCACAGGAGTCAGATCGCCAGAACGGCGATATTCCTGCAGCGCTTCGTCGATCTTGAGACCAAGAGAGCGCGCAGCCCAGCCCATATGCGTCTCGAGGATTTGCCCCACGTTCATACGCGACGGCACGCCCAAAGGATTGAGACAGATATCGACCGGCGTGCCGTCCGCGAGGAATGGCATGTCCTCGATCGGGATCACCTTGGAGACAACACCCTTGTTGCCATGACGACCGGCCATCTTGTCACCCGGCTGGAGCTTGCGCTTGACCGCGATAAAGACTTTGACCATCTTCATGACGCCCGGCGGCAGATCGTCGCCACGGCGCACCTTCTCGACCTTGTCCTCGAACCGTGCATCCAGCGTGCGCTTCTGCGCCTCGTACTGATCATGCAGCGCTTCGACGATCTTTGCGTCAGCCTCGTCCTTTAGGGCAAGCTGCCACCACTGACCCTTGGTCAGCGTCGAGAGCAACTCTTCGGTGATGTCCGAGTTGGCCTTGACGCCCTTGGGGCCTTTGACAGCCATCTTTCCGAGGATGAGAGTACGCAGACGAGCGTAGATATTGCGATCCAGAATCGCCAACTCGTCGTCGCGGTCGCGCGCCAGACGCTCGACCTCTTCCCGCTCGATCTGAAGCGCGCGCTCGTCCTTTTCAACGCCGTGGCGATTGAACACACGCACCTCAACGACCGTGCCATAGTCACCCGGCTTGACTCGCAACGAGGTATCGCGCACGTCGCTGGCCTTTTCGCCAAAGATGGCGCGGAGGAGTTTTTCCTCCGGCGTCATCGGGCTTTCGCCCTTCGGGGTGATCTTGCCCACAAGGATATCGCCCGGCTCGACGTCCGCGCCGATATAAACGATGCCCGCCTCGTCGAGGTTGCGCAGAGCTTCCTCACCAACATTGGGGATATCGCGGGTGATCTCTTCCGGCCCAAGCTTGGTATCGCGGGCGGCAACCTCGAATTCCTCGATATGGATCGAGGTAAAGACGTCATCGCGCACGATCCGCTCGGAGATCAGGATCGAGTCTTCGTAGTTATAGCCGTTCCACGGCATGAAGGCCGTGATCACGTTCTTGCCAAGCGCCAGTTCGCCCATATCGGTACAGGGACCATCGGCGATGACTTCACCCTTGAGAACGGTATCACCGACTTTGACCAGCGGCTGCTGATTGATACAGCTATTCTGGTTCGAGCGCTGGAACTTGCGCATGCGGTAGATATCAACGCCCGGATCACCAATCTGAAGATCCTCTGTGGCGCGAACCACGATCCGCTGCGCATCGACTTGGTCAATCACACCGGCACGTTTGGCCATAATCGCAGCACCCGAGTCGCGGGCCACGACGCCCTCGATCCCTGTTCCCACAAGCGGAGCCTCGGCGCGCAGCGTCGGCACCGCCTGACGCTGCATGTTCGACCCCATCAAGGCACGGTTCGCGTCGTCATTCTCAAGGAAGGGAATGAGCGAGGCCGCAACCGACACAAGCTGTTTGGGGCTAACGTCGATCAGGTCCACACTCTCGCGCGGCGCGAGCATGTATTCGCCCGACTGACGGGTCGAGACCAGATCGTTGACGAACCGGCCATCCTCGTCGAGGTTGGCGTTGGCCTGCGCCACGGTGTGACGCATTTCCTCGGTGGCGGACATGTATTGCACTTCGTCCGTCACCTGACCGTCGATCACCTTGCGGTAAGGTGTTTCGATAAAGCCATATTTGTTGACCCGCGCAAAGGTGGCGAGACTGTTGATCAGACCGATGTTCGGCCCTTCCGGCGTCTCAATCGGGCACATGCGACCGTAGTGGGTCGGGTGCACGTCGCGCACCTCAAAGCCCGCGCGCTCGCGTGTTAGACCGCCCGGCCCGAGCGCCGAAAGGCGACGCTTGTGGGTGACTTCCGACAGCGGGTTGGTCTGGTCCATGAACTGCGACAGCTGCGAGGAACCGAAGAATTCACGCACAGCGGCAGCGGCTGGCTTGGCGTTGATCAGATCCTGCGGCATCACCGTGTCGATCTCGACCGATGACATACGCTCTTTGATCGCGCGTTCCATTCGCAAAAGACCCACGCGATACTGGTTCTCCATCAATTCGCCAACCGAACGCACCCGGCGGTTGCCGAGGTGATCGATGTCATCGATGTCCCCCTTGCCATCGCGCAGCTCAACCAGAGCCTTGACGCAGGCCACGATATCGTCACGGTCCAGCGTGCGCTGAGTGTCAGGCTTGTTGAGGTTCAGACGCATGTTCATCTTGACCCGGCCAACTGCCGAGAGATCATAACGCTCCGAGTCAAAGAACAGCGTGTCGAACAGAGCCGCCGACGCCTCTTCGGTGGGCGGCTCGCCCGGCCGCATGACACGGTAGATGTCCATGAGCGCGCTTTCGCGGTTCATGTTCTTGTCCGCTGCCATGGTGTTGCGGATATAGGCACCCACGTTGATACCATCAATATCCAGCACCGGAATGTCGGTGATCCCAGCATCCAGAAGATCCTGCAGCGTACCGCCAGAAATCTCGCCAGCCTTGTCATATTCCAGCGTCAGCTCGTCACCCGCCTCGACATAGATCGCGCCGGTTTCCTCGTCGATGATGTCACGCGCCACGAATTTGCCGACAATATGCTCGAACGGAACCAGCAATTCCGAAACGGTGCCCTCATCAATCAACTGTTTGACGGCACGCGGAGTGATTTTCTTGCTCGCTTCAAAAATCACTTCGCCGGTTTTGGCGTCGATCAGATCATAGGTCGGACGTGTGCCACGAACCCGCTCAGGGAAGAATTTGGTGACCCAACCCTTTTTCTTTTTCAGCTTGTAATCGACCGTATCATAATAGGCATTCATGATGCCTTCTTGATCCAGACCAAGCGAATAGAGCAGCGTCGTCACCGGCAGTTTCCGACGGCGGTCGATCCGCGCGAACACGATATCCTTGGCGTCGAATTCGAAATCGAGCCAAGAGCCGCGATAGGGAATGATCCGGCAGGTGAACAAAAGTTTGCCTGAAGAGTGGGTCTTGCCCTTGTCGTGGTCAAAGAACACGCCGGGGCTCCGGTGCATCTGGGATACGATCACCCGCTCAGTGCCGTTCACGACAAAGGTGCCATTCGGTGTCATCAAGGGCATATCGCCCATGAACACGTCTTGCTCCTTGATGTCCTTGACAGATTTCGCGCCGGTATCTTCGTCGATATCGAACACAATCAGACGCAGCTTGACCTTGAGAGGCGCGGCATAGGTCATGTCGCGCTGCATGCATTCCTCAACGTCATACTTCGGCTTCTCAAGCTCATAGCTGACGAATTCCAGCACGCTGGTCTCGTTGAAATCCTTGATCGGGAAGACTGATTGGAACACGCCTTTGATCCCCTCACCGTCCTGCGGTTGGGGCTGATCACCGGATTTCAGGAACAGGTCATACGAGGATTTCTGCACCTCGATGAGGTTCGGCATCTCCAACACTTCGCGGATTTTGCCATAATATTTGCGCAAACGTTTCTGGCCAAGATAGCTTTGAGCCATGGTCGATGTCACCTTTCATTTCTCACCGGTCGCGCGTGCTGTTGGGGCTCAGCACCGCGTCCATCCGAGACGGCTGGGTTTGATCCATTCATGGCCATCGTCCCAATGACGGCCTCCCGATCGTATAAACCTCGCCTTAGAAAACCCCCGACTGTTGCAGGGCCTCTCTGAGACAGGTTTGGCCGGAACCGGGAAACCCCGGATCCAGCCGCAAAATCCTGTCCGGGTTGCCCCGGCACGGATTACTTGATTTCGACTTCTGCGCCAGCTGCTTCGAGCTTGGCTTTGATGTCGTCTGCTTCGTCCTTGGACACTTGCTCTTTGACGGCTTTGCCGCCGGCATCGACCAGGTCTTTGGCTTCTTTCAGGCCCAGACCGGTGATGGCACGCACTTCCTTGATCACGTTGATCTTGGATGCGCCAGCCGACTTCAGGATGACGTCGAATTCGGTCTGCTCTTCAGCTTCCGATCCGCCAGCATCGCCCGCCGGGCCAGCCATCATGACCGCGCCACCGGCTGCGGGCTCAATGCCATACTCGTCCTTGAGGATGGTTTTCAGTTCTTGTGCTTCGAGAAGCGTCAGACCAACGATCTCTTCTGCCAGTTTCTTCAGATCAGCCATTTTTTGACTCTTTCCGTTCTCTAGATGTGTTCCAACGTCGGGAAGTAAACCCCTACGCGGTGATTACAGTTTGCCTTACGCGGCCTCGGCCTTTTCGATGATCGTCGAAAGGATGCCCGCGATATTCGAAGCAGGTGCGCCAATCGCACCGGCGATGTTCGAAGCAGGTGCGCCGATACAGCCCACGATCGAAGCAATAAGCTCGTCACGCGAAGGCATTTTCGACACGGCTTCAACACCGGCCCGGTTCAGAGCCGTGCCACCCATGGCCCCACCAAGGATTTCGAACTTTTTGTTCACCTTGGCAAAGTCCTCAGACACTTTGGCAGCTGCCACAGGGTCTTCGGAGTAGGTAAGCACGGTCATGCCCGTGAGGTAGTTTGCAATGCTTGCGCACGGCTTGCCCTCAAGGGCGATCTTGGCGAGCTTGTTCTTGGCTACACGAACTGATGCCTCTGCCGCACGGGCGCGGGCACGCAGATCCTGCATTTCGGCAACTGTAAGACCCGCGTAGTGGGCGACCACTACAACGCCAGAGCTTTCAAAGATCTGGCCGAGTTCTTCGACCACTTTCTCTTTCTGGGCTCTATCCACAGTTTCACTCCAAATTTGGGGGTCTCCCCCCGGCTCAGTTTTTGCCTTTCCCGAAGGATCGGCGTTCGGGTCCAAAACACGGGTCCCGAGGCCAAGATCACCCGAGAGCAAATGCCCCGGCTGGAAATCTCATCTCGTTCCCCATCTCAGGAAGGATTTATTCAGGCGAATGCCTGAACCCTCCGTCTCGGACAGGACAGGGCTGACGTGCAGCCCTGCCGTTCGCCCCCGGATCAAAAGATCCGGACGCAAATTCTTATTCGACGACAGCGCTATTGATGTCGACGGTGACCCCTGCGCCCATGGTGGACGAGAGCGAAATCTTCTTGACATACGTGCCTTTGGCACCGGTCGGTCGCGCACGTTGAACGGCAGACACAAAGGCGCGCACATTCTCGGCCAATTTGGCCTCGTCAAACGACGCCTTGCCAATACCGGCGTGAACGACACCGGCTTTTTCAGCCTTGAACTGGACCTGACCGCCCTTGGCATCCTTGACCGCCTGCGCCACATCCATGGTCACTGTTCCGACCTTGGGGTTGGGCATCAGGTTACGTGGGCCAAGAACTTTGCCCAGACGGCCCACGACGGGCATCATGTCCGGTGTCGCAATGCAGCGATCAAACTCGATTTTGCCGCTCTGCACGGTTTCCATCAGATCTTCGGCACCGACGATATCGGCTCCGGCGGCCAGCGCTTCGTCAGCCTTTGCGCCACGCGCAAAAACGGCGACGCGCACGGTCTTGCCGGTGCCATTGGGCAGGCCGACGACCCCACGGACCATCTGATCCGCGTGACGCGGGTCAACCCCGAGGTTCATCGAAATCTCGACAGTTTCATCGAATTTCGCAGTCGCACAGCCCTTGATCAGCGAAATCGCATCTTCAACACTGAGATTGTCCTTGCCCTCAAAAGTTTCACGCAGGGCGCGGGTCCGTTTTCCAAGCTTTGCCATCTTATTTCACCTCGATGCCCATGGAACGCGCGCTGCCCAGAATGATCTGCATGGCGGCGTCGATATCGTTCGCGTTCAGGTCTTTCCACTTGGCTTCTGCGATCTCACGCACCTGCGCGATGGTCACATTGCCAGCAGCGGCACGACCGGGGGTCTTGGACCCGGACTGAAGCTTGGCAGCCTTCTTCAGGTAATAGGACGCCGGCGGCGTCTTGATTGCCAATTCAAAGGACTTGTCCTGATAATAGGAAATCACGGTCGGGCACGGGGCACCCGGCTCAAGATCTGCAGTCTTGGCGTTGAACGCCTTGCAGAATTCCATGATGTTGATGCCGCGCTGACCCAATGCAGGGCCGACGGGCGGGCTGGGGTTGGCTTGCCCGGCTTTCACCTGAAGCTTGAGCGTCCCGATAAGTTTCTTGGCCATATGGCCTCTCCTTTTGGTCCAACACCATTGGGGCGCGCCCCTCTGGCTCTCTCGTTGTGTGGTGCGGTCCGGTGGCCGCGGCCACCTCGCCTCCCACGGCTCCTGCCCGGCTCGCCCTCAGGCGCTACCGGGCAACCCGGATCACATCTGCTTCGTGACCTGAGTGAATTCCAACTCGACCGGGGTTTCCCGACCAAAGATCGACACCGACACCTTGAGGCGCTGATTATCTTCATCAACCTCCTCGACCATGCCATCAAAGTCTTCGAACGGACCGTCGTTGACCTTGACCTTCTCGCCAATCTCAAAGTGGATCAGGGTGCGTGGGCTCTCTTCGCCCTCCTGCACACGGTTGAGAATCGCATTCACCTCCGCATCGCGCATCGGCATCGGGCGGCCCTGCGGCCCCAGAAATCCCGTCACACGGTTGATCGAGCTGATCAGGTGATAGCCACGATCCGACATTTCCATATGCACGAGCACATAACCGGGCATAAACCGACGCTCGGCCGTTACCTTTTTGCCACGACGGATTTCGATCACCTCTTCGGTGGGGACCAGAACCTCATCGATTTCATCCTCAAGGCCGTTCTCGACGACAGATTGTCTGATCTGCTCGGCAATCTTCTTCTCAAAATTCGAGAGAACACTGACCGAGTACCACCGCTTTGCCATCGTCGCCCTACGCCTTTGTTCTTACCGATACCAAGACCGGATTTCCGTATTCTTTCAGACCCTTGGGCCTTCATCATCTAAAACAAAAATCGGCGCGCAACACGAATCGCCGCGCGCCATGTTTCAGAGTGTGGGGTCAACTACCCCTGATTGCCTGCGAATTCAAGAGCCTGAGCAAGATTTTCGCCGGTTCAGCCAAACAGGCTCAGCACCCCTTGGAGACCACTGCGGATACCAAGATCGACCAACGCAAAGAAGATCGCCGTAATCGTTGCCATGATGAACACCATGACAGTGGTCAGCACAACCTCACGGCGGGTAGGCCACACGACCTTGGCCACTTCCGAGCGGACCTGCTGAATGAATTGAAGCGGATTCGTGCGTGCCATCTGCGCTGTCTTCTCTGATATCATTGTTCAGCGCGACATACGCGGGCTGGCCCGCAAGTTCAAGGGCAGAAGGCTGTCGCCCCCTGCCCATTACATCAGCGCGATTTATGCGCGATCCGATCAAACGGATCGGGAAGATCTTCAAAGATATCCGGTTGCGGTTCCCGACGCAGCTTGAGTTCGGGCATGGCAGGACGAAAAGCGAAACCACGGGGAAACCACCGCAGCAGCCGTGACCGCACCTGGGTCATGCGCTCGGGCCCAAAAATGGCGTAGCCTAGGAAGACCAATAAGAATCCGATAAACATGGCGATCAGCACGGGCAAAGGTTGCCACCAAACCAACGCAAAGGCTGCGAGCCATCCAGCGTGGTGTGGTTTGACCTCCAACCTACTGGGGCGCAGCGACTTGATCCGCGACAAAAGACTGACGCGACGAGCAACTCCCTTTGCCTTGACCGGTTCAAGATACTCAACCGGCACGTGCGGCGCCAGTTCCGGCAGAGCATTGCGGCGCGTCTTGCGTCGCTCTTCGGTCAATATCTCACGAATTGTCGTAATGGCATTTTCAACGGCTTGTTCCGTTGAAGCGGCATCTCGCGGTGCCCGTCCCTCAAATTCAGTGTTATGATGTGAAAAATACGTCTTCGGGTCGTGAACCCGCGGCAAATGCGTTTCCATGGCAGCTATTCCCCTGTTTCGCCCGCGCCCCCACGCAGATCGGCTTCAGTCCCCCCGGACCTCGAAACCGATAAGTGGTCACCATGCGGCGCAATTGCGGCAGAAAAATGTCACGCCAGCGGCCAAAAAGCGGCATGTCCAAATTTAACCGCATTTTAGCTGTATTCGTTGCGTCTTTGAGGTGCGCAGACCGCCAAACAGACTTAACGAACCAAGTTCTGCTTCGATTGCGCCAGATCAGCCAAATCACAGCCGAACCAGACGGCGCGCGATTCTACTCGCAAATCGCCCATATAGATCCAAGGTTCTGGAGGTTTGGCAGGGGCAGCAGGGTTCGAACCCGCGACCTACGGTTTTGGAGACCGTCGCTCTACCAGCTGAGCTATACCCCTAAGGCCGAGCGCCGGATTACGCCAGCTTGGATCGGGAATCAAGCGTCATCGGCCTGAATTCGGTAGGAAATCCACAATTTCCTGTTCAGGCCGCCGGACGGGCCCCGTAGCGTGGGCTTTGCACGATGCCTGTGTCAAAGAGGCGAGCGATCTCCGTATCGCTTAGTCCGGCCACCTCGCCCAAAACCTCTTCGGTCTGCGCGCCAAGCTGCGGCGCGGGTTGCGCCGCCACGCGCTCATGGGCCGAAAAACGCGCTGGATGCCCCGGCACCGGGAAACGACCAAGCCCCGGCTGCATCAAGAGCTTGAACATCGGATTGTCCTCGCTCAGGTCCGAATCCTCGGCCAGAGCCTCGCGCACGGAGCGAAACACTGACCATGTCAGGCCCGCCGCATCGAACGCGTCGGCAAAGCTGCTGAGTTCCCGCGCCGCGAACCATGGCCGCAGGATTGCCGTGATCTCTCGGCGCAGGTGCCAGCGATTGCCCTCGTCGTTCAAATTGCGCCCGCTGCGTGCGGCCAGTGCCTCCATCGCGGCCTCGGTGCCCGTGGCCTTGACCAGCCCGCGCCATTGCCGATGGGTAAGGCCAATCACCATCACCCGCCGCCCGCAGGCACATAGAAAATCCTGACCGTAGGCGCCGTAGAGCGCGTTGCCCGACTTGCCGCGTTCCTTGTCATTGACCGCAGCATCGCCAATCAGGCCCAGATGGCCGATGGTGGCCGCTGCCACATCCTTGAGCGACAATTCCACCTCCTGCCCACTGCCCTTTCGCAGACGCTCGCGCTCTGCCGCCAAGAGCGAGGACACCACGAGATGTCCCGCCGCAATATCCCATGCGGGCAGCGCATGCGCCACGGGTTCGGGCCAGCCCACCGGGCCAGTCATCTCGGGTATCCCCAGGGACGGATTGACCGTGTAATCCACCGCCGGGCGGCCATGCCGATCCCCCATCAGCGTGACCATCACCAGATCGGCGCGGTGCTGGCTGAGGGTGTCGTAATCCATCCAGCCGCGCACCCGCAGATTGGTCAGGAAAAGCCCCGCATCCTCGCCCGGTGCGGTGACAATCCGCGTTACCAACTCCTGCCCCTCCGGTCGGCTCATATCCACGGCGACGGATTTCTTGCCCTTGTTCAACCCCGCCCAAAAGAGGCTCTGGCCCGAGGGTGCCAACGGCCAGCGGCCTGCATCCAACCCGCCACCGATCCGATCAAAGCGGATCACCTCAGCCCCCATTTGCGCCAGCGTCATCCCCGCCAGCGGCACCGCGACAAAGGCCGACCCTTCGACCACTCGCATTCCCTTGAGTATACCGCCCATGCCGTGCCCTCCTGAATAGGTGCCGCCGAGAGCGCACAGCAGTCCCCTGCCCGCGCCGTCAGTACAGCCTGCCAGACATAGAAATAAAGTCAATATTTCAATGACTTAACGGAATACAACGGCATGCAATCCGTTTTTCGCAGATGCAGCATATACCAGAGCGCTTGATTTCTATTGAGAATCCGCACCACTGGACGTCACCGCCTGCACCCATGCTGCATTTGAAACCAAACCTCCGCGTGTTGACGCAGGCGCGACAGAGTGACCCATAACGCCCCTTCCGCTCAATCCATCAGGAAACCACCCGATTGCCGCGCCCAGAGACGCGCGTATAGCCCCCCCTGCGACAACAGGGCCGCATGCGTGCCTTGCTCGACGATCCGCCCTTCGTCCATCACCACCAACCTATCCATCGCCGAAATGGTCGAAAGCCTGTGCGCGATGGCGATGACCGTCTTGCCCTGCATCAGCCGGTAAAGCTGCGCCTGAATCGCCGCTTCCACCTCGGAGTCCAGCGCTGATGTCGCCTCATCGAGCACAAGGATGGGTGCATCCTTGAGCGCGGCACGCGCGATGGCGATCCGCTGACGCTGCCCCCCCGAGAGCTTGACACCCCTTTCGCCGACATGCGCAGCCAGCCCCTGCCGCCCCTTGGTATCCTCCAACCCGGCAATGAACACACGCGCCTCAGCCAGATCAGCAGCGGCCATGACCTCGGTTTCGGTGGAGTCAGGACGGCCATAGGCGATATTCTCGCGTACTGAGCGATGCAGAAGAGCCGTATCCTGTGTCACCACCCCGATGGCCGCGCGCAGACTGTCCTGCGTGACGGCCGAAACGTCTTGCCCGTCGATCAGGATACGCCCCGAACTCACGTCATGAAACCGGAGCAAGAGATTGATGAGGGTTGATTTCCCCGCCCCCGAACGCCCGACCAGCCCAACCTTCTCGCCCGGTGCGAGCGTGAGGTCGAGCCCGTCGATCACTGGCGCTTTTTGCATACCAGAACGATCATATACAAACCGGACCGCTTCGAACCGAATATCACCCCGGCTCACCACCAACGGCTTTGAATCCGGCGCGTCTTGCACCGTGCGTGGCAGGCCCAGGGTGGCCAGACCATCTCGCGCCGTGCCGATATTCTCAAAGAGCGCGGCAAACTCCCACATGATCCAATGCGACATATTCCCAAGCCGCAAGGCGAGCGGAATGGCTACTGCCAAGGCCCCAAGATCAATGCGCCCCTGCACCCAAAGCCAGAGTCCCAGCCCCGTCACCGCCCCGGTCAAAAGGGCGTTGAGCAAGTTGACCGACATGTCCTGGACCGCCACAAGCCGCATTTGCCGGTGGACGGTTTGCAGGAATCCGTCCAGCCCGGCGCGGGCATAGGCCTCTTCACGCGCGGCATGGCTAAAGAGCTTGACCGTGGCAATATTGGTATAGCTGTCCACAATCCGCCCAGTCATGTCAGCGCGCGCATGCGCCTGCTCCTGCGCCACATGCCCCAGCCGGGGCACGATCATGCCCAAGAGCGCGCCATAACACAGCGCCCAGATGGCAAAGGGCGCGGCCAGTCGAATATCCTGCGTTCCCGCCAGAACCAGCGTGCCGATGAAATAGGCAAGAATATAGACCGCCACGTCCATCAGCTTCATTACCGTCTCGCGCACGGCGAGCGCAGTCTGCATCAGCCGCGTGGCGATGCGCCCGGCGAACTCTTCCTGAAAATAGCCCATCGACTGACCCAAGAGCCAACGATGCCCTTGCCAACGGATGCGCTGTGGAAAGTTGCCCATCAAAGCCTGATACATGATCAATGCGCCAATCACGCTGAGCAATGGCAGGACGACGAGCAGGAGAACACCCATCCCGCCAAGCCGCGTGGCCTCCTCGCCTAGAAACCGTTCTGGTCCCAGTTCCGCCATGCGGTTGACCAGCGTGCCAAGGTATCCCAGCAAAATAATCTCGACGGCGGCAAAGACCGCCGAGGCCACCGACATGGCGATGAGCCATGGGGCCACGGGACGTGCGTAATGCCACAGAAACGGCCAGAACCGCGACGGGGGCTGACTCGGCGGAGACGCGGGATAGGCCTCAATCCGCGTCTCGAAATACTTGAAAATGCGTTTCATATCCGGCTCCAGAATGCAAAAGGGGCGTGCAGTGACCCGCACGCCCCTTAAAACTGAGAGCGGATCAGACGTTACTCGATGATCTTCGACACGACGCCGGCGCCGACGGTGCGGCCGCCTTCGCGGATGGCGAAACGCAGGCCGTCTTCCATGGCGATCGGCGCG